>JBPCWO010000123.1:0-2648 GCA_051009475.1 Boseongicola sp.
GGGCAGCTCGTCGCCAAAATTTCCATGCGCAGGTGGAGTATCTGCGGTTTGCCACTCCAGAGTCGTTGCGCGCCATGGATTACCGCCAGCTTCGCGGCCGTTGCGCAAGCTCCAATACATGTTGAACAGGAACACAATTTGCGCAAATCCCACGGCGAATGCCGCCAAGCTGATAAAGGCATTCAGGCCATCCACACTTTGGGTGACAAAAGCCGGGTCCCCCAACTCGGGATAGCGCCGCGGAACCCCAACCAATCCAACATAGTGCATCGGGAAAAAGATGGCATAGGCGCCGACAAAGGTGATCCAGAAATGAAACTGGCCCATTGCTTCATTGTACATCCGACCAGTCATCTTCGGGTACCAATGGTAAATCGCGCCCATGATCACCATGATCGGAGCCACGCCCATCACCATATGAAAATGCGCAACCACGAACATCGTGTCAGACAGCGGAACATCGACAACGACGTTACCTAGGAACAGGCCGGTCAGCCCACCGTTAACGAAGGTCACAATGAACCCAAGCGCAAAGAGCATTGGAATGGTCAAGTGAATGTCACCTCGCCACAAGGTAAGCACCCAATTATAGACTTTGATAGCCGTCGGGATCGCAATAATTAGCGTCGTCGTGGCAAAGAAGAAGCCAAAATAGGGGTGCATTCCACTGACGTACATGTGGTGCGCCCAAACGATAAAGCTAAGTGCGCCGATTCCGACAATCGCCCAGACCATCATTCGATAGCCAAAAATGTTCTTTCGGGCGTGAACCGAAATCAAATCCGATACTATTCCGAAAGCTGGCAAGGCAACGATGTACACTTCAGGGTGCCCAAAAAACCAGAACAGATGCTGGAACAAAATTGGGCTACCACCGCCGTACTGCAGTTGTTCACCAAATTCGACTAGGGCCGGCATGAAGAAACTTGTCCCCAAAAGCCGATCGAACAGCATCATGATCGACGCGACCAAAAGTGCCGGAAACGCCAAAAGCGCCATGACAGTAGCGGTAAATATGCCCCAAACGGTTAGTGGCATCCGCATCAACGTCATTCCACGCGCGCGACCCTGCAAAACCGTGACGACATAGTTCAGGCCGCCCATGGTAAATCCGATGATGAACAAAATTAGTGAAACCAGCATCAGGATGATGCCCAGGTCGCCTTCGGCTGAACCCGGCGTGCCGCTCAGGATCGCTTGCGGCGGATATAGCGTCCAGCCCGCACCGGTCGGACCACCTGGTACGAAAAAGCTCGCGACCAAAACCAATACCGCCAACAAGTAGACCCAGAAACTCAGCATATTGACGTAAGGAAACACCATGTCTCTGGCACCAACCATGAGCGGAATAAGGTAATTGCCAAACCCACCAAGGAACAACGCCGTCAGCAAATAGACCACCATGATCATCCCGTGCATCGTGACGAACTGGTAGTAGGCCTCAGGCGTGATGAAATCGAAGAGCTCCGGGAAACCCAGCTGAAGCCGCATTAACCAAGAAAGAACAAGAGCGACCAAACCGATGGCAATCGCCGTGCAGGAATATTGGATCGCAATGACTTTGGCGTCTTGCGCAAAGATGTATTTGGTCCAATAGGATTTCGGATGGTACAGCTCAACGTCGGGCACCTCTGCAGGCGGAACATCCGGCGGAAGCGGAGTTGGAACGTCAACCATTCATGATCCTCCTTTTTGCATATAGCCCGTGCTATCAGCAGCTGAGTGATGCGACGATTTCATTTCTTTTGCCCCGGTACAATTCATTGGCTTGCCAACCGCGTTTCTCCACCTTCGGTGGGAACGCCGGCCAATTCCGAATAGGTCGATTGGTCCGATAGCCAGTCTTGATAGTCTTCTTCGCTATCGATCAATACAAATCCGCGCATGATCCCATGGCCTACGCCGCAAAGTTCAGCGCAAAGAACCTCGTATTCTCCAGTCCGCGTCGGAGTGAACCAGAAATACGTGATCGAACCGGGGACCATATCCATCTTGGCGCGGAATTCGGGAACATAAAAATCGTGCAGGACATCCACCGATCGAAGCAGAACGTGCACCGGCTTGTCGATCGGTAGGTGTAGATCGTCAGCCTCAATCACGACATCATCGGCGCCATTTGGATCTCTTGGATCAATCCCAAGCGGATTGTCACCACTTATCAATCGATTGTCGGCCTGCCCAAGTTTGCCGTCTTCGCCCGGCAACCGGTAGCTCCATTGCCATTGCGCAGCCACTACTTCGACCTCGGTCGCTTCGTCGGGGACCGTGACAAACTGCCCCCAAACTATCAGTCCCGGTGCAAGCATTGCGGCGACACCGACACCAGTGATGACCGTCAGCCAAAGCTCTAGTTTTTTGTTCTCTGGTTCATAGTCAGCAACTCGTCCTTCCTTATGACGGAAGCGAATGACACAATAAGCCATGAACAACACAACGGCAGCAAATACTGCGCCGGTGATCCAAAACGTGATGACGAGGGTGGTGTCGATATAACCCCAATTCGAAGCGATAGGGGTCCACCACCACGGACTGTAGACGTGAAATAAAACTGATCCAACGACCACCGCGACCAATAAAAGGCCAATCAACATACCGGTGTCCCTCCCAAGAAACCCGAGGGATTAGGCCCTTCGGACATGTTGTTACCG
>JBPCWO010000124.1:0-2620 GCA_051009475.1 Boseongicola sp.
CCATCCAGGTTAGTTGGTGAGCTGGTTATGGAGGAGCTGCGGGAACTCGATGAAGTGGCTTACGTCCGATTCGCGTCCGTGTATCGAAGTTTTCAGGATGTCACCGAATTTCAGGATGAGATTAAGCGTCTGCAAGAAATCTCCGACGCAAGTGCCGCTCGCGAGCAGATGTCGCTATTGCCGGAATTATTTGGCAAGAAGAAATAGGTCAGCAAGAAATTGGTTATGAGTGATTTCCGCCCCGCAGACTACGAATACATGGCGCACGCGTTGCGTCTGGCGGGACGTGGCAAATACACGACACAGCCAAATCCGTGCGTAGGTTGCGTGCTAGTTCGCAATGACGAGATTGTCGGTCGCGGTTGGCACCAAAAAGCAGGACAGGCGCACGCCGAGATCGATGCTCTGGAGGATGCGGGCGAGGCCGCACGCGACGCTATTGCCTATGTGACGCTCGAGCCTTGCTCGCACCACGGCAAGACACCACCCTGTTCATCCGCACTGGCCGACGCTGGCGTTGCCAAAGTCATTGCAGCGGTGGCGGATCCAAATCCCGATGTCGACGGCAAAGGTTTCGCCAGTTTGCGCGCTGCCGGTGTAGCGACCGAATTCGGTTTGATGCAGAAATCCGCGCGGGCATTGAACAGGGGATTCTTTTCGCGCTTTGAAACGGGACGTCCATTCGTTACGTTGAAGATCGCGGCGAGCCTCGATGGACGAACCGCAATGAAAAGTGGCGAAAGCCGTTGGATAACCAGCCCTGAGTCTCGTGCTGACGTGCAAAAGTTACGCGCGGCTAGTGGCGCGATTATGACTGGCGTTGCAACGGTAATGGCGGATGATCCGTCCTTGACGGTACGCGATCAGGACATCAAAAACGAGGGACGGCAACCGCTACGCGTTGTTTTGGACAGCCGCTTGAGAATGGCGGCGGATGCCCGCCTGTTAAACGAACCTGGCCAAACGCAGGTATTTTGTTGCGACGATTCAAGACGCGGGGATCTGGAGCAGGCGGGCGCGCAGGTTTCACTGATTGCAGAAGAGGGCAATCGGATCGATGTTGCACGGGTACTGCGGGAGCTCGGATCGGACGGTATCAACGATATGCTGGTCGAAGCCGGGCCGGTGTTGGCGGGAAGCCTGCTCGATCGCGGACTTGCAGATGAGATTGTTATTTACCAGGCGCCACATATCATGGGTAGCGAAACCCGCGGTATGTTTTCGACTCCCGCATGGGAGGGACTCGCTGAGCGCAGGGAGCTGACCATTGTCGATGTGCGAAAAATTGGTGCGGACCTGAAAATCACAGCAACACCGGGCCAATAGGCAAGGCCAATGTTCACTGGAATCATCAAGGCGTGCGGCAAGATCGCGCAAATCGACGCAAAGGGCGGCGATTTTCGGCTATCCATTGAGTCACCGGACTTGGATTGGGCGGAATTCGACATTGGCGAAAGTATCGCCGTTAACGGCATTTGCCTCACTGCGGTGAACTACACGTCTGGCGGGTTTGTGACGGATGTGTCGCTGGAGACCATGAATGTCACCGCGCTGGCCGGTGCCGACGTTGGGGACAAGGTCAATCTAGAACCCTCACTTAGTCTTGGGGAGCGATTGGGGGGCCACCTCGTTAGCGGCCATGTCGACTGCGTTGGCCTGATCGGGGCTCGCGAAGTTGATGCCCGCTCGGTTAGACTGGTTGTAGAAATACCGCGCGACTACATGCGCTACGTTGCCAAAAAAGGCGCTATTTGCGTGGATGGTGTCAGCCTTACCGTAAATGAAGTATCGGAGAATACTTTCACAGTGAATATTATCCCGCATACGGCAGATGCAACCATCATCGGCGCATACAGAAATGGCACGGCGGTCAATATCGAAGTCGATCTGGTGGCACGCTATCTTGAACGGCTGCTGGATGGTGGCGAAGAACCGGGCATCAACAAAGATTTTTTGCGAGAACATGGCTATGTCTGACAACACTACTCTGCATCCGAGCGCGACCGGGACAGCGTTTAGCGATATCGAATCGATCATTGCTGATATTCGCGAGGGCAAAATGGTCATCATGGTCGATGACGAGAACCGCGAAAACGAAGGTGATTTGCTGATGGCGGCCGAGAAGGTTCGGCCAGAAGATATCAATTATATGGCGCGATACGGGCGCGGCCTGATCTGTCTAACGATAACAAGAGCACGCTGCGCGCAACTTCGATTGCCGCTGATGGTGGATGACACGGATCAACGGCATGCAACCAACTTCACGCTTTCGATTGAAGCGGCGGAAGGGATTACTACCGGCATCTCTGCACATGATCGCGCTCGAACGGTGCAGGTTGCCGTCGCGCCGGACGCCAGGCCGGAACATCTTTGCCAACCCGGACATATTTTCCCGGTTATGGCACAGCCGGGCGGCGTATTGACGAGGGCGGGGCACACGGAGGCAGGTTGCGATCTGGCGCGGCTCGCCGGACTGGAGCCAGCGGCTGCGATCGTCGAAATCCTCAATGAAGATGGCAGCATGGCCCGGCGTCCTGATCTCGAGAGATTCTCTCGCGAACACAACGTGCGCATTGGCACAATCGCCGATTTGATCCGTTATCGCCTGGAGAAGGAGCGC
>JBPCWO010000125.1:0-5236 GCA_051009475.1 Boseongicola sp.
CACAAGCACGACGTGATCAATCGGATCACGACTGAATTTCGGTACCGACCGCTCAGTCCGACGGATAAAGCCCAATAGGCCACGTATACGCTCTCTCAGCGACATGAATCCGCGTTAATCAGAATTAACAGGTATTTTTGCGGCACTTTCATGAAATTCAGGTACGCACGTCTCGTTTACGTTTCTATGAAAATCATCGTGAGAATTATTGCGCCGCCGTCTTTGAAGATTCCAAAATTCGCCATACGCGCTCAGGGGTAAACGGGATTTGAACGTCGGGAACACCGAGTGGCGAAACTGCGTCCGCAACGGCGTTTGCAACTGCAGCAAGTGCACCAACAGTCCCGGCCTCGCCACAACCTTTCATTCCCAATGGGTTAGTGGTGGATGGTGTCGGTTCAGTACTAAACTTGATCATAGGCAAATCGGCTGCCCTTGGCATCGCGTAATCCATGAATGACGCCGATAATAGTTGCCCGTCTTCATCGTAAACCACGTGCTCGGTCAACGCCTGCCCAACACCTTGTGCAACGCCGCCGTGGATTTGGCCTTCGACAAGCATTGGATTGAGCAAGTTTCCAAAATCATCAGTGACTGTGTATCGGTCAAGCACGCACACTCCGGTCTCGGGGTCAATTACGACCTCGGCGACGTGAGCTCCGTTTGGGAACGAACGCGCATCAAGCTCGATCTCCTCTTCAAAGCGAAGAAGATCCGTTCGCCCCTCTGCCCGCGCAATATCCGCAACCTCCAACATCGATGGAGTTTCGTTGGAGCCGGATATTCTAAACCGTTCGTCGTCGAACTCGACATCGGCACTATCGTTTTGCTTGGAAAGAAACTCGCAGAAAGCTTCCTTCGCAACTGAAACCGTTCTCAGCAATGCCGTTGACTGTACGGTTGCTGAACGCGACCCTCCAGTTCCACCACCTTTTTTGATCCGATCAGAATCCGCTTGTACAAGTCTTATCCTCTCAATCGGTATCCCGGTGTGGTCAGACAGGAATGTCGAAAAAACAGTCTCGTGCCCTTGCCCGTTTGAGACAGTCCCCACAAATTGAGTGACTGTTCCGTCGTCGTTAAACTCGACAGCAGAGGTTTCTTTTTTGTCGCCAAGAATCGACTCGATGTAATAGCAAAGCCCGATCCCGCGAAGCTTGCCGTCCTTTTTCGATGCCGTTCGGCGTGCGTCAAAACCGTCGAAATCGGCTTCTTTTCGGACGCGACTCAATACCCGGCCAAAATCCCCGACATCGTATGTGTCCGCGAGCGCGGTTTTGTAAGGGAATTTAGCCGTTGGAATAAAGCTTTTTTGCCTTAACTCAATTGGATCAACTCCTAGCACCCTTGCCGCGTTGTCCATCGAACGTTCCAACGCAAAGATCGCCTCGGGCCGACCGGCGCCTCTATAGGCGTCGACCTGGACTGTATTGGTGAAAATGCCCCTGCATCTTAGGAAAACATCCCGAACATCGTAAACGCCAGAGGCAACTTTCGCAAAAAGCTCAGTTTGGATTGGTTGCGCATACTGAGAATTATAGGCGCCTAGATTGCAGAGTGTGTCGACGCGATAGCCGATTATCCGATGACCTTCGTCGAAGGCCAATTCTGTTTCGGACACCAGGTCGCGACCGGCGTTATCGGTCAACATGGCTTCGGTTCGGTCAGATATCCAAATGACCGTACCGCACAGTTCGCGTGCCGCGACCGAGATCACAATGTATTCCGGATAATCCATCCCCTTCGTGCCGAATCCGCCGCCAACATCCGGTATCGTCACGCGAACCTGGTCGCGCTCGAGGTTCAAGTGCTTGGCCAGTTGTTTTTTGGTATCCCAAACCGCCTGGCCGCCAAATGAGAAATGCAACCGTTTACCATCCCACTGGGCAATCGCCCCTCGAGTTTCCATCGAATTCGAGATGATCCGGTTATCCTCGATGCGCGTTCGAACTACGTGAACTGCGGAAGAAAAGACCTTTTCGACTTGTGTCGCATCGCCAAGTCTCCAGTCGAAGGCGACATTGTTCTCGGCCTCGCTATGTATCGTCTCTCCGCCCGCATCGACATCGACCTTCGGTGCAAGATCCGTGATCTCGGGTATCACTGCTTCGGCCGCATCCTTTGCTTGTTCGAGCGTTTCCCCGACGATAACTGCGATTGGCTCACCCACAAACCGGACCCGATCTTCAGCCAAAAATGGTCGGCGCGGGTCGGCGCCTCTGCCGCCTTCCACATTTTTTGCCAATATACTGGCGTTCATCCGGCCGGTGACATCCAGGTCATGCAGATCTGTGGCCGATAATGCCAAACGGACACCGGGCATCGCGCGAGCATCGTCAAGATTAACGGGATCAAGTTTGCCGTGTGCCACCATGCTTCGCACAAAGACGGCGTGCAGAGCATTTTTCGGAGCAGCATCAGCAATATACTTGCCGCTACCGGTGATGAAGCGTTGGTCTTCCACCCGTTTGTGCGGCCGCGCGCGCCCAAACTTTTCCATATTCAGCTCCGTCAGTTTCCTGATCGAAGCCTAATTGGGTTGCCAGCAGTGTCCAGCCTTAGCGAAGCGAATTCGTTGTGACAATTTGGATAGCGCCATAGCCATTGAAGCGGGTCACGGTTGCCGTAGAATATGCGCCCAAACCGTGGAACAATACCCAGTCGTCGGCGACCAAATCCGCGGGTAAATCAATAGTGCCAGGCAACCGGTCAAGGCTATCACAGGTCGGACCGAATACAACGCGCGCCTTCGGAGCCCCGTGCCTTTGGCCATCCGCACTGGCAATTTCGATCCGGTCGACGTTTCCAAGGATTGGTGCCTCAGCCAGACCACCGTAAATGCCGTCGTTTAGGAAGACCGAACCATCCTCGCGAATGGTTTTCACCCTCGCAGCCAGCGTAAAGGCCTCAGCCACCATTGCGCGGCCGGGTTCACAGACAAGCTCTGGCGCATCGTTGCCGAAGGCAACTTTAACGGCGCGGCCAATGTCGCAGAAAATCGCTTCCAGATCAGGGGCTGCACCAGTTCTGTGCGCCGCGAAACCGCCGCCAACGTTCAAACGGCCAAGTTTTGTTCCAGCATCCTTCGCTACTTTGGCACAGGCCGCGATATAGTCAGCCCAGGCCGCGGGATCTGCGCATTGTGTGCCCGGGTGGAAAGTCATTGATGGGACAAATCCGGCCTGTTTCACAGCACGAAGAATGTCAGTTGCATCTTCCGGATCTGCTCCAAACTTGGCACCAAAGTCATAAGCTGCACCTTCGACAGGTAAATGCAGACGCACTGAAATTTCTGCGCTCCGGGGCACCCCACCACGGATCAACTTCTCAAGTTCGGATCGACCATCGATCGCATATGACACGACGCCCAGCGCGACGGCGTGGGCAATCTCGGTCTCTGACCTTACAGGATTGTTGTAGTGCAACGTCGCGCCCGGCATCAGGCGTCGAACTGCGTCCATTTCGTGCGGCGATGCCACGTCGAAAGAATCGACACCGGCAGTCATGAGGTTCTGCAGAACCTCTTCAGAGTCATTTGCCTTGACGGCATAGGTCACAAGACCCGGAAAGCCGGCCTGAAATCGCCGCGCTGTCGCTTGAAGGACTGACGGCGCAAAATACAGAACCGGGCGGTCCGGTTCCTGAGTCAAAAGATGCGCGCGCGGTGTCGCAAAGAGCGCCGGAACAAGGGTCATAACAATTCCAATCGGTTAAGCCCGTCCAATATCTGCGCTTCAACCGTCGATTAATAGTGGCTTTTCGGCGAAACTCAGTGTATTTTCAGGTATATTTATGAAAGAAACTATCAGATCGACGAAATCGACGAAAAATTAATGTCATTGCTGGCGCAAAACGCGCGCATGCCGGTGGCCAGTATCGCGAATTCACTGGGTCTCGCCCGGTCAACCGTGCAGTCACGGCTCGAACGCCTGGAACGCGATGGCGTAATCGCAGGCTACACAGTCCGCCTCGGAGAGGCGGCTCGCGGAGAACGCATTCGAGCGACCGCACTTTTGCAGATCGAACCGATGACTCTGCCCGCGGTTCTTTCGCGGCTGGAAAAGCTGCCCAGCGTCCGTGCTGCGCACACCGCAAGCGGGCGATTTGACCTGATCGTGCGGCTTTCCGTGCCGACCACAGACGCGTTGGATCGCGCGCTTGACATAATTGGCGACGTTCCCGGCGTCCGCTCCTCGGAATCGCTCATTCACCTCTCGACCCGGATCGACCGGCGCGCATTCTGACGCTTTCCCTTCGCTTCAAGGAACGCTAAACGAAGCGCGACGAACAAGGCGTGAATTGATGGACAAGAATTTCAATGCAGCCGAAGCCGAAGCGCGGCTTTATGCAGCTTGGGAAGACAGCGGTGCATTCAGGGCCGGGGCCAACGCGGCACCAGGGTCCGAGGCGTTTTCCATTATGATTCCGCCGCCAAATGTCACCGGCGTTTTGCATATGGGGCACGCCTTCAACAACACGCTGCAGGATATTCTCATCCGCTGGCATCGGATGCGAGGACATGACACGCTTTGGCAGCCCGGCATGGACCACGCCGGGATTGCCACCCAGATGGTTGTGGAGCGCACGCTCGCCGAAACCCAGCAACCGTCCCGCCGTGAAATGGGACGCGAGGCCTTCACCGCAAAAGTCTGGGAGTGGAAAAAACAATCAGGCGGCGCGATTATCGAACAGCTAAAGCGTCTTGGTGCCTCGTGCGACTGGTCGCGCACTGCCTTTACAATGTCGGGTGCACCAAACGCACCGACAGGCGAAGACGGCAACTTCCACGACGCGGTGATCCGGGTCTTCGTCAAGATGTATGAAGACGGACTGATCTATCGCGGCAAGCGCCTGGTGAACTGGGATCCGCATTTCGAAACGGCAATCTCGGACCTTGAAGTCGAAAATATCGAGGTCGATGGCCACATGTGGCACTTCAAATACCCGCTCGAAAACGGGGCGACTTACGAATACGTCGAGAAAGACGAAGACGGAAACGTCACGCTGCGCGAGACCCGCGACTATATCTCGATCGCCACCACACGGCCCGAAACGATGCTGGGCGATGGCGCTGTTGCAGTCCATCCCTCAGATGAGCGTTACGCGCCAATTGTTGGAAAACTCTGCGAAATTCCGGTTGGACCGAAAAAGCATCGGCGCTTGATACCGATTATCACTGACGAGTACCCCGACCCCGACTTCGGATCGGGTGCGGTGAAAATCACCGGCGCACATG
>JBPCWO010000126.1:0-3474 GCA_051009475.1 Boseongicola sp.
GTTTGATCCGCAGGAAACTTGGACGTCGCCGCTCTGGCTAGTAACGCACGTTGATTTGCATCGGACAACAAAGGTCCAGGCATTCCTTAAATATCTGAAAGAAGACGCAAAATCGTGGTAGAGTTAGCGTCACTCAGCCGTCGGGACGAACTTCACGGACACGCCGCAATGCTCGCATTTTCGGCGTTAGTCGCAGGATCATTTTCGCTTGGTGGCCGCGTGGCGAATGATATTGATCCGCTGGCGCTGACTGCGCTCCGTTTCGTACTGGCCTCCGCGTTGATCGGGGCGATTGGCGCGTATTGGGGCGCCTTCAACCGCGACGTCTTCCGCGCTGCTTGGCGCTATGCCGTTCTGGGCGGGTTGATGGGCGGTTATTTTGTCCTGATGTTCACAGGCTTGAAGTCCGCGACACCGGTGTCGATGGCGGCGGTCTTTACACTGACACCACTTATGGCAGCGATATTCGCATTTTGGATACTGCGGCAGTTCACGACTCGGCGTATGGCGATCGCGCTTGTCATTGGGGCCATTGGCGCGATTTGGGTGATCTTCCGCGCTGATCTTGCGGCCCTACTCTCATTTCGCGTAGGGCGCGGCGAGATCATCTTCTTCTTTGGCTGTGCAATGCACGCGCTCTACATACCACTTGTTCCGTTTCTAAATCGGGGCGAGCATGTGCTGGTATTCACTTTCGGCACGATGCTCGGTGGCGCGGTCCTTGTTGGTGTTATCGGTGTGTCTCGGATCATGGCGACGGATTGGGGCAATTTGCCGATGCTGGTCTGGATCGTCCTTGGATATCTGGTGATATTCGCCAGTGGAACGTCGATTGCTCTTGTCCAGTATGCCTCCTTCAGGATTAAGGCGGCCAAAGTGATGGCCTATACCTATCTGATTCCCAGCTGGGTGATACTTTGGGAAATCGGACTTTCAGGTTCGGTGCCGACTCCAGTCCTGTTGCCGGGCGTCGGGTTGACGATAGTCGCCTTGACGATCTTGCTACGCGAAGATCGCGTCGCCTAATCAGAGTCCTCCAATTCGCGCTTCAAAAATGCTTCAAAGGCGTCAAGGTCCAGAGATTCGAATTGACCAAATCCCTGCATCCAGACGCTGGCATCCCGCAAAGCATCAGGTTCCAGTTTACACCACCTGACGCGGCCGCGCTTTTCTTGAGCGATCAGACCGGCACGCGATAGTATCGTCAGATGCTTTGAAATCGCTGCCAGAGACATCTCAAATGGCTCGGCCACATCGGTGACCGCCATGTCGTCTTCAAGCAGCATCACAAGGATTTGTCGTCTCGTCGGATCGGACAGAGCCGAAAAAACGGTATCGAGCGGGTTCGCCATTCCGGGTGTTAACCGGCAACGACCGCCATCAGTCAAGAAAAACCGTGCATTTGATCTGGGTTAAAGTCGCCTCGCCTTAGCTGGGGCAGATTGGTCACAAGAATAGGAGGCTAACATGTTCAAAAACATCATGATCCCTGTAGAATTTCAGCATGTCGATCGACTTACGCGAGTTTTGGAAATTGCCGGCACGCTCGCCAAAGTCGGCGGTGGTACGCTGCATCTTGTCCACGTCGGTGCCTACCCTCCGAGCGAGGACGGCAAAACCGTCGAAGAACAGGAACTAAAACTCGAAAATTTTGCCCGCGAAGTATCGGTAGCACAAAAGGTGCCAGTCGAGGCCAAGAGCGTTATGGCTCACGACCCGGCCGCCGAGCTGAATTCACAACTTATGTCAGCGGTTAAATCCACAAATGCGGATTTGGTTGTCGCCGGGTCGCACGTACCGGTTCTGGGTGACTATTTCTTTACATCGCACGGCGGATATTTGGCTGAACATGCTGAAGTGTCAGTTTTTGTCGTTCGATAGCGACTACTACCTAAAATTGGGCAACACGAAATCTCGGGCCAAAAAACGTGTTAATTGGTGATTGTGATCATCAAGCGAAGCATGCCAGATACGGCTAACGCTGGCGGTCACGGGCGCACGTATGTTTGCGATGCCGTTCACGGCCATTTCTTGGAATTGGCCTCGTTTTTCTAGGTTGTTCCTGATCGATCGGCGTTTTTTGCGCGATAATTACTCAACTGATCGGTTAAATATCCGAGCCTTCGGTCCGCAACTTCATAGATCCAGTTTATTGTGTTAAAACAGCAGCTTGCTGGAATCTTAGGGCGGATTGACTCCTGCATGCCTGCGCACTACTCCAATCAAGAATTCTCATGGGGGCGTGGCCCGTGGCCGAAGCCGATCAGGACGATCCAAAGGCCAAGTTGGATGCGCTTGAAG
The DNA here is from genome assembly GCA_051009475.1 of Boseongicola sp. Classification (GTDB taxonomy): domain Bacteria; phylum Pseudomonadota; class Alphaproteobacteria; order Rhodobacterales; family Rhodobacteraceae; genus CAXMNX01. Next base: position 2,302 of record JBPCWO010000126.1, read on the forward strand.
CCAAGCTCGCGGAAAAGCGACCAAAGGCGGAACCGACGCCCCATATGGACGAACACTATAGCCAGGCTCAGCACGCCTGGCGAATGGTGGTCGAACTTGTTGCGGGGCTGGGGATCGGCTTTGCCATGGGATACGGGCTGGATGTGCTTTTCGGAACGGCACCGTTCCTGATGATCGTGTTCACGCTACTGGGATTTGCCGCTGGCATCCGCACGATGATGCGGTCGGCCCGCGAGATTGAAAAAGAGGCAGCGGCTAAAGCTGAGGCCAATAAGACGAAGGGGGCCGAAGGTGGCTGAAGAAACGCACGGCGAAGAAAGCGGTCTTGTCTTCCACCCGATGGATCAGTTCATCGTGAAGCCGCTCTTTGGCGAAGCTGGCGATCCCGTCGCCTGGTATACTCCAACAAACGTTACGCTTTGGATGGGGCTGGCGGTTCTGGCTATTGTTGCCCTGATGGTTCTTGGTACCCGTGGCCGCGCCATAGTTCCCAACCGGATCCAGTCAATTGCCGAATTGGCCTATGGTTTCGTTTATAAGATGGTGGAAGACGTCGCCGGAAAAGACGGTGTGAAATACTTCCCCTACATTATGACGCTATTTTTGTTCATCGTTTTTGCCAACTTTCTTGGCCTATTGCCGATGAGCTTTACGACCACCAGCCACATCGCAGTAACCGCGGTCATGGCGATGGCCGTGTTCCTGGCGGTGACAATCTTGGGCTTTTATAAGCACGGCTTTGGGTTCCTCAGCGTATTCTGGATCAGTTCTGCGCCATTGGTGCTGCGACCGATCTTGGCGCTGATCGAAGTGATTTCTTATTTCGTGCGCCCGGTCAGCCACTCGATTCGACTCGCTGGCAACATGATGGCGGGTCACGCGGTGATCAAAGTTTTCGCGGCCTTTGCCGCGCTGGTCGCCATCGCGCCGCTCTCGATTGCTGCAATCACGGCGATCTACGCTCTCGAGGTCCTGGTGTCGTTTATCCAGGCTTATGTTTTCGCAATTCTGACGTGCGTGTATTTGAAGGATGCGCTGCATCCGCACCACTAGTCGGACAAACAATCACACCAATTCCAACGTAAGGAGAATTCGCTATGGAAGGTGACGTCGTACAAATGGGTGCTTACATCGGTGCTGGTCTTGCCTGTACGGGCATGGGTGGTGCTGCTG
>JBPCWO010000127.1:0-16118 GCA_051009475.1 Boseongicola sp.
CGCTTCGGGAATGTGTTCTCGGGCATTCCAGAAATCTGCGCGCACCATGAACGGCAACGATTGCTGCCAGTCTTTGTTCTGGGGCCGGTGCTGTACGGATAGGTCTTCCTCTCCAGCGCAGGCCGACAGCAGGAACACGGCAAACACCGCAAGAATTGATCGTCTCATCCGTCGTGCCTCCCTACCGCCACTGGTCGGAATTACCTCGCAGCGCTGGATACCGCAAGCTAGTCACAGATCGCTTGAAGTGATTGCCATTCTTCGCCTGACAGACTTGGCGAAGGCGCCGACAGGCGCCCGCTTGCCGCTTGGGCGTTTGCAATACGATCGCCCAGGGTTGGGTGCGATGCAAAATGCGCTGCGATACCACTGGCGCTGCCAAATTGATCAAGAATCTTTTGGAAAAGCGTCCCAAGTGCCCCCGGATCGACGTCAGCATCGAGCAACAACTCGATGCCAAATGAATCGGCGGCTGCTTCTGCTTCGCGGCTATAATCGGCTTGAATTAGCTGCTCGACCAGAAGCAGAACGACCGCACCACCCGCAAAGTCACCAAATAGAAGGCCCAACACTCCCAACGAACCGGCAGAGCGAAGCGCAATCCGGGTTGGATCACGGGCGGCGACGTGACCAATCTCATGCGCCAAAACCGCGGCAATTTCATCCGGCGAACTGGCGGCATCCAACATGCCCCGAAAGAAGACCACCTGCCCGCCGGGAAGCGCGAAAGCATTTATCATTTCGTGGTCCAAAACGCTGACCGTCACCAGATAGGGCAAATCCAATTCGCCACCACCGAGACGCGCCAGCATCGTATCAAGTGCATCTTGCCCATCCGGCGTCCAACAGAAATCGACGGGCAAATATTCGGTGCCGAGTGCGGATTGAATTTGTTCAAGAGTGGCTTCGCCCAACGCTTGTTCACCGCGAGTTGGCAGAACGCGTGCCAGTTGATCAGCCATGACGGGCACCAAAACGAACACAATGACGAACACCGAGGCAACCGCGGCAGCGGCCCAGGCAATAACTCTGCGCTTGCCGCGCACCGGCGGTTTTGCTGAAAGCTTTGGGGCTCTGTGGCGAAGAACAGCTATTTCCGTTTCGCCGGAAAAAATCAAGCGAGCCAGAGGCCGCGCCTTTGATGTCAGCACCAGCTTCTTCTTATCTGCCTGATCAGGGATGGCGCGCAACTCGTCAATTGCCCAAATAAATGGCGGCGATTCAGCCTGATGTATGACAAGCGTTCGCGAGACGTCGTCAAACTCAAATTCAACCCGATGAGAGATAGCGCTGATCCCATCGAAAAAATCAGCAAACCCTTTGGGTCGAGCGTGACCGGCACCAACGTGAAAGGGAGTGCTGATCACCGCATCGCTCATATTGCCGCACCCAGATCAAGTGCTTCGGCAAACCCCTCGGCCTCGCGATGCGCATCGCGGTCACGCTGTCGGATCAAGTGAACCGACGCATCATCGATAACTTCAAGTGTCTCTGTGAAGTGACGCCAAATTGGCAGTGTCACAAAGACATGTCGAAACGTGCCCCAGGCAATAAAGACCAGAAAATACATAGTAATACCAACAATTTGCACCCAAGTCTCCGGTGTAAGTGTTTTAGCAATTTCGTCAAAAGAAAATTCCGAGCCAGTGCCGGCGAATGCCAACGCGAGCAAAAGAGCTGACACGCCGGTCGCTGCAATCCCGGTCACCAGCAAAGTCAGTGCGTATCCAAGCACGTAGATGCCCAAGACTCGCGGCGTTCGGGCATTGGACCGAAACTGGACATCCCCAGCTGTCTTCGACTTGGTCAGCAGGCGAAAACTGCGAACCAAGTACCAGATGGATGCTGCGCCAATCAAAGGCAGACTCAGCACGACCAACCCAAGTGCAGTCTCAGAGTCGCCACCCGTTTGCCAGACCAGAATTATTGGTGACCATGCGATCAGCCAGACTGGCAGAAAACCGAAAAACAGCACTGTCCAGCGACCGCCCTGATCGAATTGACGATCCCCGAACCAAGTTCGGTCCCAGCGATACTTTTCGAGCCAGAATGTCATTCGCGGCCAAAGCAGGCCGAGTGTGAGAATCGTAATTGCCCAATGAACAAGCGCGCGCCACGCATAACCCCATGCGCCGGGATCGACGCCGAAACGAATGCCACGCCAGCGGGTGCGGGCAAATACGTAGCGCCGTGCGCGATACCGCGCATAAAACCAAATTGGAATGACCCCTAAAAACGACACCAAATAGGCAACTGTATTTCCGTCAAAAAGCGAAAAGCTGATGAACATCAGGATCAGATTCACGACACCGATGTAGAAGGCTAGAATTACAACTGCGATAAAGAAACCAAGTAACTTTTCCAGAGGATCACCGACGTATTCCAATGGGTGGCCGCCCGGTCGGATCGATGACCAGTAATAACGCCGAAGCCTTGTTTTCATCCAGAATCTGTAAATGCCGACGGTCAGAACCGTCAAAAGGCCCGCCACGAATGCCAGCCGAAAAAGTCGCGGTCTCTGGCCTACAAATTCTGTCGAAAGTCCGCCGGAAACCATGCTTCAAGTAAACCGGTTGTCCTGTGGGAATCCGCGCGGTGCCATGCGCCCTGCGCCCGCGCGCGCGCCTAGCCAATCATCCAGTTCCGTTACAGTCCTGGTTCGTCCCGCGGGATCAAGCCAGGATAGGCCTTCGACCAGCGAAAACGTCCGCGCATCATTCAAGCCGCCATCTTTGAATTTTTGCAAACGTACGCCTTTGCCGCGGGACATTTCCGGCAAGTCTACAACCGGAAAGATTAGCATTTTTCGATTTTCGCCAACGGCCGCAACGTAGTCGCCTTCGATTGGTCGGCAAACCGCAGCGCGAACATCGCCTTTGACATTCAGCGCTTGTTTGCCTGCACGTGTCTGCGCAACGACTTCGTCTTCAGGGATTACGAATCCATCGCCGGCGTTCGACGCCACCAACAGTTTCTGTCCCGGTTTGTGGACAAAAAGTGCAACGATTTCAGATTCGTTCGGCAAGTCGACCATGAGCCGGACAGGCTCTCCCATGCCTCTTCCACCAGGAAGACTCGCGGCTGAAAGTGTGTAAAACCGCCCGTTGGATCCAAATACAAGCAGCCGGTCTGTCGTCTCGGCGTGAAACAAGTGACGCGGTCCATCGCCGTCCTTGAACTTGAGCTCGCGGCCGAGATCGATGTGACCCGTCAACGCACGAATCCAACCCATCTGGCTGCAGACGACTGTGATCGGCTCTTTGTCGATCATCGCTTCAAGCGGAACGTCTTCGACCTCGCCTGCTTCGGCAAACGTCGTTCGGCGAGAACCGCCTTCGGCACTTTTCCCAAATGATTTCTTCACCTCGCGCAATTGCTCGACGATACGGTCCCATTGTCGACTTTCGTTTTCAAGAAGGTCTTCCAAATCTGCACGCTCGATTAACAATTCATCGTATTCCCGACGAAGCTCAATCTCCTCAAGGCGTCGCAGTGCCCTGAGACGAAGATTCAGAATCGCCTCCACCTGAACTTCGCTCAGTGCTCCTTCGCCCTTGGGCGGGCTGACATAGTCGGATTCCGATGTGGCCCGTACGAATTCGCGCGACCAGTCCTCGCGCATTAGGGCCGCCTTTGGTTCGTCGTCATAGCGGATGATGTCGATCACGCGATCAAGGTTCAGAAAGGCAGTTATCAACCCTTCGAGAACCTCAAGACGATGATCGATTTTATCCAACCGATGTTGTGACCGCCTTTGAAGAACCTCGCGCCGGTGATCCAGAAACGCGCGAAGCACTTCTTTTAGCGAACACACTTTTGGAGTAACGCCATCGATCAGCACGTTCATATTCAAGCTGAACCGGCTTTCGAGATCGGTATGCCGAAACAGCATATTCATCAGCACTTCGGGTTCGACGTTGCGCGAACGCGGCTCCAGAACGATGCGAATGTCTTCGGCGCTTTCGTCACGAACGTCCGCGAGAACTGGAACTTTCTTCGACTGAATGACTTCGGCAATCTTTTCTATCAGGCGTGATTTCGGCACCTGATATGGAATTTCGGTTACATTTATCTGCCACTGGCCGCGACCCAGATCTTCGACGTCCCACTTCGCCCGCACCCGGAACCCGCCGCGCCCGGTCCGATACGCTTCGGCGATAGCTTCTGGCGGCTCAACCACCACACCGCCGGTGGGAAAGTCCGGGCCTTTCACCATCTCGATCAAAGTATCGCCGCGTACAAGCTCGCTATTTTGCTTCTTAGCCAAGTGAATGCAGGCGTCGCAAAGCTCGTCAATGTTATGCGGCGGTATGTTGGTCGCCATGCCTACAGCAATTCCCGACGCACCATTGGCCAGCAGATTAGGAAACGCTGCCGGCAGCACGATCGGTTCATCCAGCGTTCCGTCGTAATTGGGACGAAAGTCGACGGCGTTTTCGGTCAACCCATCCATCAGCGCTTCGGCCGCAGCGGTCAGCCGCGCCTCGGTATACCGTTCAGCGGCGGGATTATCTCCGTCGATGTTGCCAAAATTTCCTTGCCCATCGACAAGCGGATACCGAACATTGAAATCCTGGGCGAGACGCGCCATCGCATCGTAAATCGCTTGGTTTCCATGCGGATGGTAATTGCCCATTACGTCGCCGGATATCTTGGCTGATTTGCGAAACCCGCCGGACGATGACAATCTAAGTTCACGCATCGCATAAAGAATTCGCCGATGAACGGGCTTTAGCCCGTCGCGTGCATCCGGCAACGCACGGTGCATAATCGTCGACAGCGCGTAGGTTAGGTAGCGCTCGCCGATTGCCCGACGAAGCGGTTCAGCCAAAAGTGAAGCGCCGATATTGGGGTTGTCAGGGGCATCAGCCATAGATGATGTGTAGCGTTGGCCGCAATGAGCGTAAAGCGCAGAACTGACGCAATGTCACGGGTTTTCCCCGGGACTCTCAACACCCGAATCGTGTATGAAATCGCTTCACGGGGATGAGCGACGAAAACTATTTTTGGGGGAATACCGCCGTGATAAAACTTGTTGTGGCTACTGTGGCCGCCCTTTTTGCTGTTCTGCTCGTCTTTGGTGACGAGTCGCGTCGCGAAGAAGCATCGCTAAGCGGCAAATCTTCTGCATTCGATTTTTCATTCGCGTCCTTCATTCCGCAGCAAAGCGAAATTGACACGATTGAGCTGAAGCCAACGGCAACTTTATCAGACGACGAGGCGGTGGCGGCTGCCGTTGAAGCTGGCAAATTACATCGCGCTATCCGCGATGAGGCAGGTGGCGAAGATATCGTGACGACTGTCTCGGCATTGAAACCTTCCGCGGCTGAAAACGACACATCGACCGAAGATTCAACAGCAACTGATTTTTGGTACGTTAGCGGCACCCGCGTTAACTTGCGCGCTGGCCCGGGAACAGTAAATGCCGTGGTGGCACGGCTTGGTATCGGAACTGAAGCTAGGGTGCTGAGCGACCCGGCGGCGGCTTGGATCGAAATACGAACCGCAGATGGTACGGCGGGCTGGATTTCATCCAAGTTTCTGACTGAAACTGCACCGGGATAGTTGCTTCTAGGCTGGCGAACCTTTTGGATAGGTTGGCCAATCCTTTGGAAACGTAACCCAATCGTGTTTTTCATCGGTCCAGATCGCACGAATTGGCATTGGCGGTGGCGTATCAAAACCCCCAACCGGAACACCAATGTGGTCGGGGCGCATTTCGAGAGTCCAGAATAGCGTTGTGCCGCAATCCGGGCAAAAGACGTTCTCAAGCCGTCGTCCCGAGTCTGCCACGCGAGCCCAATTTTTCGAGTCACCACTGACGGTCACTGTATCGCGGTGGAAATAGGCGCCGGTGCCAAATGGCGAACCGGTTCTTTTCTGGCAGGCGCGACAGTTGCAGGCGATGACAAACTCTGGGTCGTCGACCGCCTCAAGAACCAGTGATCCGCATTGACACGAGGCCGTATGCTTTGCCATGTCCAACCTCCGGGTTTGAGGAAGCGTATATGGCCGACAATGCAAGATCCATCCTGATAACCGGCGCGGCCAGCGGTATAGGTCACGACGCCGCCCTGACATTTGCAAAACGGGGATGGCGCGTGTTTGCGACCTGTCGGAAACCAGAGGACGCCAAGAAATTCTCAGGAAATGGGCTAGATGGACTGTTTCTGGACTACGAAGACCGTGACAGCATCGCAGAGGCCGTCAATTATGTACTCGACTCCAGTAGCGGACGGTTGGATGCCCTATTTAACAATGGCGCTTATGCTATCCCGTCACCAATAGAGGACCTATCGCGCGACGCGATGGCTGCAATTTTCAATGCAAACTTTCTGGGATGGCACGATCTTACAGTGCAAATCCTTCCCGCTATGCGGGCGCAGGGCCATGGTCGTATCGTAAATTGCTCGTCCGTTCTGGGATTGGTGTCGACACCCTATCGAGGTGCATATAGTGCGACGAAATTCGCGCTCGAGGCTTGGGCTGATGCGTTGAGAATGGAGTTGGTGGGGACAGGAATTCGCGTTTCGCTCATCGAACCCGGCCCGATCGATACCAACTTCCGCAAGAATGCAATTAAACAATTCGAAAAATGGGTCGACTGGAAAATGTCGCCGCACGCGACCGACAATCAAAATAGGTTGCTGGATCGTCTTTACAAAGGTTCCACCAACAGCCGATTTCAGCTGCCTGCTTCTGCGGTGACCAAGAAACTGATTCACGCGGTTGAACATCCAAGGCCAAAACCACGCTACTACGTGACTGTACCCACCTACGGCGCGAATCTGCTGCGACGTATTCTGCCGACTCCGATTCTTGACAAAGTGCTTTCGCGTGGCTGAGTGTCGAAATCGTTTGTGTCGCAGTTTGGCAAGAGTTCCACACATCCGATATTAAGGACGCAATGCTTCGAAATGATCCTCTCTTTATAGTTGTCGCCATTGCCGTTCTGATCGTGCTTGGCATCTTGTTGACCGGTATTGGTGGATTCGCAAAAGGCGGCGACTTCAATAGGAAGCATGCTAATCGCATCATGCGATATCGGATCTATGCGCAATTCATTGCAGTTGTGTTGATTGTGGTCTTTGTGCTGGTACGCGGGTCGAGAGGATAAAACGATGGTCGTCCTAAACAAAATCTATACCAAAACTGGTGACGCTGGCGAAACGGCGCTTGGAGACGGAGCGCGGGTAGAAAAGCATTCACTTAGAGTTTCTGCTTACGGAACCGTTGATGAATTGAATGCCACGGTTGGCATCGCCAGATTGGTGGCCGACGGTAAGTCCGACCATCTTTTGTCGCTTATCCAGAATGACCTTTTTGATCTCGGTGCGGATCTATGCCGTCCCGACATGAAAAAGGATGACGAGGCTGGCTATCCTGTTTTGCGAATGACGCCTGCGCAAACCAAACGCCTGGAAAGCGAAATCGACGTGATGCTCGCGCGATTGGAACCGCTCAGGTCATTCATTCTTCCCGCAGGTTCTCCGCTTGCAGCACACTTGCACATTTGTCGCACTGTTGCGCGCCGTGCCGAGCGCCAGACCGTCGCGTTGGCCGCAGTTGAAGAAGTCAACAACGCAGCGATTACCTATCTAAATCGCCTATCAGATTGGTTCTTCTGCGCTGCACGAATTGCCAATGACGACGGTCGAGCGGACGTTTTGTGGCAACCGGGCGCTAACCGCCACTAGCGCCGAACTGGCGACCAGATTTCAAAAGCAATACCGTTGTCGCCGTTGCGCGGATCGTTTGGATATCGCTCGAACACAGGGTCGCCGGTAATACTAAACCCGCTTTCCCTGAACCAAGAACTAAAAACCCAATCGAACATTTCCGGGATGTCCGAGACCTGTCCAAAAGCCCGAAACACGGCATAGGTTCCTGCGACAAGCTCAACGGCCTCCATCCCATCTGGGATTGCATCCGCGAATTCATGAACGACACGTCCCACCCCATAACGAAAGGAGCCCTTATCATCCATGTTATAGGACACGCCCAAAAGTGCGTCGGTTTCGGCGCTAGGAATTTTCACGTTTCTGCTGAAGAACGCCTCGAAAAGCGTAGGAATCTCGTCGCGAGTTTTCATGGTAAAGTCCCGCGCAATGACGACGCCACGCCGTTCTGGCATTTCCAGTAGTTCCGGTTCTACACCGGTCATTGACCCTGTCCGCCGGCAGGTTCCCACAGCTCGATTGGATTTCCTTCTGGATCATGGATGCGGGCAAATCTACCAATGCCCTCCATTGTCGTCTCATGGCTGATCTCGATGGCGGCACTTTTTAGTTGCACCAGCATTGCATCCAGGTCGCCGACGCGGAAATTCAGCATGAACTGGTGTTCCTCAGCAAAATAATCCGTGTCCGCAGAAAACGGCGCAAACACCACGACTCCTTCGGTGGAAATCCACGGTTGCATATCAAGGTTCGTTGGGGCCGGGCTAACACCCAAATTCGTCGCGTACCATTCTGCAAGCGCCGAGGGATCCTTGGCACGAAAAAATATTCCGCCTACTCCCTGAACCTTTTCCATCGCGCAATCTCCCTTAATTTCGATCGATCTTAGCATGACATAACGCGAACGCGGCGTCCCAGCTTCAACCCGCGTCGATTTTGCACTATTTTCTCATGCCCGCCTTCGCTAAACCCTCTGAGAATCGGCGGAGGGTGGTCCTCTGCGGACGAGGGAGTTTGCGCAAATGAAGGTGCTAGTGCCTGTCAAACGCGTGATCGACTACAACGTGAAAGTCCGGGTTAAGGCGGACGGATCGGGCGTCGATCTTGCGAACGTGAAAATGTCGATGAATCCGTTTGACGAAATTGCGGTGGAAGAGGCCATTCGCCTGAAAGAGGCTGGAACAGCCGAAGAGGTGATTGCCGTTTCAATTGGGGTCAAGCAGGCGCAGGAAACTCTGCGGACCGCATTGGCAATGGGCGCCGACCGGGCAATCCTGATTGTTGCTACTGACGACGTGCATACGGATATTGAACCACTCGCTGTCGCCAAGTTGTTGAAAGCTGTGTGCGACGAGGAGAATCCAGGCGTGGTGCTTTGTGGCAAACAGGCAATTGACAATGACATGAACGCGACCGGCCAGATGCTCGCGGCACTGACCGGGTGGGCTCAGGCAACATTTGCATCAGAAATCGAGATTGGAAACGACTCTGCTACGGTCACTCGAGAAGTTGATGGCGGATTGCAGACAGTAAAAGTCAAAATGCCGGCGATCATATCGGTTGATCTGCGCCTGAACGAGCCGCGCTATGCGTCGCTTCCAAACATTATGAAGGCGAAGAAAAAACCGTTGGATGAAAAGACGCCAGCAGACTACGGCGTCGATGCGTCGCCAAGGCTTCAGATTGTCACCACGACCGAGCCCGAAGCAAGAAAAGCCGGCGAAATCGTTGGCTCGGTTGACGAGCTTTTGACGAAACTGAAAGAAGCGGGGGCTATTTGATGAGTGTTCTTCTGATTGGAGAAGTGAACAACGGCGAATTGGCGTTGGACTCCACCGCAAAGTCCGTCACCGCGGCAAAAGCAATGGGCGAAATCACCATTCTTTGCGCTGGCGCATCGGCCTCGGCAGCCGGAGAAGCGGCCGCCAAGATTGACGGCGTATCAAAAGTGCTTGTGGCCGAGGACTCCTCGCTTGGGCACAGATTAGCAGAATCGACTGCAGCTCTCATCGTATCTCTGGCTGGCGACTATAGCCACATCGTGGCGCCAGCGACCACGGATGCAAAAAATGTTCTTCCTCGCGTCGCCGCGCTTTTGGATGTCATGGTGATCTCCGACATTTCGGGTGTTGTTGACACCGATACATTCGAACGCCCGATCTACGCCGGCAATGCCATTCAAACAGTGAAGTCTTCGGATGCGATAAAGGTTGTCTCAGTACGCACTTCAACATTCGATGCCGCAGGCGAAGGCGGAAATGCAACGATTGAGAACATTGCCGCAGCGGACGATCCGGGCCTGTCAGAATGGGTTGAAGACAAGGTTGCGAAAAGTGATCGCCCAGAACTGACGTCTGCCGGGATCGTTGTGTCCGGTGGCCGCGGCGTGGGTTCGGAAGATGACTTTGCGTTGATAGAGAAACTTGCCGACAAGCTTGGCGCGGCGGTAGGCGCATCGCGCGCTGCGGTCGATTCAGGTTACGCGCCAAACGACTGGCAGGTTGGTCAGACGGGAAAGGTCGTGGCGCCCGACCTTTATGTCGCTGTTGGCATTTCCGGAGCGATCCAGCACCTGGCCGGAATGAAAGATTCAAAGGTAATAGTTGCAATCAACAAAGACGAAGAAGCGCCGATATTCCAGGTGGCCGACTATGGATTGGTTGCGGACCTGTTTAGCGCCGTTCCCGAACTTATCGAGAAGCTCTGACCGGCTGATCATTGATAGCTGATGCGCCGGATCGTCCGGCGCGTCCTTCTGTTTCAGATGTTCCAATAGTTTGCGCCAGCGCCGCAGCTGTTTGCTCGTGAAACGATGGCCCTGGCATTGCTGCGGCCGCCTGTTCTTCAGACGACCGATATAATTTCCCTCGCAATCCTTCTTCGCGGGCGCGTTGGTTCGCAACAACTTCGACAATTCCGCCGATACAGGGCGAAAGCGCCTCGAGCATGTCACGATCGACAAACATCGGATCAACTCCAAATCGCGCGCTAGACGGTTCCTCGGGCCGTCGCTCAGACATCCACAGCAATAATCGGTCGCCGCGGATTGAACCGAGAATCGTCCGCATACGCTCCACCCAGGCAGTTTTTAATTCGTCAACAAATTCGTCGAATGCCGGATGTCGCTCTTCTTCAAGAGCGGCAAGAAGGTGGCCGGTGAAATTGATGTCGGCAAAATCGACATCCGGGAAGAGATCGTGCATGCGACGTGACACACTTACAAATCGATCATTCCTTCGGGGGTGAACTGAATAAAAACGGTTGGACATGTTCGTTGCGCCCAATACCTGCACCACGGTCAACTGCGCATTTGACGCAATTTCGAGAATCGCGGGATCGTTAACAACTAGACTTAATCCGGCATGCATCACGCCAAGATTGACAACAGGCGTTCCGATTTCCGCCTGCAACAGTTCTGCAAAAGGGCAACTGACAAATTTACCAAAAGTCTCACTGCCACCGACTATCGCTGTATAGGGTTCATCCAGTCGTTGCGCCGGTCCACGAAATGCAATTCGCGAAGCGCCATGCCGCCACGTCTGATAATTTATGACCGTTTCTTGGCAGTCGTTCAGCGTCACGGCAAACCAGCTTTGTGATCTTCAGCCTGGCCGGAGATTCGCTGATTGACGTTGAGAAATACCTAAACAAAGCATTTTAAGGATCGTCGCGACGCTCGCACCACTTGCGCCTTGTTCCGGCGTCCGCCTATGGTCTGGCCGAGCACGAAAAGGGGCCGGCATGGATATTCAGTCAGTTGGAGTGATCGGTGCAGGCCAGATGGGCAACGGCATTGCGCATGTTCTTGCAATCGCCGGATACGACGTCCTGATGACCGACATCAGCAGCGATGCATTGGATCAAGCTCTGTCGATCATCAAAACGAACATGGATCGGCAGGTCGCGCGCGAAAAGATTTCAGCAGATGACCGCGACAGGGCTATGAAGCGGATCAAAACGACTGTGACGCTCACAGATCTCGGACAGACAGACTTGATAATCGAGGCCGCAACCGAGCGAGAATCAATCAAAACCGCGATTTTCGAAGACCTTGTTCCGCACTTGAAGCCGAACACGATTTTGACGTCCAATACATCGTCGATCTCGATCACCAGACTCGCCAGCCGTACCGACCGGCCAGAAAAATTCATGGGGTTCCATTTTATGAACCCGGTCCCGGTTATGCAGTTGGTCGAACTGATCCGGGGAATTGCAACCGACGACGACACCTACCAAGCGTGTTTCAGTGTCGTTCGAAAACTCGGAAAAACTGCTGCCAGCGCAGAGGATTTCCCCGCCTTTATCGTGAACCGAATACTAATGCCGATGATCAACGAGGCAGTCTACACCCTGTATGAAGGCGTCGGTTCTGTTCAATCCATCGATTCCGCGATGAAGCTCGGCACTAACCACCCGATGGGACCCTTTGAACTTGCCGACTTCATCGGTTTGGACACCTGCCTTGCGATTATGAACGTGCTGCACGAAGGGCTGGCAGATACTAAATACCGGCCGTGCCCGCTACTGACCAAGTATGTGGAAGCAGGGTGGTTGGGCCGAAAAACCAACCGCGGCTTTTACGATTATCGTGGCGAAACACCGGTTCCGACTCGGTAAGTGATAACTCGCAAGCCGAGAAACTAAATTCCTTCACCGAATTTGTCGGCGACCAGCGCCTCGATGGCATCGGCCAACTCAACAGCAGCCGGCCCGCGGGTCTCGACATTGATCGTCGTGCCGTGGGAAGCGGCAAGCATCAGCAGACCCATGATGCTGTCACCCAAGGCAGACATGCCATCCTTTGAAACTTCGGCCTCTGCATCAAATTCCTCCACCAACTCGACCAACTTTGCCGACGCCCGGGCATGAAGCCCTTTGACATTCACGATATTTAGGGACCGGCTAACGCGATCAGACATTGGTATTCTCCGCCTAGCCGTCGAAACTATCTATGTACTTGCGCCCGGAATCCATCGCAGCTTCGACTGCCTGCGCAAGCGGTTTGCCCCGAGACTTGGCCAGTTTGACCAGCATTGGCAAGTTCGCGCCATATAGGATTTTGCGGTCATTCGGGCTGCAGGCAAGCAGACTCAAGTTAGATGGCGAACCACCAAACATATCCGTAACCACGACTACACCTTCGCCTGTATCGACGCCATCGGCAGCCGCACAAATTTCCGCCTGCTTTGCGGTGCGATCGTGATCCGGTGCAATTGAAACCGCTCGCATGCCCGATTGTTTGCCGACCACATGCTCGACTGCGGCAAGGTATTCCTGCGCCAAACCACCATGCGCGACGATCACAATCCCGATCACTTAGGCGTCCCCAAATCGCTACGACGATGCACAATACCACGCCGTTCCAGCTCCCGATGTCGAGTTGACACCTGCCACCCCTCGGCTGCAAGTGCCATCGCGGTCATTTCCGCTACGGCAACCGAACGGTGTTGCCCACCGGTACATCCAAAGGTCAATGTCAGATAGGTTTTGCCTTCGTTTTTGTAGGCCGGAAGCAGGCTTTTGATAAGATCGAGAGTGCGCTCAAAAAATTCTGCAAATCTCGGATCAGCGGCGACGAATTCCTGAACCGCGGAATCGAGACCGTCACGGTCGCGCATTTCAGCGTCCCAGTGCGGGTTGGCCAGAAACCGGACGTCCAAGGCAATATCGATTCCTCTGGGCAATCCGCGTTTGTAGGAAAAGCTTTCGACCGAGATAACCAACCGCTCGCCGGGCGCGGCGTCTAGAAGGCGGCCAATTTCGGCCTTCAGATCATGAACCGTCAATTCTGATGTGTCGATCAGCATATCCGCGCGGTCGCGGATCGGCAAAAGCAGCTCCTGCTCGCGGGCTATTCCAATGTCAGGCGTTTCGGAGGGCGCCAGTGGATGTCGGCGACGGGTTTCCGAGTAGCGGCGGATAAGAACATCGGCCGTGCAATCAATGTAAAGTACATCTGCTTCGATACCTGGGTCGGATTCGAGTTCTTCCAGCAGCGCCACAAATGCGTCGGATGAAAAATCACGGTTGCGCACGTCTATGCCTAGGGCAAGCGGCATACTGTGCGGTGGACCCTTCAAGAGCCGTTCGACAAGCGACAATGGCAGATTGTCAATGACCTCAAATCCAAGGTCCTCTAGTGCGTTGATGGCGGTTGATCGACCAGCACCCGAAGGGCCGGTCACAAGTATCAACCGCAGGCGGCTTGTGATTGACTTGTCTCGGCCAGCATTTTTGGTCATGGCGCCACGCGCCTCCCTTTCAGGTAAGCAACAAGCATAGCTGGGAAACTCGTGCTCTCAACCTTTCGAAGTATCGGGAAGACTTCGCCCTCGATTACGGTTTCGTGGCGATCTGGTAGCCGTTCCGTCTCCACAATGGCCAGATCCACAACAGCAGCAAGGCGCGCAGGATGGGATTGTAATTTCAGAAGACCTATCCCTCGTGCCTCGATCAACCCTTCCACCGACCTGGGCGCGGTCATCAGGATGCTCCCTTCTTTGGACGGTGTGAGTAGAACGCGATCATCGGCAACAAGAGTTGCCCCCAAGGCTATCAAATCCAAGGCAAGCGATGATTTGCCCGAACCTGATGGGCCCTTAATCAGCAGACCGAATTGGCCAATTGCAACCGCAGATGCGTGATGCAAATTTGGGGCCATGGTTTCCTGCCCTACAATGCGGCGTCAGACCGGAAGGCCAACAACAAAACGGGCGCCCAACGGCTCCGACGTCACATCCGCATCTGTCGGACGAATGTTTTCTGCCCAGATCACGCCGCCATGAGCTTCGACAATTTGTTTAGAAATTGAAAGGCCAAGCCCCGAATTGTCGCCAAAGTGGCTAACGGGGCGCTGCGTATAGAAGCGATTGAAAATCTTGGTCAACGCCTGTTCGGGGATCCCGGGACCAGTGTCTTCTACAACAACCAGCACGCGGTTTTCCCGCTTGCGAACCCAGAGTCTGATTGCGTCACCGTCTTCGCAAAACGAGATCGCATTGGTGATCAGATTTACAAATACCTGTGCCAATCGGCTTTCAAGGCCTTCGATAACGATCGGTTCGGACGGCATGTCGGTGATAAACTCGACACCTTTTTCGCGCGCATCGCCGCCAAGGAATTCGCCAATGTTACCGATCATATTCAAAAGATCGAACGCCTCTTCGTCTTCTTTGACAAGCTCGCTGTCTAGTCGTGATGCATTGGAAATGTCGCTCACGAGCCGGTCCAGCCGGATCGTGTCGTGTTCGATTACGTCCATTAGCTTTGTTCGGTGGTCGTCGCGCCTTGAAGCACGAAGTGAAGCGACTGCGGACCGCAGAGAAGCAAGCGGATTCTTAATTTCATGCGCGACATCGGCCGCGAACTGTTCATTTGCATCAATGCGGTCGTAAAGCGCGGCGACCATACCGCGAAGCGCGCCGGATAGCCGGCCAATTTCGTCGGGGCGCGCAGTTAGGTCCGGAATTCGGACACGGTTCGGGCTGAATCTGCGCGAATTCTTCTCGCGCCCGATTTCTGCGGCTGCGGCAAGATCTGAAAGCGGGTTTGCAATTGTCGATGCTAGCACAAGACTCAGTCCAATCGAAACCAAGATCGCAATGACAAACATCTGCAGAACCTGTTCCCGTTCCGAACGAACAAGTTGGTCAATCTCGCCGGCGGCACTCGCAATGGCGACTGCGCCAACGGGCGACTCGTTTTGTATGATTGGAGTTGCCACGGTAAAGATTGTATTGCCGAATATATCGGTGGACGACTGAACCTTGGTGCCAGAATTCAAAGCGGCCGCTACCAGAGATTTCACCAGTTCTTCGTTTCCGGTCTGAACTCTGGGCCCTTCATTATCCTTGCCAAATAAGCCCGAGATTCTTTCCCAGATCCCATTCAGGAAATCTGTGATGATCGTGGAACGGTCGTCTCGAGTAAGATTTGCTACAGGACTGGCGCGACGCTCTTGCCCGATTGTCGAAGCGATGAGTTCGCCGGATTGATCATAGATAAATATCTCCACAGCTGTCGGAAGCTGAAGCGCCGCGAGCGTGCCGCTGATGTCAAGACCATCACCGGAGCGCAGATTTACCGGTACATCCTCGGGAAGCTGTGCTTCAAAAAAGCCCGAGATCAACTCAGCCTCGATCACCAAACCGCGCTCGCGCTGAAAGACGAGGCTGTCTCGAAATGGGTTCAGGAACAATACGCCCGCTACCAGGACAAGAATCGCCAGAAGATTGAACGTGATGATCTTGCGCGCCAGCGGCGACCGGTTCATGGCGATAACGCCACGCCGGTCCCGCTTGGCCCGCGCTTCACTTTCTGCCGCCGCGTCTGGTCCGATCCAGTCTTCGCCCAGAACGACGTCGGCGTGCTTGGCTGGCTTTGCGCCCACCAGGTTCACCCCCGACGTGAGCATTTACTCTTCGTTATAGCGGTAACCGA
>JBPCWO010000128.1:0-3259 GCA_051009475.1 Boseongicola sp.
CGTGAATGCAGAGGCGTTATTATAGCCGGTGCGAGTCGCGATTTCAGCCAGATCAAGCGAGGTGTATTCGACCAAGTTTAGCGCGGCGTCCAGGCGAATTCTTTGGTAAACTTTCCGCGGCGACGCGCCGAATGTCCGCTTGAACCGGCGCTCCAGATCTTTCTGCCGGCAGCCAGTGCGCTTTGCAATTTCTCCAATTGGTATCGGACGTTCAATTGAGGCTTCCATTTCGCTCAGAGCGCGGCGAATGCGTCGGTCGCCGCCCGGGGGCTCCAGCGGTCCCGGAGACTTTGTGTCCGCTACCGCAAAAAGCGAAGCGATGCGCAGTGTCAGTGCGGTGCCGTGAGTCCGGGTGATCAGATGCATCATCATTTCAAAGGCGGTTACAGCGCCGCCGGATGTCTTCCGGTCGCCGTCGTCGATCCAGCGCTCGCGTTTTGCGTTGATCGCGGGAAAGGTCTCGGCAAATTCGTCAAACTCATCAAAGTGAATTGTGGCTTGTCGACCGTCAAGAAGTCCCGCGACCGCTAGCGCCCAGGCCCCGCCATCAATCCCGATCAGGGCGTCGAATCGCGTCGCGGCGCTGCGAAGAAGCCGCGACATCGTAGCCGTCGCAATTTCGCGATAGCCATAACTTGGCAGGAGGATAAGCGCGCTACCACTGGCGCTGCCGTCCAGCGGACCGTCCGGCACTACCGTCATGCCGGCCGAGCTTGTAACAGGCTGACCGTCCAGTGACAGGATCTGCCACGTATACGCCGGGCGCCGTAGGAATGTGTTCGCGGCACGCAGAGGTTCCAAGGCATTGGCAAAAACCTGGTTTGAAAACTGATCAAACAGAACAAACGTAAAGCTTGCAGTGCTCCTATTCGGTTTCGTCCAATCACGCATAGTTATGGCTAAGTCGGCATACATTATTCTGTCAATCCGTATAGTATCTCGGTCAACAGGGGGGGTGACGCTGATGCCTTTAAATATGAACCGCGAGGTCTTCATTACATGTGCCATAACTGGATCAGGTGCGACCCAGGACCGTAGCCCGCATGTGCCGCGCAGTCCTAAGGATATCGCCGACAGTGCAATCGCAGCCGCAAAGGCTGGCGCGGCCATCGTGCATTGCCATGTTCGCGATCCCGAAACCGGGGTGCCGTCGCGCGATCCAAAAATGTTTCGTGAAGTCACCGATCGGATCCGTGACGCAGATGTCGACGTGGTACTTAATCTGACGGCTGGGATGGGCGGCGATATGGTCTTTGGCCCAGTAGAAGCGCCGCTACCTTTTAACCAGCATGGCACTGATATGGCGGGCGCAACCGAACGCGTCGTCCATGTCGCGGAATGCCGGCCTGAAATCTGCACACTTGATTGCGGCACAATGAACTTTGCCGAAGCTGATTATGTGATGACCAACACGCCCGGAACATTGCGGGCGATGGGCGGGATGATGACCGAAATGGGAGTCAAACCTGAAATTGAGGCGTTCGACACCGGCCATCTGTGGTTTGCCAAGCAACTGGTGGAGGAGGGAGTCCTAGAGTCCCCGGCTCTGGTGCAACTTTGTCATGGTGTTCCTTGGGGTGCGCCTGACGATCTGAATACTTTTTTGTCGATGGTGAACAATGTTCCTGACGATTGGACGTTTTCCGCGTTTTCGCTGGGCCGTAACCAGATGGCTTATGTTGCTGCTGCGGTGCTGGCCGGTGGCAACGTTCGCGTTGGTCTGGAAGACAACCTGATGCTTGCCAAAGGGCAGCTGGCCACCAACGAACAACTGGTCGAGCGCGCGGTGGAAATTGTTGAGCGTCTTGGCGCAAGAGTTATTGGTCCTGATGAAGTGCGCGCGAAACTAAGCCTGGAAAAGCGGGCGCCGGTCTGATGCCACGCATACTTTGCTATGGTGATAGCAATACGTTTGGCACCGGTCCAATGGTCTCTTTAGGTGATGATCCGATACACCCCCAAGACGTGCGATGGCCGGGCATAATGTCTTCCGAACTAGGGGCGGAGTGGGATGTTGTCGTCGAAGGGCTGGGAGGCCGAACCACGGTGCACGATGACCCAATAGAAGGGGCATATCGCAATGGGTTTCGAACACTTCAGGCAATTCTGGAATCGCATCGCCCTATTAACCTGTTGATTATCTGCCTTGGCACGAATGACACCAAGCAGCGATTCAATCTTGGCACGCAGGATATCGCGTTGGGTGTTGCGCGGTTGGTGAAAGAGGCCGCATTGCTTGAAATCGTGAGCAAAACATTGGTCATCTGTCCGCCGCCGGTTCGCGAGTTGGGCGATCTGGCCGAGATTTGCCAAGTCGCCGAGGTGAGATGTGCAGGATTGGCCGCGGAGATGGCGCGATGTGCGAGTGAAAATGGCGCGGCATTTCTCGATGCGGGCGAATTTATCGCGGTGGACGACGTTGATGGCGTTCATTGGAGTGCCGAAAGTCACCGGATCGTGGGAAAGGCGATCGCCGAAAAAGTGCGGGACATGGTGCCATGAGCCAGCGGGTTGTCATCACAGGCGGGGCCGCAGGGTTGGGCGCGCGTATGGCCGAGCGGTTCTTGGCCCGAGGCGACCGGGTGGCTGTTTGCGATGCCAATGCTGATGCCGTCGCAAACTTTGCCGGGGCAAACCCAGAAATACGAGCGGTCCAGGCAGATGTTCGGGACGAAGAACAAATGAATGTCTTTCTAAAGTCGGTTGAAAGCGACTGGGACGGCGTTGACGTCGTATGTGCAAATGCAGGCACCGGCGGGCCAGCGGGCCGCATCGAGGATCTGAGCTATCAGGAGTGGCAGAACTGCGTTTCTGTGAATCTGTTCGGGTCTTATCTGACGTGCCGCTGGGCGGCGCGGGTGATGCGGGCACAGGGCAGTGGATTGATCGTGCTGACCTCCAGCACGTCCGGCCAATGGGGCCACCCGAACCGTTCGCCTTATGCGGCAGCGAAATGGGGCATCATTGGACTGATGAAAACTCTTGCGATGGAGCTGGGCCCCGCGGGCGTTAGGGTGAATGCCATATGCCCCGGTGCTATCGAAGGTGCGAGGATGGAACGCGTTTTGCAAAAGCAGGCTGCGGCAAGTGGCAAGAACGCCGATCAGATCAGACGCGAATATTCCGATGGAACCTCGATGCGCACATGGGTCACCGCTGACGACATTGCCGACACGGTGCTTTGGCTTGCCTCGCCTTCCGCGTCGAAGGTCAGCGGGCAGGCGATTGCCATCGACGGACATACGGAGACCAACAGCGC
>JBPCWO010000129.1:0-3073 GCA_051009475.1 Boseongicola sp.
ACAAGTTTCGCCCTACCTGCCATGCAGACGTTCGAAGTGACAAGGAGCCGCCGATGAAGGACGACCGAAAGCATCCCTTTCGCCACGCGCATCAGGATATGGAGACCGCGCGCACGATCCCGGATACACCGCAAACGCGATCACCGGCGTATCAGTTGGCCTTTGCGGATCCGGATTTCCTTTGCCGCGAGGAACTCCGGCCGGTGCGGCTACAGTTGGAGCTGCTGAAGCCCGAGATGCTGATGACGGAATACGGGATCACTTCCACGGTTGTCCTGTTTGGCGGCGCTCGCATTCCTGAGCCGGCAAACAAGGATTCAGCGCGTACGGAAACTCTGGCGAACCTCAGCACGTTTTACGACGAGGCTCGGACATTCGCGCGAATGATCACCGAAAGATCGCTGGCTGACGGCAAGGGCGAAAACATCGTCGTTACGGGTGGCGGACCAGGTGTTATGGAGGCTGGAAATCGCGGCGCAGAAGATGCGGGCGGTGTGTCGATTGGGCTCAACATTGTCTTGCCCCACGAGCAGGCGCCGAACGAATACGTGACACCCGACCTGGCGTTCAACTTCCACTATTTCGCGATCAGGAAAATGCACTTTCTGATGCGCGCCGCCGCAGTCGCTGTATTTCCAGGTGGCTTTGGAACAATGGATGAGCTGTTTGAATCGCTGACGCTAATTCAAACTGGGCGGATGAAACCGATACCGTTTCTGTTGTTCGGGCGCGATTTCTGGAACAAAATAATCGACTGGCAGGCGCTATCGGATGCGGGGACAATTTCTTCAAGTGATCTGGACTTGTTTCGCTTCGTAGATACAGCGGAAGAAGCTTTGGCAGCTATGGATGCCTGGGGGTCTGACCCGCGACGGGAAAGTCTGCCCGGGCGTTAACTGAAGGAGGAATGCATGGCGTTCATTTGGTTTATTGTCATTGGCTTGGCAGCGGGTTGGCTGGCAGGGCGCATCATGGAGCAAGACCGCGGGATGCTGGCCAATCTGGTGGTCGGAGTCGTTGGCGCGTTCATTGGCGGATTTCTGGGCAGAGTGATTGGGCTCACCGCGACCAGTCTGATCGGGTCGCTTATTCTAGCGACGCTGGGTGCGGTCGTCTTGTTGTGGGTTGTTGGGAGAATGGGAAAGTAACGGGCCGTCAATGGTCCTCTTCGACGGGAAACATCGGGTGGTCAGGTAACGCCTCGCGGATACGATCGTAGAGATCATCGGCTTCGTTGATCTCGCGATGGATCTGACGCTCCAACTCCTCCAAATTTTCATAGCGGTCATTTGGCGGGTCACTAAGGTCATCCGAGATGTAGGTGTAGCGCAAGGTTTCGCCGGACAGGAACGCCCCGTTCGGCCTGTCACCGCCGCACCTTCCGGTCACGACCGACCAAATTGAAATGAACTGCGGGATCATGAGGTAAAACGATCTACAAGATCCAACCCGTAGGGCCGACCCACGCATTGCAGATAGTGCGTTTGCGCAACGAACTTTAACGAGTAGTTGTCCTTGAAGGGCTCCCAAATCGTGTCCCAATCAATATCAACCACAAGCGGCGGAAACAGGCGGGCGATTTCGGATTTGAACGCGTCCATTGATGCCAGCCCAGACGCGGCCACCATAACGCGCGGGACACCGAATTCGACTGGCCCCAAAAACGTCATGATACGCCGATCCGGAATACGGAGCCGGGTCTTTGCGCTAGCGCTGGGTGGGATCGGATCCGGATTTGCTGTTTGTGTCTGACAGTCCCAAGTGAAAAACGATTTCGGTTTGGACAACCGGGTTAACCAATTACCGATCATTAACGCGTGTTCATCCAAAAAGAGCGTGTGACCACTTAATTCGACGCGCAATTGACCGATGTGAACTTCCATGAAATCCCTCTCTAAATTACTGGAAGACCAGCTTGTTCGACCGAAGTTTTCTGGTCAGAAATAGTCTGACCGGGCGGCGACCTACGCGTCTCGCCGAACCAGCCATTTCAGGAAGCCAAATATCTGCGGCTGCCTTGCTGGCACTTCACCATGTCGCCCCGCCAAACGATTAAACTCGTGCACATCAATGATCTTTTCTGCACAACCGCAGGCTTCGCCCTTGCCGACGAAGCGATAATAAAATTTTTCGAAATCTTCCGGTTTTTTTGTCTGTCGCATAAACAAATCCTAGCAGAACCGCGGCAAAAATCCATTCGATTGTAAAGTATTGCTTTTAAGTCGAAATTCCAGCCTCAGCAGCGATCTGCGCCCTTGATTTTCGCGCCCGTTCAGTCGCGGACTTCAACTGCCCGCATGCGGCCATGATATCCTCGCCACGCGGCCTACGGACCGGGGAAGCGTAACCCGCAGTATGAACGATATCGGCAAATTTTTTGATCCGGTCAGGGTCGGAGCGCTCGTAAGGCGCGCCGGGCCATTCGTTAAACGGAATGAGGTTAATCTTGGCAGGGATCCCCCGAATTAAATTAACCAGTCGGCGGGCATGATCGTCGCTGTCGTTCACACCCTTTATCATCACGTATTCAAACGTAATCCGTTCGGAGTTTGACAGCTTTGGATAGGCCCGCAGCGCATCCAGTAATTCGGCAATCGGCCAACGCTTGTTGATCGGAACAAGCTTGTTTCGTACTTCGTCGGTTGTCGCGTGGAAACTGACCGCCAACATGCACCCGATTTCCTCGGCAGTTCGCGCAATTTCGGACACGACGCCACTTGTCGACAGCGTGATGCGGCGGCGACTAAGACTGATACCTTCGCCGTCCATTGCAATGTTCATCGCATCGCGAACAGCCTCAAAATTGTAAAGCGGCTCGCCCATGCCCATCAGCACGATGTTGGACAGAAGGCGCGGCCCCGACACGCCGGAACCCTGTCCCGGTTCGGGCCATTCGCCCAGATCATCCCGCGCCACCATGATCTGGCCGACGATTTCGCCTGCAGTCAGGTTTCGCACCAGTTTCTGCGTGCCGGTGTGGCAGAACGAACAGGTCAGCGTGCAGCCAACCTGGCTCGAAATACAAAGCGTGCCCCGATCGGGTTCCGGAATATAAACCGTCTCGACTTCGTGC
>JBPCWO010000130.1:0-10508 GCA_051009475.1 Boseongicola sp.
GTCGCGATAGAAAGGTACTCCTCCAAGGTTCGACGGGTCTGAATTTGCGTGCGATCGC
Source organism: Boseongicola sp. (assembly GCA_051009475.1). Lineage (GTDB taxonomy): Bacteria > Pseudomonadota > Alphaproteobacteria > Rhodobacterales > Rhodobacteraceae > CAXMNX01. Next base: position 59 of record JBPCWO010000130.1, read on the forward strand.
GTTTGATGACGCCAGGAATGTAACCTGCATCCGCGAAAGCGGCATCGAGAGTTCGCGGTGAAATGCCGCCGCCGGTTGCACGCACTCGAAAAGAGTCGATCCAGTTTGCGAACCCAGCATTCGGAACGGGCCTCAGATCAGAGCGCAGGTCAACTGCAGCTTGGGTCGTCTGCGTGTCTGCACCGCAGCCGGCCAGACCTATGGCCCCAAGCGACCCGATGAAAAACCGTCGGCTTAAATACATCGCCTGATATACGTTAGAGAGTCCGCGACGGGGCTACAACGCGGCATCGGAGCTTTTGGCCAGTCTTGCTAAGGGCCGAAACCTGGACAGAAGACCGATACGGTCAATCTGCATTGCCACGCCCAAAGAAGTGACAAATAACTGGTTTGAGCCGTTCGCCGACGTCGTCGAAATCTATCTGACGGACATCTAGCTTGACCCGGAACTGCCCTTGAAATATGCAGCGAGCCTGTTGAGCGGGCGTTGTGTAGTGGTAAGACCTTAGCCTTCCAAGCTAATGACGCGGGTTCGATTCCCGCCGCCCGCTCCAATAATTTTTCACGCCAGATTTCCTGCAGATGTCCTACGGCTTACTGAGACTCTTGTGCGGCGCCCAGTTCAATTTTGGGACGAAGCCACTACCAGCTTTTTAAACCTAACAGTTTTTGTCCTAGTTCGGTCAGCTTCGCAGGAGAAATGGTCTTTTTTTCCCACTCTCGCGGATCGCCTGGAAAATCCGCGCGGATGGGTGGCTCGATTTCGCACCACAGTCGAACGCGCTCGGCTATTTCGGCTGTGTTCTTCAGTTCAGCGGGATGCATTGAGATGTATTGCGCCAATCGAACCCGATCCTTCGAAGTATTCGGGCGAACACCGTGTGCCAGCAGCGAGTTGAATATCATCAGGTCGCCAGGTTCCAGCGAGATATTTTCGCGCTCAATGCCATCCATATCAGGCAAAAGCGGATTCCGATCTTCGGGCTGTGTTTTGACCCACTCATCGAAGTGCTCGAATAAATACGGGGCGCACTGGAACCCGCCGGTTTCCTCATCTTGGTAATCAAGGCTGAGCACGCCCTGCACACCGATGGGAAGCGGATCAAGCGACGTATTGACGTCCCAATGAATAAAGCCGTCTTTTGAGGTCGCGCTTTTCTTGGGCACGTTCAGATTTGCGCGATCAATCGTCACCCACAAATCCTCGCGATCCCAAATATCTACAAAGGCGTCATAGATACGCGGCGTCTGCCGGTTATCCCAAAGTGCCTGGTGGTGATATATCTCGACCATGCCAGCGTTGTTCAATTCTGCGCGCGCATGGGGCCGTCGTTCGGGGGCATACCAGGTCAAAGGATCATTTGGGTCCTTCTCATCGAATTCCCAAAGGACCTGCGCCAGCGCCTTGGCTTGCGCTTCCGGAACCGCCTGCCGAACGATAACATACCCCTTGGTAGTCCAGTGATCCCAATCGTCCTCGGACAATACGCGAAGCGGCAGTTCTTTCTGAATGTCTTTAAGCTGCGTTGTCAGTTCGGAGCTGATTGGATGGCTGAATTCATCGGCGGATGTTTGCATCTTCAATCCCCTTCGCAGACAGGATGAACCGTAGCAATCCACTTTGTCCAGATCGAAGCAGTTCCAGCAATTTCAAATAAATCACTGAAATTGCGGGAACCGAATGCGTGCACCGGTGTCGCCATCAAAGAAATATAGATACTCATTTTCCAACGTTATTCCCGCCGTTATTCCAGCATCAATTTCAAATTCCTTTGGCATTTTCACAACCAACGGCGATCCCTCCAATCGCAAGGAAACCAAGACCTGATCACCGGTCATCTCTACAGTATATACTTCGGCGTTCAGCATCGCTTCAGCCGCGGGAACCACGCTGCAGTCTTCAGGTCTAAATCCAAGAGTCACAAACTTGTTGTCCGACGCGCCGGGAATGGGGATGTCCACTCCATTTGATTTGAACGTCCCGTTTTCAATTGCACCTGAGATGAAGTTCATCGGCGGCGAGCCCATAAATCCGGCTACAAACAGGTTGGCGGGGTCGGAATAGACTTCCTTTGGTGTTCCAAGCTGCTGCAGGATGCCGTCCTTCATGATAGCTACGCGATGCGCCAGTGTCATGGCTTCGATCTGATCGTGAGTTACATAGATCGTCGTAATCCCCAATTCACTCTGCATGTGCTTTAGTTCCGCGCGCATATTGCCGCGCAACTTGGCGTCAAGATTGCTCAGAGGTTCGTCCATCAAGAATACTGATGGACGCCGAATGATTGCGCGGGCTAAAGCCACACGTTGACGTTGTCCGCCAGACAATTGCCCGGGGTAACGGTCCAGAAGCTCTCCAAGTTCCACCTGGTCTGCGGCCGCACGAACGGCCGAGTTCATCTCGTCTTGCGGTGTCTTAGCAACTTTTAGCGGGAACCCAATATTCTCGGCCACAGTTTTGTGCGGGTAGAGCGCGTAAGACTGAAAGACCATCGCGATATCTCGATATTTAGGCAAAATATCGGTGACATCACTTTCACCGATCAGCAGTTCTCCGGAAGAAATGCTTTCAAGCCCAGCGATCATCCGCAGGGCCGTGGATTTGCCACATCCTGACGGACCCAGAAGAACCAGAAACTCGCCGGCTTCAACATCGATGGACAAGTCTTTGAGCGCATGAAAGGTGCCATAGTACTTGTTCAAATCCCGGATCGAGATTGCCTTGGCTTTGCCGATTGTTTGCGCTGCTTGCGCGTTCATATTCGTCATCCTTTCACGGCTCCAACCAGGAGCCCTTTCGAGATATATTTTTGCAAAACCACGGCCAATATGACGACCGGAATGATCATGACGATTATTGCAACTGACATCGACCACCAAAGAATGCCTCGCTCACCGGCATTCATTGCAGCCACAAGAATGGGCATGGTCTGAGCCTTCGACGTGGAAAGAAAGAGCGCCAGAAGGTATTCGTTCCAGCTTAGGATCATGACCAACAGTGTGGTTGCGGCAAGACCGGTTCGAGATAAGGGCAGCACGATTTCCCGGAATGTGCCAATCATTGTCGCACCGTCCAATTGGGCACTTTCTTCCAGATCGCGTGGGATAGAGTTGAAAAAGTCATACATCAGCCAAACCACAATCGGCATGTTGACGACCGAATAGGTCAAGATGATTGCAAGATGCGTGTCTAACAACTTTACTGACTGAAACATCATATAGATTGGGACAACCACCACGATCGGTGCCAGAATTCTTTGCGAGATTATCCAGAACAAAATGTCCCCGTTGTGCAGACGAAACTGGTAGAGCTTGCCCACTGCACGGGCGAGAAAAAAGAACAGTGCTACCGCAACCGCTGCTGCAAGTCGCCAATCAATCCCATAGACACCGATCGACACGCCCGCCATCGCCACCAGGAAAATGAAGAACAGGATGGTGATCAGGTTTGGAGCATAATCGACACGGCTTAACGCATATGCAGCCATTGAGCCGATCAACACCGAAAGCGCCGTAGCTGACAGGGATATGATGATTGAATTCAGGTAGGCCCGAAGAGTGTCTTCATAGTCAGTGACGAAAAGCTCTTTCCAGGCATGAAGGCTGGGTTGAAAATCGACCCAAGGAACAAAAAACGGTCCCCGATTTACGGCAGCAGCGTCTTTGAAGGATGTGATCAGCAGCCAGTATATAGGGAAGAGAACAAAAGCCGCCCATAACAGCAGCGTGGAATACAGCACGATCTTTGTGGGCACCGACATTTTGCCGATGGCCGTGGCCTCGAAGATACCGCGCTTTTGTGTGCCGGTATCGCTCATCGCTGCTTCCTCACTCTGGCAAGGACCACAAGATTGAAGAACGAAACACAAATCACGACAGTTACGAACAAGAGGATGTAGGCGATGGCGGACGCCGATCCGAGGTCAAGTGACCGCCAGGCATAGTAGGCCTGAAGCGATACGGATTCAGTTGCGATGCCCGGGCCGCCAGAAGTCATGATGTTCGGAAGATCAACGATCTTAAATGCCTCGATTGCGCGGATCAGCATAACGGTTGCCGCAATTGGCAATACATGAGGCCATGTAATCTCAGAAAATATTTGCCAAGGGCTGGCACCGTCCAACTCTGCGGCTTCAGAGAAGTCGCGCGGCACGCTTTCAAAGGCCGCCAGCATCATTATGAAAACGAATGGTATCCACTGCCAGCTATCTGCAACGACGATAAAAACTCGGGCGGCCCATGGGTCGGCTGCCCAGGCAAAATTGCCCAGGCCAATCCATTGCCAGATCTCCGCAAACGGCCCCTTTGTTGTGTCGGCCATCATGCGAAAAATATAACCGACGCCGATGGGTGTAATCATCATTGGTACGAAAAAGATTACGCGGAATGCGGTTTTCCCGCGGATGTTTTGAGAGCAGGCATAAGCAAGCGCCGTCCCGATCAAAAACTGAATGCCGCAACCAACAATGACATAAAACAGTGTGGTGCCGACAGTACCGAACAGGTTCCCACTAAGAAGCGTTGCCGCAAACAGCCAGCTTAATCCAAGCGCCATTGCGAGAGTTATCAATCGGCCGACAAAGCCAAACCATGTGAAATTCTTACGCACATAGCTGACTATCCACCAAAGCAGACTGGCAGTTGCCAATAGCCCGAATAACCAGCCGAAAACCGAAAGCTCTTTGAACGTACCTAAAAGGTGAAACTGTTCAGAACCGAAAAATTGCTTATCAAAATTCCGCCAGCCGACGAAGCGCACTTTGAACCCACCGGCCGAAAACCGGATCCGCGCGAATGCCATGATGAGTGAAGCGATCAGCGGAAATATCGAAAATACTAGTATCAAGGTTACAGCAGGTGCCAGAAACAGGCGGCCCATATGCCTGTCGAGCCATTCGTTCATTTTCGGTTTCACCGGCGCTGCTCAGCTAGTTAGGTTTGACGCAGGCGGGCCGGAAAGCCCGCCTGCCTCTGTTGCGGCTTAGTTCGTGATGCCCAGTGACAGCGAATAAATCGCCGCCTGCTCATCGCGGCCGAAGTCGTCGGTGATTTCTTCCCAACCTTCTTCGATATTCGCCAGAGCCTGATCCACCGTGATTTCGCCAGCCAGATAACGGGCCAGTTCACGGTCAAGCACCACGCCGGTGTATTGCTGCGCACCTGGAATGCGGAAGTCTGACGCCATGTTGGGGTGGTTCAGGCTTTCCTTGATCGCACTCAGATAGTTTTCAGCCGATTCTTGGCTGAACCCTGCCTCGACCCATGCGGCCGTATCCTCAAGCTGCGAGTTCCGGTACGGGTTGTATCCGGTCCAGCCCATCGTCACGTCAACGTTCGATTGTGCGGCCTGGTTCATATAACTCAGGAAGTCGTAAGCAGCCTGCTTCTTTTGGTCGTCCAAGGTCGCAGATACTGCGCCGGTCCAGCCGCCAAACGCAGCAAACGGCGCGAAGTTCACGCCATCAACGGCATGTGGGCAGGAATTGGCGTCACAGCCTGTAAGTTCACCGGTTGCAACATCAAGAACTTCGGTTGAACCCGGCATGATAATCGCACCGACCTTGTCTTTGATTAGACTGCCTTCTTCGATGGAAAGCGGACCAATATCGCCCCAGTCGATAACCATGCCGCAGCGTCCGGCAAGCGCCAAAGACCGCGTGTCGCCAATGTCGTGGTTCAAAACATCAGGTGGGTTGAATGCGACCGAAGCTTTGAAGACCTCAAAGGCCTTTTCCCAAGCGTCATTATTGATCTTGGGCTTCATGGTGGCAGGGTCAAAGTAGAGCCCTTCGCCGGTCCCCTTCGACTGAACCATGCTCGCTGCAACAGACTGGATTGCAAAATAACTTTGAGCGTTCCGCTTCATGAATGTGCAAGATCCGAAGTCAGGTTCGCCATCCCCATTCATGTCCTTGCCATGGATAGCCGCGCCGACCTCTAGGTATTCTTCCCAGGTCCGCGGCGGTTCCAGGCCATTTTCTTCGAAGACATCGGTGCGATAGTACATCATCTGGAAGTCGCCATCGATGGTGATGAAGTACGTTGAGCCTTCAACCTTCTGATTGAAATCACGGAAGTAGGGCGCAATGTCCTGAAGGTCGATCTTGTCGTCGGCTGCGATATACGGATCAAGGTTCTCAACCAGACCGCCCGCAACAAGCTCGACGCCCCAACCCGAGGCGAACACGCCCACATCGATCGAATTTGTGCCGGTAGCCCAGTCTGTCAAGAGCTTCTGAAAGATCTCTGCAAACGGCACTTCTGCCACGCGAATTTCGGCGCCGGTCATAGCTTTGAATTCTTCGCCGCGCTCGACCATGCGGCCAGCGATCACGGGACCCGGGCGTGTCAGGATATTTACGACAACGCCGTCATAATGCCCGTCAGCGGTGGCGGTCAGCGGCGACAGCGCCGTAGCAAGTGCGAGGGCCGTTCCCCCCAAAATCTTCCTTAACATCTGTAACTCCTCCTTGTTGAATTCATTTATTTTTTTGCCTTGTCGCGATTGAAATTCGCGCTTCTACATTACGGCTCCCATTTGCCATGGGACGAATTCGGCACCGCCAAATCCAAGTTCTTCGCTGCGCGTTTGCTCGCCGCTGGCGATGCGCAAAATCAGCTCGAACAATTCCTCGCCCTTGTCGGCGATTGAAACACCTTCACTAACGATATCACCACAGTTTAAATCCATGTCCTCGGACATGCGCGTATACATTTCCGAGTTTGTGGCGAGCTTTATGCAGGGAGTTGGTTTGAAGCCGGAAACCGAACCACGCCCTGTTGTAAAGACGATCAGATTAGCACCCGAGGCTATTTGTCCAGTAACTGAACAAGGGTCAAAGCCCGGACTGTCCATAAAAACAAAACCCTTTTTGTCAATTGGCGTGGCAAATTCATAAACGTCCCGCAAAGGTGCTGTGCCAGCTTTTGCGGTTGCTCCCAGGGATTTCTCAAGGATCGTCGTTAAGCCGCCACGCTTGTTTCCAGGGCTTGGATTGTTGTCCATCTTGCAGTCATTGCGTGCGGTGTATTCCTCCCACCAATGAATTCGTTCGATCAATTTTTTGCCGACTTCAACCGTTTCTGCTCGGCGGGTCAAAAGGTGTTCCGCGCCATAAATCTCGGACGTCTCGGACAGAATGGTCGTCCCTCCGTGGCGCACCAACAAGTCCGATGCGTATCCAAGCGCCGGATTTGCAGTGATGCCGGAATACCCGTCGGAACCACCGCACTGCATGCCGATTGTAATCTCAGACGCAGGCGCCTCATCGCGTGCGGAATGATTTGCAATCTCGAGAATGCCGCGCAGTTCGTTCAGTCCGCGCTCGATGGTGCGCCGCGTGCCGCCTTCAGTCTGGATAGTCATGTAGCGCAATTCGCCATCTGGACGAATGGAGCGTCCACCAACCAGATCGGCCAATTGCATCACCTCGCAGCCTAAGCCGACCAGCAAAACACCGGCAAAATTGGGATGCTGCGCGTATCCTGCCAAAGTCCGAAACAGTGTCGCATAGCCTTCGTGGCGGTTGGACATTCCGCATCCGGTCCCGTGCACAATCGGAACGATTCCATCGACATTTGGATAACCATTAAGCAGTTCCGACTTTTCGGCCGCTTCAGCGATGAACCTGGCCACCGATCCGGAGCAATTCACTGTTGTCAGAATTCCAATATAGTTGCGTGTGCCAACTCGACCATCGGCCCTGTGGAACCCTTGGAATGTCCTCTCACCCGCAACAGACGGAAGCGCCGTTGCTTCGGTTGCGTGGGCATAATCCTGTTTGTGTTCGCCCATGCCAAGATTGTGGACATGAACGTGCTCGCCCGCCCCGATATCAGATTTGGCTTGGCCGATAATCTGTCCATAGCGATAGACATTGCTGCCTTTGGAAATTGCTGTGGTCGCCACTTTGTGGCCGCGCGCGATTTTACTGACAAGCGGTGCGCTGACATCAGGAAGACTGGCGCGCGCGGGAAGGTCCTTTAGCGCAATGGTGACATTGTCACGCGCATTGAGGCGAAGAGTCCGCGGATTTTGATTTACTGCGTCCAACGCCTCCCCCGCGCATTTAGTCGCCCAAGCTCTAAATGAAGAACATCTAGCTTGACTGAAATTTTATGTCAACTAACATGTTAGATAAATGGATGCTGGAATGTCCACTGCAGACGCTAAGAAACTTCCGGATTTGCGCGCTTTCAGCGGTCTCTTGTCAGACCGCGTGTACGAAGCTTTGCGAGCCGCAATTCTATCGCTTGATTTTGAACCGGGCGCCGTATTGCGCAAGGGCGAGATCTGCGAACAGCTTGGCGTCTCACGAACTCCGGTGTCTGACGCAATACTAAAGCTAGAGGCTGAAGGACTTGTCGAAGTTATTCCCCAATCGGCAACGCGCGTATCAAAGATGTCGATGAAGGAAATCCGTGAGGACGCATTTATGCGCGAAGCGCTGGAAGTTTCGGCAGTGGAGTACGCGGCGGAACACAGATCTGACGAATTGATCGCAAGGTTGACCAGAAATCTCCGTATGCAGGTATCCCAAGTCGAGGATGGTGACTTCGAGGATTTCTTCAAAACCGATCAGGAGTTTCATCGGCTCATCCTTGATTGCTGCAAGATCGAGCGATTGCACGAAACTGTACGCTTTGTTTCCAACCACATAGATCGGGCGCGATTGCTGATGGTCCCAATGCCCGGTCGAACAGCGGACTCCGTCAAAGAACACCACGACGTCGTTGATGCAATTCGCAAGGCAGACCCGGAAGGAGCCCGGGCGGCGATGCAAAATCATTTGCGACAGCTCATTAAACGACTTGAACCGCTCGAACTAGAACGCCCCGAGCTTTTTGCCCCTTAGGTGCCTTAACTGCGTGCCGTTGAAACAGATTGAAATTACATGAGAGCAAGTGAAACAGCGTTACTGAACAACCGAACGAAAACTCCGGTTCAATTGACAAGGATGGGTTTTGGCGGCGCGCCGCTTGGAAACTTATATCGAAAGATTTCCGAAGACGACGCCCAGGCGGCGCTGCAAGCAGCCTTTGACGCGGGCATTCGCTACTTTGACACCGCCCCCCAGTATGGTCTTGGTCGGTCCGAAGGGCGTTTTGGAAAGGCGATCAAGCGCTTTGGTCGCGAGAACGTAATACTCTCCACCAAAATCGGACGTCTGCTTTTTGACTGCGAACCTCATGAGGTCACGCCAGAAGCCTTTGTGGATGTCCCCCAAAAGCGAATTGTATTCGACTATACCTACGACGGCGTCATGCGGTCTTACGACGCCAGCAAAGAGCGTTTGAACTTGAAGTCCGCCGATATTCTGTTGGTTCACGACGTTGATGTTTTCAGCCACGGTTCGCAGGAAGTCAGCGATGCAAAAGTGCGCGAGCTCTTCGATGGCGGCGGCTATCGTGCGTTAACTGAACTTCGCGCGTCAGGCGAGATCTCTGCTATCGGCGCAGGCGTCAACGAGTGGGAAGTCTGTGAGCGGCTGTTGGGACTGGGCGACTTCGATGGATTCCTTTTGGCCGGGCGCTACACGCTGCTGGAACAGGAAGCGCTGACATCCTTCTTGCCGCTATGTGAAAAGCGCGACGTGGGGATCATTCTCGGCGGTCCTTACAACTCAGGCATACTGGCGACCGGGGCAGTCGCCGGCGCCAAGTACAATTACGCCGATGCTCCCGAAGATATCCTTGGCCGGGTCCGGAAAATTCAGGCGGTGTGCGATGCACATGGAACCAAACTGATAGCCGCAGCTTTGCAGTTCGTACTGGGGCATCCGGCTGTAAAGACAGTTATCCCAGGGGCAGTAAACAGTGCTGAGGTCGCGGCCAACGTCACATTGCTGGAAACGCCAATCCCTGATGTGCTTTGGTCTGATCTCAGGGCCGAGGGTCTTATCCGTTCAGACGCCCCGCTGCCGTTCGAGGCTCCACATGCTTCGTGACATTGACCCGATACTTTCGCCAGATTTGTTGCACGCCCTTGCCTCGATGGGCCACGGCGACGAAATCGTCATCGCGGACGCTAATTTCCCTGCAGCAAGCAGCGGTCCACGCTGCATCCGCGCCGACGGGATCAGCGCAAGCGATGTTCTGCGCGCAGTCCTGAGTGTCATGCCGCTGGACAGTTATGTTTCCGATCCCGCAATTACTATGCAGGTCGTCGGTGAACCTGACACAATTCCGGATGCTGTAAGGGATTTTCAGCTGATCATCGAAAGCACTGCGGACAATCCTGCGCTGATCGTTTCCCTCGAACGATTCGAATTCTATGACCGTGCAGGAACCGCATTTGCCGTTGTGCAAACGGGCGAAGAACGACTCTACGGCAACATCATCCTAAAGAAGGGGGTGATTGGCTGATGCGGATCGATGCGCATCAGCATTTCTGGTCGTTGGCACGCGGTGACTATGGGTGGCTAACGCCAGCGCTGGCCAGGATTTATCG
>JBPCWO010000131.1:0-10232 GCA_051009475.1 Boseongicola sp.
GGTGGCGGCAACATGCGGCTGGCCGTCGACAAGATAATTCTGCACGGGCTTCGGGCACTTGAGGCGCGCGGTTTCGACATTATGGAAGGCGAAGAGGTCACCGAGAAATGCCGCTCGGTAAAAGGCCCGGACGAGATTAAAGCCATGCGATGTGCTTCACACGCTTGCGAAAATTCTATGCGAGCGATGGAAGATTTTGCCCGCAGTAACGTCCCTGAAGGAAATGTGAGCGAGGCGGATGTCTGGGCGGTTCTTCACGCCGAAAATATCAAACGCGGCGGCGAATGGATCGAAACGCGGCTTTTGACGTCCGGACCCAGAACCAACCCGTGGTTTCAAGAGTGCGGGCCGCGAATTGCACAACCAAACGAGATTCTAGCTTTCGATACCGATCTCGTCGGCAGCTACGGTATCTGTGTCGATATCAGCCGAACCTGGTGGATCGGCGATCAAAAACCTCGGCAAGACATGATCGATGCGATGCGCCACTCTCACGAGCATATCATGGCAAATATGGAGCTTCTTGAGCCCGGCGTCATGATCCCGGATATTACTGCCAACCTCCACAAACTGGACGAACGTTTCTGGAAGCAAAGATACGGATGCGCGATGCATGGCGTCGGTCTTTGCGACGAGTGGCCGCTTGTGTCCTACCCCGGTCAACCGGGAGCTGTGGATGCGTTTAACTATCCGCTTGAGCCGGGCATGGTTCTTTGTGTCGAAGTGCTCGCCGGCGAGAAGGGCGGCGATTTCTCAATCAAGCTGGAAGATCAGGTTTTGGTGACTGAGGATGGATATGAAAACCTGACGACATATCCTTTTGACCCTGCCTTGATGGGCGAAGTTTAATTCACGCTGCCTGAGACTTTGGTAACAGCGGAACCGATCGTGCCAGAGCGCTCGACAACCGATCGGGATCATACTGTCGTGTAAGAAATGCTATGGACAACAGATCGTTGTTGGCGCTCAGAAATGCATCTGCATCCCGGTAATCACCCGTCGCCGCACGTTCTGCGATCAGGCTCATACTGGCCATGGTAATTGTTGCGTTGAACTTTTCCGGGACGCCCGCGCGCTCAGTCAGCGATACTAAGCCGCGCGCAAAAATACTCATCGCGTCAAAGACACCGTATTTTCGGATGGCTAGGAACGCGGCGCCGATATGGTCTTGATGGCTAAAGTCGCGTGGGTCGAGTGTGTCATCCTCAAGCGCTACCAGTTTTTCTTGATATCGCGTGGACATCAGTCCTTATCCTTCTCTTTTAGCGTATGACTGTCTGCGGCCGTTAATTCCAGATCATAGACGGCTTTCAACTGTTCCACTTTTTTGCGCGTTGCCTCGGAAAATGGGGCCTTGGCTTCAAATGCGTGAAGAGCCATGCCTTCAATCAGTTCGGCTACTGACATGTCCAAGTGCTCGGCCAGCCCCTTCAGAACCTTCAATAGTCGTTTTTCGATCCGCAAACCGGTCTGAACGCGTTCGATTTTCTTTGTCATTCAATTGATATAAAATCTTGGTACCAAGGCGTCAATATAGTAATTTTAGAGTATGGTTAACGATAGGTGCGCGACCTTTTTGTTTACTTTCAATTCATTAGACCGTCACGGTCGGATGAATCAAAGGCTTGCAAAAGAAATGTTTCGCGTGCGAAACATCGTCTCAGTTTCTCGCGTTAAGGAAATTCCGTTAAATTACGGACGAAGCTCACCCGATTTGCGGCGACAATCGCTACCCGTGTTCCTTCAGCAGGCGCTGTTTTTGCCGGTTCCAGTCGCGCTTGGCCTGGGTCTCGCGTTTGTCAGGCGCGCTTTTCCCCTTGGCGATGCCAATCTTCACTTTGGCGATGCCTCGATGATTAAAGTACATCACCAGTGGAACCAGTGTCAGGCCCTTTCGCTGCGTCGCATTCCACAGCATCGAAAGCTCTTTTCTGGAAACCAGCAATTTTCGTTTCCGCCGGTCCTCGTGGCTGAACATGGCCTGGTTCAATGGCGCGATATAACTATTGACCAACCAAAGCTCGCCGTCTTCCACCGCAGCATAGCTTTCCGCGATATTCGATTGACCGGTTCGAAGCGATTTGACTTCGGAACCCACAAGCTGAATGCCACATTCAAGGTCGTCTTCGATGGCAAAGTCATACCGCGCTCGCCGGTTTTCGGCGATGACTTTGTAGTTTGGATTATCCTTGAGCTTGGCCATAACCGGATCGAAATAGGCGCTCATATGCCGCAAGTCCAGTCCGGTTGACTGCGACCCCAATATTGGGAACATGAGCAAATGCTCCTTCAACTTTTCCTCGGCGGGATTCTAATCCTCGCAACGGTCATCATCGCGACGTTATCCTGGTGGGCGCTCGAGGCGTTGCTGGCCCGATTGCATGCTTGGTATGTTCAACCACCGCACGGGCCGAAACTTGTCATTGTTCTGTCGTTGGCGCTTGTTTGGACACTTTTGTTGATGACAACAGCTGTGTGGGTTTGGGCTGTGGCACTTTATTGGCTTGAAGTATTTATTGCCTTCGAGGCATCCATCTATTTCGCGCTGGTCGCCTTCACGACATTGGGCTTTGGGGACATCCTGCTGCCTCAGGAGTGGCGATTGCTTGGTGGAATGGCTGCTGCCAATGGGCTTTTGATGTTTGGTTTGCTGACGGCAATATTGGTCGAAATCATTCGTGACACCCGGTCGCGGCAGCGCGCTATCCCCCGGCGGTGACGGGCAGCTCCGATTTCCTAGTTGATCAAGCCTGCGTAAACCATTGCATCCTTGATCGCGGATTTTGTTTCCGCGCTTGCCCCGACCAGTGGCAAGCGCACTTCATCCGAACATCGGCCCAATAGCGACAACCCATATTTCGCGCCCACCAGACCGGGCTCGAGGAAAATCGCTTCGTGCAGCGGCATCAGCCGATCCTGATACTCCAGCGCGGTATCATAGTCGCCATTTAGGGTGGCTTCTTGAAACTCAGCGCAGAGTTTCGGCGCGACGTTCGCAGTCACACTGATGCAGCCAACGCCGCCATGGGCGTTGAATCCGAGGGCCGAAGCATCTTCGCCAGAAAGTTGGATAAAATCCTTGCCGCAAGTCTGCCGTTGCTTTGAAACCCGTGTGACGTCGGCTGTCGCGTCCTTCACGCCGATAATTCGCGGTAACTTGGCAAGTTCGCCCATGGTTTCGGGCGTCATGTCCACAACTGATCGGCCGGGAATATTATAGATGATTATCGGTAAATCCGCAGCATCATGCATGGCCTTGAAATGTGCGAACAAGCCGCCTTGAGTCGGCTTATTGTAGTACGGCGTCACCACAAGTGCGGCATCTGCGCCGACCCGCGCGGCGTACTCCATAAATCTAATACCTTCGACGGTATTATTCGATCCCGCACCAGCAACGACGGGAACCCGCCCTGCAGCCGATTTCACGACAACCTCAATTACAGTCTCGTGTTCGTCGTGTGTTAGCGTCGGACTTTCGCCAGTTGTGCCGACGGGTACAAGACCCATTGATCCTTGCTCAATCTGCCATTCGACCAGCGATTTAAGCGTATCGAGGTCCAGTTTGCCGCTCTGAAACGGGGTTACGAGTGCCGGCATCGACCCTTTCAGCATGACACGCCTCCAAATGCTTGTGTTGTCGCGATATTGCAGCGCGCGGACACTATCCGGGGTCTTGGGAATTGCCAAGTCGGCTTCAACGTGGTTTTATGTCGTGTGCTGAGGGGCGGAGATGAACGGATTTGCATCCATGATCAAAGTCCTCGCAAGCGCGACACTTCTGATATGGCTGGCACTCGGGGCATCTGCGCAGACAACGCGCGAAGTCGAGGCGTTTGACCGTGCCCTAGCGGCGATGCGCGATGGCAACTGGCGCGCAGCCCTGCGTACTGCCGAAGGCATAAGCCCAACAGCCCGCGACATTGTTGAATGGCACCGACTACGTGCCGGACAAGGCGATTTCGATTCCGTGCAGCGATTTCTGAGCTCCCGCGAGGATTGGCCGGGCCTTGAATTGCTTCGGCGCCGAAGTGAGCGCACGGTGCCGCTGGCCGCACGCGAGGACGAAGTGGTCGCATATTTTGCGCCGCAGCCGCCGCAAACCGGCGCTGGCGCTGTCGCACTGATTTCCGCATTTCGCGCTAAAGATATGGACGCTGACGCCAAGGCCGAGGCAGTCCATGCCTGGCTTACTCATATACTGTCGAAAGCCGACGAAAAGAAGCTCATGGGCTGGTATGGTGACCAGTTGAAACCACACCATTGGGATCGGCTCGACATGCTTCTTTGGCGTGATGCAGAAAAGGCTGCAAAACGCATGTATCCACGTGTCAGCAAAGGACAAGTGAAACTGGCGAAGGCACGGTTGGCCTTGCGCGGTCGCAAGAAGGGCATCGATGGCGTCGTGAAGTCGGTTCCCAAATCTTTGGCCGAGGATCCGGGACTTTTGTTTGAACGAATGCAGTGGCGCGCAAGAAAAGGCCGGAACGCTGATGCAATCGAACTGATGCTGGCGCAAAGCCCCGAAGAACTTGGCCGTCCCGAATACTGGGCGGGTTGGCGACGTAGCCTTGCACGGACCGAGATGCGCGCGGGGCGAATCTCGAACGCATACAAACTCGCATCGCGGCACGGGCTTACCGAAGGGTCGCATTTTGCGGATCTTGAATGGCTTTCTGGATATCTCGCGCTGACCTATCGCGATGATGGTGACGCCGCCTTGAAGCATTTCCTGCGTTTCCGCGGGGCAGTCGAAACGCCGATTTCGCTTGGCCGCGCCGGATATTGGGAAGGTCGGGCAAACGAACTAAGGGGCGACCCCGAAGCTGCAAGACTGGCCTATGCTTTTGGAGCGGAATACCAGACCAGTTTCTATGGTCTGTTGGCGGCAGAGAAAGCCGGGCGGCAAATGGACCCCGAACTGGCTGCGTTGGTGCCTAAATCTGATTGGCGCGGTGCGTCATTTTCAGCGAGCTCGGTCTTTGAGGCCAGCCGTCTTTTCATCGCAGCTGGAGAGATTAACCTTGCCGAACGGTTTCTGACTCATTTGACTGAATCGCTGAGCAAGCCTGAGATAAGACAATTGGGTGCCTTCGTTCTGGAACAGGGCCAGCCACATCTGGCGGTAATGATCGGCAAGCGTGCAGCAAGGCGCGGGATCGTTGTTCCATTCGCTTATTATCCGGTGACTGATCTTGGCGTTGCAAATGTGCCGGTGCCGCAAGAGCTGGCCCTTGCCATTGCGCGACGTGAAAGTGAATTCGACCCGGCAGTGATGAGCGGCGTTGGCGCGCGCGGGCTGATGCAAGTTATGCCTGCCACCGCACGCGCAGTCGCCAAGTTTCTAGAGATACCTTACAGCCGCGATCGATTGATCACCGACCCGGCCTATAACGTTCGCATCGGGACAGCATATCTGGACGAGCTGATGTCCTTATTCAACGGTAATATCGTAATGGTATCAGCAGGTTACAATGCTGGTCCCGGCCGGCCACTTCGTTGGATGGAACGGCGCGGCGACCCACGTCGTGATCAAGCCGATATAATTGATTGGATCGAGCACATCCCATTCGATGAAACCCGAAACTACGTGATGCGTGTCGCCGAGAGCCTTCCGGTTTACCGCGCGCGACTGAACGGCCGGACATCGGAGTTGGAGTTTTCGTCGGAACTTGTAGCGATGGCGGGGTACAGCCGAAGCGCCACCAAAGGTGTCATAATGCGTCCGCAACCACGCCCGGCACCTCTGATTGACTGATTCACCTTAGTGCGCGTCCCTTGATTATCGCATCCTTGCCGAAGCGTTCGCGGATTGCATCCGAAGCCCGTTCCGCGTCTTCCCGCACTCGTGCGTTCGGGTCCAGAAGGTCGCCACCACTGTCGGCACGATCGGCGTCGCCGATGTAGGAAAGCCCGACACCCACAAGCCGAAATGGACCCTCGTTGGCAACCTGATCGAACAACAGCCTTGCGGTCCGATAAATCCGATCGGCGATTTGAGTTGGATCGGAAAGGGACGTGCGGCGAGTTATAATCGTGTGATTTGCGCGCTTAAGCTTTAGCGTTACGACTCGGCCCGCCTTGTCCTTTGCCTTGGCCCGATCAGCGACGTTTTCCGCCAGCCGCCAGATGTGCCCGTCCAGGATATCCGGGTCGGAAGTATCTTCGCCGAATGTGGTTTCGTTCGAAATCGACTTCACGGGTGCATTGTTGGAAACGCGCCTGCGGTCTTGGCCCCGGGCGAGATGCCAGAGACGCTCGCCCATCGATCCAAAGCGTGCCACGAGGTCAACCTTTTGCCAGCGCAATAGGTCGGTGAAAGTACGAATGCCCGCTTTGTCCAGCGAGGATTGCATCTGCTGGCCGACCCCCCAGATCAGTGCGACGGGCTTGTTATGCAGAAAGTCATTGGTTTCCGCCTTACCGATGATCGAGAAGCCACGCGGCTTGTCAAGATCAGAGGCCACTTTCGCCAAAAACTTGTTGTGGCTAAGGCCGATTGACCCCGACAGCCCCAGTTCGTTTTCCATCCGCCGGACCAGTTTTGCCAGCATGACCGCAGGCGGTGCGCCGTGAAGCCGCGCGGTTCCTCTCAGATCAAGAAACGCCTCGTCCAGCGAAAGCGGTTCGACCACCGGCGTGAGGTCATCCATCATCGCCCTGATATCGCGGCTGGCCGCGACATAGGCGCTCATCCGGCCTTTGACCACGACAGCATCCGGGCAAAGCTTCAACGCTTTGAACATCGGCATAGCTGATCGTACGCCGCGGATACGGGCAATGTAGCAGGCTGTTGAGACAACGCCCCGTTTACCGCCGCCGATGATAACCGGCTTGTCGCGTAGGGCCGGATCGTCACGCTTTTCAACACTGGCGTAGAACGCGTCGCAATCCATATGCGCGATGGCAAGATCGAATAGTTCGGGGTGTTCGATAATTCGCGGGCGCCCGCAATCCGGGCAGCGCGGTCCGCTGTCGAACGTGGTCAAGCAATCGCGGCAAAGGGCGGGCATTTGGCCGACTTTCGGGTTAGCGTGTGGCTAGAATACAGAAGGAGTAATGCGAGTGACAGAGCCCTTTATCGGCGCCAAGCTTGCGATTTTAGTCGGCAAGCACCTTGTTGCGATACTCCGCGACGACATCGCATCCATTCCCTATCCGGACCATTGGGATTTGCCCGGCGGCGGGCGCGAGGGCCAGGAAACGCCAGAGGAAACCGTGTTGCGTGAAACTGAAGAAGAAATTGGAATCACCTTTGCGCAGCCCGATCTGGTTTGGTCCAAAGGATTTTCGTCGGGAGATTCGAAAGACTGGTTGTTTGTGACCGAGCAGCCGGATTTCGACCCGGATCGAATTCGGTTTGGTGACGAGGGTCAGTATTGGCGCATAGCGCCCATTGATTGGTTTATTTTCGAGGCGCGCGCAGTGCCAAATCAGCAGGAAAGACTGCAAAAATACATGGCCAGTCGCGAGTCCGCGAAATCGTGAGCGAGCACAAAGTATCCTGCCGAACTCCCAATGCAGATGGAGTGACAAACATTCCGAATTGGAAGTTCGATGTGTTACGTGCGGCAATTCTGGCGACGATCGATGCGGCCGGGGCCAATGGGCTGCCGTTCAAGGATTTGCCAGAGTTCGTGAAAGCGCGGCTTTCGAGGGACGAAATCTCCCGTATGGGATCGGTCGGCTGGCACGTTACGACCGTCAAGTTAGAGCTTGAAGTTAGGGGAGAAATTGCCCGTGTTGCCGCAAGGTCACCCCAGAGGTTGATTCGGTGTCAAGCCCCATAAGTCATTGAAATAACACAATCAGCGGCCCATATATCACTGAAAGGGGAGTGCATATGGACGTGATATTTGAACAAATTCTGGCGTCGCTTGGCGGCGGAGGTATTGCCACGCTGCTGTTCGCGGCATTCATTATTCTATGCATTTACAAGGGCGTTAAAATCGTCTCGCAATCCGAAAAACACGTCGTTGAACGGTTTGGTCGGCTGCGTACGGTTCTGGGGCCCGGAATCAACTTTATCGTTCCGTTTCTTGACCGGGTTGCGCACCAGATTTCAATTTTGGAACGCCAGCTTCCCAATGCCAGCCAGGACGCGATCACCGCGGACAACGTATTGGTCCAGGTCGAAACCAGCGTGTTTTATCGGATCACTGAACCGGAAAAGACAGTTTACCGAATTCGAGATGTCGATGCTGCCATTGCAACCACGGTTGCTGGCATTGTGCGTGCCGAGATCGGCAAGATGGAGCTGGATGAAGTCCAATCTAACCGCAACATGCTGATTGCTACGATCAAGGAGGCAGTCGAGCAGGCGGTGGATGATTGGGGGATCGAAGTCACGCGGGCGGAACTTCTGGATGTGAACCTGGATCAGGCAACCCGTGACGCGATGCTGCAACAGCTGAACGCCGAACGTGAGCGCCGCGCAGCGGTCACACGTGCCGAAGGCGAAAAGCGTGCAGTCGAGTTGAACGCGGACGCCGAGCTTTATTCCGCTGAACAGGCTGCTAAGGCACGACGGGTGCAAGCAGAAGCCGAAGCGTTTGCCACAAGCACTGTGGCGAAAGCCATCCAGGATAACGGGCTTGAAGCGGCGCAATATCAGGTTGCGCTGAAGCAGGTCGAATCCCTGAACGCTCTTGGCGCAAGTCCGTCAAGCTCGACTGTTGTCGTGCCAGCCAACGCATTGGAGGCATTTGGCGATGCGTTCAAGATGCTGCGAGGTCGGAGCTGATGTTTGAGATGGTTTGGGCGATTTGGTGGGTCTGGATAATTGCGGCATTGGCGCTGGCAACACTTGAAGTCGTCGCTCCTGCGCAGATTTTTCTGGGATTTGCTGTTGGCGCGCTGGGCGTGGGATTAGCGCTTTTGGTTGGCGTTCCAGGGCTGGCAACATCGCTTCCATTAACCAGCCTCGTTTTCGCGATCCTGTCGCTTTTCGCATGGATCGCCGTGCGCCGCATGGTCGGCGTGCGGGAGGGCCAGGTGAAGGTGTGGGAAAAGGATATCAACGAGGATTGATAGAGTTCGCTTTGCGGACAGATATTTCCAAGGTCTTCCGTCGCCGTGACCTAGATCTAGCGCTCGCGCTTAGCGGATTATACTACCTTGCATCTCGAGCTTCCCAAATTCAGGTTTCACCGCCGATTGTTCTTGTTGCGACACCGGCTTGTCCATTGCATTCAAGAGTGTGAGAATCCCGAAACACAAGAGAAGAGCGGCAAGGACTCCAAACGGTTGAATCTTGGGACGGGTGGTAGTTTCAGGCAGATAAGAGCCTTCTTTCCAATATTCTGGTGTCTCCTCTGAGTCCGGAAGCAAGGTCTGGCCAATAATTCCGGGGTCGAGGATTTCCAGCCGACTTGCACGCTCCTGGCGGACTCGCTCTTGCTTTTCCAGAGCGCGGTCAACCCAGTTTGTTGAAAGTGGCCTTTCTTCTCGCGTGTAGCAGCACCCCGAAGCGTCGAGAATTGGGTCCGCGAAGTGCGGCACTTCGGGTTCTGTCTCCGCAGGCCCTGGATTTTCGACGGGTTCCTGAAGTTGCTGGTTAAAATCATCGATCCAAGCCGGTTTTGTCACGTCTTCCGGTGGGGCGACAACCGGCTCCGGCTCGACAGCCAAACGGCTGATATTTCTCACTTCGTCGTTTGTTTCTTTGACCAATCGAGTTAGCGTCAATTCCAGGTCCAGCGGGATCTCTACAGAGCTCGTCTCGGAACCAGAATGTGCGTCTGAATCCACCTTGGCGTCGGAGATCATGCTTCTCCACTTTGCGGCAGACTGCAATCTGTCTTCGGGATGAACTTCCATCGCTTGGTCGATGGCCTGCAAAAATGTCTCGTCGTACCCTTCAATTCGTCCGGCAAGCGGCTCGCAAGGATCTGGTCTGCGACCTGCGATCTCCATCAAGCGTGTCTGGCTGTATGCGGGGATCTTACGGCACAGCAAATGATAGAAAGTGGCACCAAGCGAATAGAGATCGCTGCTTGGCATCTGTCTGCTGCCATCCACGTAGAATTCATGTGGGGAGTACCCGTCCTTGACCACCTGAAAAGCCGACAACGCGCGGGTGTGGCGGTGGGCGTCGGCACGGGCTGCGCCAAAGTCGATGAGGACCGGAGTGCCGGACTCCTCGATAAGGATATTATCCGGCGAAATGTCGCGATGCAAAATACCCTCTTCATGTATCATTTCAATGGCATCAAGCAGTTGAACTAGGATGCTCT
>JBPCWO010000132.1:0-11411 GCA_051009475.1 Boseongicola sp.
CACCGGGACTAAGGGCGGCGGAGTAACCCAAATTGAACTTTTGGTCAGGCTGCTGCTTCTTCGGCAGCTTGACGATGCCAAAGTGACGCATACCGACCATTTTTTGCCAGCAATTCCTCGTGGCTGCCTTCTTCGGCGATATGGCCATTTTCAAGAACGACAATCTGGTCGGCGTGAGCGATCGTCGATAGCCGGTGCGCAATCGTGATAACTGTGCGCCCTTCGCCCATATCTTTCAGTTCGCTCTGAATTTCCGCCTCGGTTTCAGTGTCGAGCGCACTTGTGGCCTCGTCCAGCAACAGGATCGGAGGATTCTTCAATAGCGTGCGGGCAATCCCTACGCGCTGCTTTTCACCGCCTGATAATTTCAAGCCTCGTTCCCCAACGGTTGTTTCGAAACCATCTGGCAGGCTTACGATAAAATCGTGTATTTTTGCGGCCTTGGCAGCTTCAATGATCTCTCCGTGGGTCGCATCAGGGCGGCCGTAGGCGATGTTGTAAAAAATCGTGTCGTTGAACAGTACCGTGTCTTGCGGCACGACTCCGATAGACGCATGCAGACTGTTCTGACTGACATCGCGAATGTCTTGCCCGTCGATCCTAAGCGCGCCGGACGCAACATCGTAAAACCGAAAAAGCAAACGTCCGATCGTAGATTTGCCCGAACCCGACGGCCCGACAATCGCGACGGTTTGCCCTGCGCCAACATTAAGCGATACACCTTTAAGTATCGGTCGCTCTGGCTCATAACCAAAGACGATTTCGTCGAATGTTACATTCCCACCGTTTACCACCAGAGCGGGAGCATTTGGTTTGTCCTCGACTTCCCGCGGCTGCTCAAGAAGGTCAAACATTTCGCCCATGTCCACGAGGCTTTGTCGGATTTCACGATATACCGTGCCTAAGAAATTCAGCGGCATAGTGATCTGGATCATGTAGGCGTTGACCAGAACAAAATCGCCGACTGACAACCTGCCATCGGCAACGCCAATGGCCGCCATTACCATGACAATAACCAATCCAGCCGTAATGAGGAGTGACTGACCGAAATTAAGAAATGCGAGTGAATACGAGGTCTTCAACGCAGCGCGTTCATAACCGGCCATCGCGACGTCATACCGTGCGGCCTCTCGACCCTCTGCGCTAAAATATTTTACCGTCTCGAAATTCAGCAGGCTATCGATAGCCTTTTGGTTGGCATCCGTATCTTGATCATTCATTTCCTTTCGGATTTTCACGCGCCATTCGGTGACTTTGAACGTAAACCAGATGTAAATTGCGATCGTGACCGCAACCACGCCGACATAGCTTAGGTCAAATACAACCGCGAGAATGATGCCGATCATCAGAAGCTCGAGCAGAAGCGGGCCGATCGAGAACAACATGAACCTGAGCAGAAACTCGACGCCTTTGACGCCGCGTTCAATAATCCGACTCAGGCCGCCAGTTTTTCGCGTGATATGATATCGAAGCGACAGATTATGTATGTGGGTGAAGGTTTCGAGCGCGAGTTGTCTGAGTGCTCTTTGCCCGACTGCTGCAAATACGGCGTCGCGCAATTGTTGGAACCCAACAGACATTAACCGGGCAAATCCGTAAGCGACCGTCAGACCAATAGCGCCAAGTCCGAGCGCCCACGCTGGATCGAGCCCTTCTCCGGCTAATGAATCGACGGCAGCCTTATAGAAAAATGGCGTTATTACACTAATGAGCCGCGCAAAAAAAAGCACCGCGAGCGCCAAAACAACTCGGCGTTTCACCCAAGGAAACTCATTGGGCCACAGATATGGACCGACCTTTCGGATCGTGCGCCATCCACTTCGGCGCTCGTGATCTGCTGAGAATGTATCGCTCATATTCCCTCGCCGTGGAGCGTCCTACCTATGCATTAATATTTGCAATTGCCAGACGACATCGGCGCATTCGGCGACGATCTCAGAACGGTGCCAGGCGGCCAATCGAGTGATTGATTTAGTCAGGAACCGTAAAGATCTGTCCGGGGTAGATAAGGTCGGGATCACGGATGCGATCGATATTCGCCTCGAATACCCGAACATAAAGAATTCCTTCGCCGTAATTCCGGCGTGCAATGCCCCAAAGCGTGTTACCTGGCTGAACGGTGATCAGTGCAACTGGCGATCGTTCCGTAGCATTGCCGGTATCAAGTGATTGAATTGCTTCGACGGGTTCTCGACGGAAAGGCGTCTCGGCCCGCGATGTGACTGTTCCCGACGCATCGATTTCGTCCACTCGCAATGTGTATGTACCAGTATCGACCTCTGGAAGATCGGCGCGCCACTGCCCGTCGTCGCCAATGTCGGCTTCAAGAATCGGTTGGTTGTCCAGATAAACCCGCACTGAGCTTTGGCCAGTGGATCGACCTGACAACGCCACCTCCCCTTCGCTGTCGTAGCTGATCGCGTCGATGGAGACGTTTGACAAGACCTGGGGGCCGTCACCTCCCGACTGGAGGACTTTGACGCCCTCGCCGTCAGCCAAAAGCACGGTAGGCGCCGTGGGAGCAGTCTCGATCTCGTCAGATACTGCTCCTGACGTTACAGACCCGGCCTCGTTGGACGCCGTTTCGGTTTCTTCAGACGCTGCTTCAATGGCTTCCGATTCAGTCGAAGCGGTTTCTGAGGTTGTAGCCTCATCGGCGGCAGAATCCGCTTCACTTGAATTACTGCTATCCGCTAAACTCTCACCTGCGCTATCTGCAGCATCGCTTGCCTGTTGCCCATCGACGCCGGTGGTTATTTCTGTCGAGGCTGTGGAACTTGTTTCATTTCCAGTTGCGGTATCGGATACTGCCGGATTTTCGCTGACTGCTGAAGTTTCGGTGTTTGCATCAACGCTGGAACTGGTTTCGTCCTGAGCCTGGGACTGCTCCTCGCTTGTCAGCTCTTGCGCAGCTTGTGTGCCTGATTCATCACCAATCACGTCAATTTCGCCTTCAGAGCCTTCGGTGTCGGTTTCAACAGCTCCAGTATCGCTGGTATCCGCCATTGCGACACGCGGGCTTGGTGCCAAAATGACCGAGCCGTCTGCGACCATTTCGGTCCCATCATGCAGGACTTCGGTAAGAGTTATCACACGCGGGTCATCGGAAGTCCCTAGCGACAGAAGCGCGACAAACCCACCTGAGCCGTCGACGATCGCTTCGCCGACAACAACACCGTCAAGGCTGAACTTCATCAGAGAGCCAGGCGTTGCCCGGCCAGCAACAACCGTTTCGCCATCGGGTTCGACGCGAACAATGTCGAATTCAGCCGAAACAGCGGAATGTGTCGATTCACTTTCGTCATCAACATCGGTGGCGTCAGAGGTTTCTTCATCTGGCGCTTCGTCAACGGAACTTTCTTCGACCGCAACGTCCGCGTCTGGAGACTCAATTTCTGCTTCATTTGTGGTTTCTGTTTCAGATTCGTCCGCTTCGGACCCAGTCAATTCAGACGGCTGGTCAGTTAATGCAGACGATTCTTCGATAACCGTTTCTTCGACGCCGCTTTCTTCGACGACAATTTCAGACTCTGTATTGGTCTGGTCCTCGCCTTGCGCCGTGCCAGCCACATCATCTTCGCCACTGCGAAGCCCAAAAAACATCGCCAACACAATCGCGATGACAGCCAAAACGGCTCCACCAACCCAAGTCGCTTTCACCAGCTAATCTCCTGCCTGCCGGTTTCATCCCCAACGCACCGTCTGATGTACCCGTGTCGGCGCTTGAGCGACCATAGCAACACCGTTATCAGGGGTCAAAACACCTTTGGCCCAAGGCAATTATCCGATGTCTCAGAATGTGTTCTCGGTTTGCGTGTACTGCGGCTCAAAATCCGGTTCTGATCCGGCATATATCACTTCCGCACGGGATCTTGGCAAGGCGATCGCGCTCAAAGAGTGGCGTTTGGTTTATGGCGCCGGAGATGTTGGACTAATGGGCGAAGTGGCAGAAGCCGCTTCGAGAAATGGCGCGAAGACGCTGGGCGCAATCCCGACGCATCTTTTGAACCGCGAGGCACCGCGCGGCGTTTACGGCGAACGTATCATTACCGAAACAATGCACGAGCGCAAAAAAGTCATGTTCATGAACGCCGACGCAATAGTTGTGCTGCCAGGAGGCGCCGGTTCATTAGACGAGTTTTTCGAAGTGCTGACATGGGGCCAGCTAGGCCTGCACAACAAGCAGCTCGTTTTGATAAACGTGAACGGATTCTGGGATCCGCTCATTGAGCTACTGAATCACGTAATTTCGCAAGGATTTGCGGAGCCGTCGTTATTGAATTTCGTCAGCATCGCCGACAGCGCGAACGAAGCAGTGCAAATACTATCTTGAAAATAGTATGGGCCGCCGCGTTGGACAGCCCCACAAAATCTCAGACTTCGGTTTACATACGACTCGCGACGTTTTCCCAATTCACTAAGTTACTCAGGAAATTCTCAAGATATGCAGGCCGCTTATTGCGGAAGTCGATGTAATAAGAGTGTTCCCAAACATCGCAGCCCAAGAGCGCGGTCTGACCGTGACAAAGCGGGTTCACGCCATTTTCGGTTTTTGTCACAGCAAGCGACCCGTCCGGGTTCTTTGCCAGCCACGCCCAACCAGAGCCGAATTGCCCCGCGCCAGCGGCTGCAAATTGGGATTTGAATTCGTCGATCGAACCGAAATTTTCGTTTATCGCGGATTCCAATTCGCCAGGCATGCCAGAGCTGACTGGACCCATCATCTCCCAAAACTGGTTATGATTCCAGAGTTGGCTTATGTTGTTGAAAATACCGTTTTGCGCCACGGCGCCTGTGTCATAAGTGCCGACTATGATCTCTTCGAGGCTTTTGCCGACCCATTCGGTGCCGGCAATCAATTTGTTGCCGTTGTCGACATACGCCTTGTGGTGCAGGTCGTGGTGATACTCGAGCGTCTCGGCGCTCATTCCCTTCGAAGCCAGTGCGTCATGCGCATACGGAAGATCGGGAAGTTCAAATGCCATTGGTCAGCCCTTCTAATATGGGATCACGAATTCCTGCGCCTTTCCTGTGCTGCAACAGCGTGCAGGTCAAGTTGATTTCGGTTCCTCGTTACTTCGACAATAGTGTTAATCGCCAAAATGAGCCCTAGAGAATCCAGATGTGAAGTGGACTGATATTCAGATAAGACCCTTACAGCGCGCAATTAATATGGTTCAGAAGTATTCCACTGCGCTGCCGGATGCTGACGACGCCTTTAGAAGGTCAAACACATACATTGCGACTGACCGAAAGCAGACAAGCTGTGCTTGATTATCAGATTCAAACCAGAAGGCTGCGGCAACTTGCGCGATGCGGGTCCGTCGAACTTCGTCGACCGGGAGTGCGGAGGCCCGCAGATCCGCAGGCGACAGTTTTGCCAATACTTCGCGTATCGCAGCGCCGTTTCCGGATAATGTGAATTGGGCCCGCGCGTCAGACACAATTGCAATCAAATGATGGTGCTTCTTTAACGCAGCTCTCAGCACCTGCACGCGTGATTCAGCTTCTTCGTATGGACAAACCAACATTAACTCGTCCGAAGACATCCAAAGCAACCTGTCATTCTTCACTTTGGTTGATTGTCGGATCGCTGGGACATCCGCGCCGACCGCGTCCTTTATGGCACTAATAATTGCCGGATCAGCTAGATCGCCTCGGACTGTGATCATGCCTTGAAGCCCGGCCTCTGTAACTTCGACTATTCCAGAGGATCGAGCACCGGCCAGTGCGGATGTTGCCTCAGACATTTTGTTTTTCACCCTCTGGGTCAAAGAAAACCGGATCCACAATTCTGGCCTTCACGATACTGCCGTCAATTCTCGGGAATTCCAGTTCTTCGCCCATCCGATCCGGTCCACGAACGACCAGACCCATTGCGATGCCACGCCCGAGAGTTGGAGAATTGTAAGTCGAAGTCACGCGCCCTTCTGTTCGGCGTTGCCCGTTTTCATTCAACCCCGGTTCGGCGGCGTAGGCCCCGTCCGGAAGAACCGAACCGTCGGTAGTTTCAAGCCCGACCAGTTTCCAGCGCAATGGGTCTGTCATGTGCGACCGCTCTTGCGCACGCTTGCCCAAGTAGTCGTCTTTCTTCTTTGAAATTGCCCAGTTAAGCCCCAGATCTTGTGGAATGACAGTGCCATCGGTTTCATCACCGATCATGATGAAACCCTTTTCAGCCCTCATAATATGCAGTGCCTCGGTTCCGTATGGGGTAATTCCGAATTCGGCTCCTGCCTCTAACAGTTTATCCCAAAATGCCCTGCCCTGACTGGCTGGAACGGCGATTTCATAACTGAGTTCGCCTGAAAACGAGATGCGGAAAGCGCGGGCGGGAATGTTGCCAATTGCCCCTTCGGCCCAGGCCATGAACGGCATCGCCTCGCGCGACAGGTCGATCGTCCCGCCAAGCTTCTGCAAAACCTCGCGGGAATTTGGCCCAACCACACCGATCTGTGCGAACTGCTCTGTTACGTTGGCGACAAAGACTCTCCAATCCCACCATTCGGTTTGAAGCCATTCTTCCATATGGGCGTGTATGCGTTCGGCACCACCAGTGGTCGTGTGACAAAGCCAAGTGTTTTCGTCGATGCGAGCCACGACGCCATCATCTGTCAGAAAGCCATTTTCGCTGCACATAAGACCATAGCGGCACTTGCCGGCTTTCAACGTCGACATCATGTTTGTGTAAAGCATGTCGAGGAACTGGCCGGCATCAGGGCCGCTGACGATCAACTTGCCAAGGGTTGAGGCATCGAGAAGACCGACGGCGTTCCTTGTTGTGTTCACTTCGCGGATCACTGCGTCATCAACGCTTTCCCCTTTCTGCGGGAACGCATAGGGACGCCGCCAGTGGCCGACAGGCTCCCAATGGGCGCCGTTTTCTTCGTGCCACTCGTGAATTGGAGTTCTTCGGATCGGCTGGAATAGCTCGCCACGCGCTTCACCAGCAATCGACCCCATAGTTATGGGTGCATAAGGCGGTCGGAAAGTCGTCGTGCCGACATTCGGTATCTGTTCGCCAAGGGTTTGCGCAAGCACTGCTAAACCATTAATGTTACTGAGTTTTCCCTGATCCGTGGCCATCCCCAATGTGGTATAGCGCTTGGCATGTTCGACGCTTTCAAATCCTTCGCGAGCGGCCAGCTCTACGTCTGTCACTTTGACGTCGTTCTGGTAGTCCAACCAGGTCTTCGAGCGCAGCTTGTAAGGCGCGTTCGCAGGCATGTTCCAGACAGCTTCCATCGGCTTTGGATGCTCTGTTAACGATGTTGGCGCTTTGACGGCCACAGATTTGCATCCTGCGTTTTGAGCAGCGCGTGTCCCAGCCCTATGCGCGTCTTGCAACACCGCATCAGTAACCAACTCGCCACTCGCCGATCCTGCGGACAAAACAAAATCTTGCCCGTCTGCGCCAGTCGGAGCGCGCTTTGGGTCAGGTCGAAAATGCGCATCAGTATCGGACCAGGTGAGTTTGCCGCCGCAGTGGGACCACAGGTGTACCACCGGCGACCAGCCACCAGACATGGCCACGCAGTTAGCTTTTATCTCTTCGATCGCCGAACCATCGCCGGACTGGTTGCAAACGTGCACGGCTTGAACGCGGCCTTTGCCAACCACCTTTGCAATGCCGCGACCCGGGGTGATACGGACGCCTAATTCGCGCGCTTTTTCAGCCAATTCCCCGGTTGCTTCAGCGCGCGCATCCAGAACAACAGGGACCTCCAAACCGGCATTAGCCAAGGCGATTGCGGTTTTGTAGCCGTCGTCATTATTGGTCACCACAACGGTTTTCTCACCCGGTGTGACGCCGTAGTTGACCACATAATCACGCACTGCCGATGCCAGCATTACGCCAGGCAAGTCATTGCCCGCAAAAGACAAGCTGCGTTCAATGGCGCCCGTCGCCGTAATTACCTGCTTTGCGCGTATGCGCCACAAACGGTGGCGCGGGACACTTGGGTCCGGAGCATGATCTGTAATCCGTTCCAAAGCCAATACGTAGCCATGGTCGTAGATGCCCGCACCCATTGTGCGATTACGTACCGTGACATTGGGCAGGGCGGTAAGGGTCTTCAGCGTTGACTCAATCCATTGATCGGCTGGCTGACCGTCGATTTCGACGCTATCGACGGGCGCGCGACCGCCCCAATGCGCTGCCTGCTCGATCAACAAGACTTCGGCACCAGAGTCAGCGGCGGTCTTCGCAGCGGTCAAGCCTGCGATTCCTCCTCCGATTACAACTACATCCGTTGTAATATTGAAGTGTTCGTAGTGGTCAGCGTCTCTATGTTTTGGAGGGCGCCCGAGACCTGCAGACGTGCGAATGAACGGTTCGTAAATGTGTTTCCAAAACACGCGCGGCCACATGAACATTTTGTAATAAAATCCAGCAGGCAGAAAGCGAGCAAGCAGTGCGTTTATCTCACCGATGTCGAATTCAAGGCTTGGCCAGTGGTTTTGACTTTCCGCGGTCAGACCGTTGAATAGTTCTGTTGTCGTCGCGCGGGCATTTGGCTCGAATGTTTTGTCCTGGCCCAGGTTTACCAGGGCATTGGGCTCTTCCGCACCGCTGGCTACGATGCCGCGAGGACGATGGTATTTGAATGACCTGCCAACCAGCATCTGCCCATTGGCAAGAAGTGCGGATGCCAGGGTGTCACCATGAAGTCCGCGCATAGATTTGCCATTGAAAGCAAACCCACGCGATTGAGCACGATCGATCAGCCGGCCACCATTTTCAAGACGACGGCTCATACCAGAACCCTCCACGCCCATCCCGGGCGCTTTTTGCTGATCACATCCTGGATCTCGGCGGGTG
The DNA here is from genome assembly GCA_051009475.1 of Boseongicola sp. Classification (GTDB taxonomy): domain Bacteria; phylum Pseudomonadota; class Alphaproteobacteria; order Rhodobacterales; family Rhodobacteraceae; genus CAXMNX01. The sequence goes on from JBPCWO010000132.1 coordinate 8,822, forward strand.
GAGCATCTGTTTGTGCCAAATAAGTTCCGAATACCTCCAACGTGACGGTATCGCGAGCAGCGTGAAACCACTTGCCGCATCCGTTGGCGTGTCGCCAACGTTCGAAATGAATCCCGCGCGGGTTCTCACGCTGGAACAAATAGCCCTCAAAATCCTCGTCGGACGACTCTGGCCCGTGTCGCTTCAAATGCGCTTCGCCGCCCGGGGCAAGCTCGGTCTCGTCGCAATCGATGTTGCAATAGGGACAATTCAGGATCAGCATCTCATCACCTCAGAGCGCACTTAGGCACGCCTGGATCGCCCCAAGCGCAGCGCGATGGTCCGCCAAGCCAATTTCCAGCTGGTCGGAACCTTCGTTAATTGAAATCGTCAACTGATCGCCGGTCTCGACCAGCGCTTCATGTTCCGTGATCTCGTTCAGCGCCTCGAACGGTAGCATAAAGTCACCGTCCCGCGCTTCCGTCGAACGCGCCAAGGTCACTTGGCCGTCAATCGCGACTTCGAGCGCGACCTCACCGTTACGCAACTCCTCTGACGATCCAAATCCTGCAACGTGCCAGCGTTGTCCAGTAACGGTCTGGTAATATGTATAGACCATCGCTTGGTCGCCAGTCGATCGGATCTCCAGTGCGGCAAAACAAATGCCCTTCGATTGTATTCGTGCGATCTTGTACCCGGCGATGTCCCCGAACGGGACGATCTGGGCGGCAGCTGGCAGTCCCAAAGTGATTGCCGCTGCCAGCAGCACTAATGCCAAAGCCCTTCTCGCCGCATGAGCGCTGAAGTTCAAATGTGACATTAGTGCGCCACTCCTGCCGCCACGCTTTCATCAATGAACCGTCCCTCGCGGAATCGCTCCAGTCCAAATTCCGCCGTCAGCGGCGACACGCCCTTGGCCATCAACTCAGCCATTCCCCATCCAGAACCTGGTATCGATTTAAAACCACCGGTTCCCCAGCCGCAGTTGAAAAAACAATTCTCAAGCGGCGTTTTTGACAGGATCGGAGAGCGATCACCGGTCATGTCAACGATCCCGCCCCATTGCCGCAACATCTTGAGACGCGAAATGATCGGGAATGTCTCGACGAGCGCCCTCACCGTTTCTTCGATGTGATGGAAGCTGCCGCGTTGAGTATAATTATTGTAACCATCCGCGCCGCCGCCGATGACCATTTCGCCTTTGTCAGATTGGCTCATATAGCCGTGAACGGTGTTGGCCATAACGACGACGTCCATGCAGGGCTTGATCGGTTCGGAAACAAGCGCTTGCAGGGCGACGGACTCGATTGGCAATCTAAAACCTGCCATTGCGGCCAAGTGGCCAGAATGGCCCGCCACAACGACCCCCAATTTTTCGCAATCGATGTCGCCGCGATTGGTGGTCACTCCGACAATTCTTCCAGCTTCAGAGCGGATACCGGTGACTTCGCATTTCTGGATCACGTCCATACCCATTTCCGAGCACTTTCGCGCATATCCCCACGCGACCGCATCGTGCCGTGCCGTGCCGCCACGCGCCTGCCAAAGTGCGCCCAGTACAGGATACCGCGGGCCACGGATCTCGATAATCGGGCAGAGTTGTTTGACTTTCTCCGGTGTGATGTATTCCGTCGTTACCCCTTGTAGGGCATTGGCATGTGCTGTGCGATTGTAACCGCGCACCTCGTGCTCGGTCTGCGCCAGCATCATGACCCCGCGCGGGCTGAACATGACGTTGTAATTCAAGTCTTGGCTCAAATTTTCGTAAAGACCACGTGCTTTTTCGTATATCGCTGCCGACGCGTCCTGCAGATAATTCGATCGGATGATGGTCGTGTTGCGCCCCGTATTGCCTCCGCCCAACCAGCCCTTTTCCAGGATGGCAATATTCCTGATCCCATGGTTCTTGCCCATGTAATAGGCAGTGGCGAGCCCATGTCCGCCAGCACCGATTATGATAACATCATAGCGTCGCTTCGGTTCCGGGCTGGACCAAGCGCGGCTCCAGCCTTGATGATCTCGAAATGCTTCGCGCGCGACTGCAAAGGCAGAATACCGGCTCATTCGACTTTTGTCCCTTTCTGCGGGGTCGCCCTCTCTTTCCAAAATACGCGGAGTTTGTGAAGGCGACAAACGGCAGGACGCCGCGGTTTCGCGACACGTCGTCGTGACGTGCTGTCGCAAATGCATGAAATCTCTTTAAGAATGGTCAGTTGGCGACTAACTGGGGGCTATGGTTTTTTGGCTAATCACTTTGGCAATTGCGATTTTCGTCACAGTTATATTGTTGGCTGCGGCTCGGAAAGGCTCGAGTGAGTCCGACATTCGTGGAAATGTTGATAGCGACATTGCGGTTTACAAGGATCAACTTTCAGAAGTCAATCGTGACCTGGCGCGCGGCGTTCTAAGCAACTCAGAAGCCGAACAAGTCCGCCTTGAAATTTCCCGCAGAATACTCGAAGCCGACAAACGCCAGGAGAGCGCCAAGACAATCCAAACTGACAATCCCCGCGCTGCAATATTAATTCTGTCAGTAATCGTACTGTTTGGCAGTGTCGCGATTTACGCCGGGATTGGTGCGCCGGGTTACAGCGACCTTCCAATCAAATCC
>JBPCWO010000133.1:0-8188 GCA_051009475.1 Boseongicola sp.
TTATGACATCGCCACTTCGCCTTGGAATCGCGGGCCTGGGAACTGTCGGCGCCGGTGTTGTGAAAATCATCGAACGTCATGCGGACTTGTTGTCCGCGCGGGCCGGTCGACCAATTTCGATCAGCGCCGTCTCGGCGCGTAGCCGAGATCGGGACCGCGGAATCGACATTTCGACATATCCTTGGGAAGACGATCCTGTCACCCTTGCCCGTCGTGACGATATAGATGTTTTTGTCGAATTGATGGGAGGCGAAAACGGTCCCGCCAAAGCGGCGACCGAGGCCGCGATTTCAGCCGGCAAAGATGTAGTGACCGCAAACAAGGCGATGCTTGCAATCCACGGTCAGGCATTGGCCGAGATGGCTGAGGCAAATGGTGCCTGCCTCAGATTTGAGGCAGCTGTGGCGGGTGGCATACCGGTTGTGAAGGCATTAACAGAAGGCCTCGCTGGGAATGAAATCACACGCGTAATGGGTGTGATGAATGGAACCTGCAATTATATCTTGTCGAGAATGCAAAATGCCGGGTTGGACTACCAATCCGTGTTTTCCGAGGCCGAAAAACTTGGATATCTCGAAGCAGACCCGACGCTTGATGTCGGCGGCATAGATGCCGGACACAAGCTTGCGTTGTTAGCCTCAATAGCATTTGGCACCCAGGTCGATTTCGGTGGAATGGAAATCGAGGGGATCGAAAAGATCACCATCGAAGACATTGAACAGGCCGAAGACATGGGGTTTCGCATCAAGCTGCTTGGCGTGGCCCAGATGACCGGGCGCGGCTTAGAGACGCGAATGTCGCCTTGCCTTGTTCCTGCTGTTTCGCCGCTTGGACAGTTGGAAAACGCCACAAACATGATCGTTCTGGAAGGCGACGGTGTCGGGCAAATTGTATTACGTGGTGCCGGTGCAGGCGAAGGACCGACAGCGAGCGCGGTAATCGGCGATGTCATGGACTTAGCGCGAGGCACTCGAATTTCAACTTTCGGTCGCCCTGCTACAGAGCTTGTTACCGCACGAGTAGCACGATCTTCTGCTCAGGCACCCTTTTACTTGCGAATGGAACTTGCTGACAAACCAGGAGCGCTTGCAAAAATCGCTGCCGTCCTCGGGGATGCGGGCATTTCGATCGATCGGATGCGCCAGTACGGTCACACAGCGCCGACTGCGCCCGTTTTGATTGTTACGCACAAAACCGGCCGCAACGCGCTGGACGAAGCAATCGCCGCTATGGATGGCACCGGAGTCCTTGCTTCTGCACCTGTTGCAATCCGGATTGAAGAAGTCTGACGATTCCACACGGGTATTATTTAACCAGGCGCAATTCGAGATCGTTAAAAAATGAACTGCCAAATGCCAGAGCTAAGTAGCTCGGCTGCCAGCAGCAGAGCCACGAATGCCAAGATCAATTTGGGTTCGTTTCGTCGCCAGATAAGAAAGGCCGCACCGCAGGAAGCGGTGACTTCGAATGGCCCTACGACGCCGGCATAAGCCGCGCGATCCCAATAACTTATGGGGCTCTCGAAAACCCAATCGGATACCGGCCAAAAATGCATTCGCGCGTCTTCGGTGTGAAATGGAAAATCCAAGGCGAGGTGCAATAATGCAGCGGCAGTAAAGGCAATAAAGACGGCCGAGCGACGCCAAAGTGCAACTGCAAAGGCTGACGCCCAAATAACAAAACTGTTGTCGATAGCAAAAACACGCTGCCAAGCATCAGAGAAATATAGCTCGTCGAATACAATAGTCGGTGGTATATTCAGGATCCATATCGACACCGAGACCATCACGTAAAGTGAAAGATCTGGAACAAGCGCACCAAGAATTGCGGCTATCGTCGTGCCCTTTTGATTTTCTTTGCCAAAGGCGGCAGCGCCAATCAAAAGATGCGCTGGTGTGTTCACCCTGGTCTGACTCCGGGCCTATTCCAGCTCGCGCACGGTCAGCGCTCGCTGAATCTCTTGTCGGACCAGCTTTCGAACATTTCGCGTAATTCGCTCACCCAATTCACCCTGTAATTCCTCGCGGATTAACGAAGCTACGAGCGTGTGCAGCGATTCCTTGTCGATCTCGGCGACATCTTGTTCCGCATGGATTTCTTCCGAGCGTTCTGAAGAAAGCTCGACCTGTTGCCGCTCGACTTCTTCAACTGCGGTATCTGGCAACGAGGCGGCGACGGCCTCGGCGAGGGCCTCTTCAAAAGATTCCTCAGTGGCGATGCCCTCAACAGATCCGGTATCGGATTCTATTTCTTCCTCTGAAAAATCAACTGATGAGTCTGATCCTTCATCTTCTGAATCGCCGCTCTGGATATCGTCCTCCGCGGCTTCATTGGTTTCCGGCGCATCCGACTGAAAGCTTGTGGGAAGAAATTCAGGGATGTCGGACAATTCCACGTCGGCTGACGCCTCGACATCTGCCGAAGACTCCTCTTCTTCAAATGACCGAGTTTCATCGTCGTCGCTGCCGTGCCGAAATGTCGGTGTCACTGCCGCCGGATCAGAATCCTCGGATTCATCATCGTTAGCCGGGCCCGTTTCGATCAGAGCAATTTCGCTCAACCGGAGACTGCGCCGCCGATTGCTTTGCCGATCTTCCTCAGGCGGTTTGTAAACGATCCGGTCCGGCCGATGCTGATCCTGATCTTCGCTTCCGTCCGGTTCCCAGTCGTCAGCGCTTTCTGATACTGCCGCTTCCAATTCCGAAATCCGATCTTCCAGAGATTTCGGCTGCGAATTGTGACCGATCATCGAAGGTTCGATGCGCTGCGCGTCGGTTAGCACCAAAGCGCCCGGCCCTTCGGGCAATCTTGAGCGAAGATTTTTCGGCAATTCACTGGATACCAATCGGCGAACCGACGACAGCATGTCCTCAACATCTTGACCTGAAACCGACTTTGACATTGCCTCTTCTCTCCTGCCCCCGGTCGCACCGTAACCGGTGGCCAGATGTCAGACAACCGTTCGCGGCTATTCCTTACCAAGAGAACGCAAGATGCGATTAAGTTGTCGACTTTGCTTGCTGATTTGCCCGCGTGGCGCATCCTTGACAGAATTGTAATATACAGCGGGGTCATAGATCGGAACGTTCAATTTCAAGTGCTCCGCCGTCAAAATTCCCATCGAATCAAGCACTTCAAAGAAAGCGATATAACGATCAAATTGAGCGGATACCCGGTTTGTTCGAGCATCAAGAACTTCCTGATCTTGGTCAAGCACATCAAGAGTTGTACGCGCGCCAAGTTGGAATTCCTCGCGAACACCACGCAACGCCAATTCAGCGGCCCGAACTTCGCGTTCGGAGGCGTCTATCGACGCAACAGACACAGCTAGGTTGGCATACGCATTACCAACTTGTTGATCCACAAGAAGCCCGGTTGTGTAAAGAAGCGCACGCGCTTGATCGCGCCCTGCCCTCGCTTGCCGAAGACGTGACGGAATCGCACCACCTTGATAAATCGGCCCTCTTAACGAGATCCCGACGCTCGACGCATCATCTCCATCGTCATCGAGAGACACGGTACCTGTGGCATTCAAAGTTGGCTGCATTGCGCGAGCGGCTTGTTCGACCAATAGCTCGCTGGCTTTGACTTGATGCTGAACTTGAACGACTTGCGGATTCTTGGTTCTCGCAATTGCTCGCGCTGATTCTTCGGTTGGCGGGATTTCCGGCGGCGGCGGCGGTCGGGATAGTGTACCGGGGTAGGTACCGACAACAGCCCTGTATTGTTCTTCTGCGCGAGCCAGCCCACCCTGTTCGGCAGCAAGTCCACTGCGTGCCGCGGCAAGTCGTGCTTCGGCAATTGAAACGTCTGTTCGCGTCACTTCGCCAACTTCGAACCGATCACTCGTTGCCCGCAGTTGCTCGATCAACAGGCGCACGTTGTTTTCATTGAGCTCGACAAACGCCTCAGATCGAAGGACCGTCAAAAATGCCCTTACGGCGTCTAGAAGCGTTGAGTTTTCGACATCCACAAGAACCGCGCGTGTCGCAAGCACCGTTTCTTTTGCTGCGTCAACACCAAGTTGGGACCGGCCAAAATCGTAAAGCAGCATATCAGCACTCAACGATAATGCTCCGGTGAAATCGTCGGCAAACGTTGGGTCCATGTAGCCGACACTGGCTGCATAGCTAACAATCGGTCGAAGAGCAGCAACCGCCTGGGCCACATCTTCATCAGCCGCGCGAAGAACAGCGCGGTTCTGTTCAATAAGGCCACTTGATTTGTAAGTTGCGACCAATGCGTCAGTCAGGGTTTCGGCAGGAGCGATACCTGGGACAGCAAAACCGCCAACAAAAACACAAACTTTGATTATCTTAGTCGGTTTCACTAACATTCTTTATTATGTCCCCAATTCACAACGCAAACTCTTGCGCGCAACGAAATCCAGGCAATACCGGACCACTTGCGTTGAAGGCATAAAGCCAGTCAGTCGAATCTTCTGTTCGATATCCGACCTTAGCCGTTCCCGTATGGCCGTCGTCAAAAATAGCAACAATGCGCCCGCCAGGTTTGAGTTGATCGCACAGACTATCGGGCACTGCCTCAACACCGCCCTCGATCAAAATGACATCATAGGGCCCATGCTTCTCGGCACCCTCGACAAGTTGTCCTTCGACAACCGCAACGTTGTCAGCCCCGACGGCAGAAAGTGCGGCTTCTGCCTCTGCGCAAAGTTCGCCACTATCTTCTAACGCTATTACAGCTTCCGCCAGTTTTGCTGCGACGGCGGCAGAATACCCGAGGCCGCAAGCTACATCGAGAACAAGATCATCGGGCTGAATGTCAGCCACCTCTAGCATCTTGGCGAAGGTGCGTGGTTCGAGAAGCAAGCGGCCGTAACCAATATCCAGGTTTTCACCTGCATATGCGGCTTCGCGACGGTTGTCCGGGACGAACTGCTCGCGCGGGACTGTGAGCATTGCATTAATTATTGGAAATTTGGTGACATCCGATGGCCGAACCTGAGTGTCGACCATAATCGTCCGCCGGTGGGCGAAGTCGCTCATATACTAAACTCTTTCGTTCAGATTCTTGTTCTGTTTTGAACCACAAATCTGCTATACGGGCAAGCGTCCGGCGCGCTAATCGCGCTTGCGCGCTTAATGCCCATCCGTTATCAGCACTCCTGCTTTGGCGAGTTGGCGGAGTGGTTACGCAGCGGATTGCAAATCCGTGTACACCGGTTCGATTCCGGTACTCGCCTCCATTGACCAAATGGCAAGTTGCTAGTTTTCAGACAGTCAAAGACTTGCTATTCGGGAATTCTCATCAACCATCTGCGAACATAAAAAACCCGTTAATTCGGCCGACTTCGGATCGTTTGGCAACGTAAGAATTGCATTCGACTAGAGGTTCGCGAAACCGCGCACAGGTTCAACTCATTTTCGCCGCTTCAAGCGCCGATCGTAGAACCGCACGATCGCCAATATGGTTGCTTAGGATAAGAATGAGCCGGGCATTTAATGAATCGCTTTCGTCTCTGCTCAATCCCTCATGTGCATTCAAAAGTTCGTCATAGAAATCGTCTGGATCTGGAATATTTGGGCTTAGGTTCAAGGCCATTGCTTATGCCTCCCTTGCAATCGCTGTTCGAACTGCATCAGCGATTTCATCAGATGAACAATCACGCCAGCGTGCTGCGACATGCTGATCTGGGCGGATCAAATAGATTGCTGAAGGGTTGTCGCCCAAATACCGTTCAGACATCACGCCGGTGGGGTCATTGGCTTCGGTCGTCATTGAAAGTGTCCCTATTGGAATTCCATCCACATTAGAAACTTTGGGCGTCTCGGCGTTGATAGTAATGACAGTGAACTCGCCCGGCAATCTATCAAGCAAAAAGCCGTCGTCTAGTTCAGCATCCACACAAGCGGCACCGACCCGCGACCTTGCCGGTCCGTTAAGTTGGTCGAGCCCATTAAGGCTTGAGCCATCATAGAAGCAAGGCACTGACAGCCGGCCAGAATTTACCAACGGCCGGGCAAAAGAATAGTGACGTGCAAGTTCCAGTACAGCATTTCGAAATACTCTGCTGATCTCGCTTTTTGGGGTCAGAAAATCGGTCGCGTGCGACGAATTTAGGATATTTTCGTCGGCAGCGTGCACCCGCTCTTCGGAGTAACTGTTCAAAAGCGCTTCCGGTGCCAGTTCCCGAATAACAAGATCAAGTTTCCAAGCCAGATTGTCGGAATCCTGAATGCCGGAATTTGCCCCTCTAGCTCCAAATGGGGATACCTGATGCGCGCTGTCACCGGCGAACAGAACACGACCATGCCGGAACTCTTTCATTCGGCGGCATTGAAACGTGTAAATAGACGTCCATTCCAGTTCGTACACGGCGCCATCTCCCAGCATCCCATCGACGCGGGCCCTTATATTTTCCTCCTTGAGTTCCTTCTCCCGATCGATGTCCCACCCGAGTTGAAAATCAATGCGCCAGATATCGTCCGGTTGTTTGTGCAACAGCGCTGATTGACCCGCACCCTCGAATGGTGGCTCAAACCAAAACCACCGCTCGGTCGGAAAGTCTGCGGTCATTTTAACGTCCGCTATCAGGAAGTTATCTTCGAATATGCGCCCCTCGAACTCTAATTCCATCATGTCGCGAATGGGTGAGCGTGCGCCATCACAAGCAATCACCCAATCCGCTTCTAACTGGTAGGCGCCTTCCGGGGTTTCGACATCCAAGACTGAATAATCATCGTATCTTTTGATCGCTGTGACCGCATTTTGGCCTCGAATTTCGATCGGCAACCCTTGGTCCTGTGCCTGACGGACAGAGTCGACCAGGTACTTTTCAAAATACGGCTGCTGTAAGTTGATGAATGCAGGATGCCTGTGACCCGCCTCTGGCTGTAAGTTGAACTCGAACACTTGGGCGTCACCGTGAAAGACTTTTCCAACACTCCAAACCACACCTTTGTCGACCATCGCCTGCGCTGCGCCAAGGCGTTCGGCAATTTCCAATGTGCGCTTGGCAAAGCAAATGGCACGGCTTCCCTGACCAACACCTTCATGATCGTCCAACACTAAAACCGGCGTGCCTTTTTGGCCCAGATCGAGCGCCGTCGCCATACCTATCGGTCCACCGCCAACGACGACTACGGGATGACGAACAGGTGGCTGTCCAATCGCAGCGACCGGTTCATAAGGATATAGTTTGAACGCTATGTCGTATCTGACATCGACCACGACTTGATCCTTTAAACTAGCCTTGAAGTTGCTCCCACATTTCAAGGTCCCGCTTGTCCGTCCAAATCCGTGGGTGCGCGATTCCGCGCGCTTCGTCATAGGCGCGGGATACGTTGAATGGCAGGCAATGCTCATAAATCGCAAAGTCACTGAATTTCGGATCGCATTCTGCCCGAACGGCGTCCCAGGCGTCTTTCAATGAACCGCCACTTGCAGCTATGCGAGCAGCAGGTCGAAAGGTGCTATCGACGAAATCGCGCGTGCTTTCGATTGCCTGGTTCACCATTTCTTTGCCAACAAGCGCATCACCGCGCCCTGGCGCGATCGCATCGACGTCAAACGCTTTGATAGCGTTCAGGGTGTCGCCCCAATCCGCGAAATGCCCGTCGCCGCAATAGCAGGCCGAATGATATTCAACGATATCGCCAGTAAACATAACGTTTTGATCAGGCACGTGAATCACTGCATCACCTGCGGTGTGTGCACGGCCGATCTGCCTAATGTCCACGCGGCGACATCCAAGGAAAACCGTCATGGTGCCATTGAAAGTGGTGGTGGGCCAGGTCAGCCCCGGAATGCTTTCGTGGCCTTCGAATAGGCGTGGAAAACGCTGGAATTCGCTGTCCCAGTCTTCTTGTCCGCGTTCGGCAACCATTCCACGAGCCGTCTCCGACATGATAACCTGATCCGCCCCGTAGGCACTGGCGCCCAGAACACGGACAGCATGGTAGTGTGTGAGGACAATGTGACTGATCGGCTTGTCAGTTACTTCGCGTACTTTCTCGATTACCTTGTGCGCAAGGCGCGGCGTCGCCTGCGCTTCGACAATCATCACGCTTTCGTCGCCAATAATTACGCCCGAATTTGGATCGCCTTCGGCTGTGAATGCCCAAAGACCCTCGCCCACCTCGTCAAAGGTTATCTTTTTCTCGGTCAGGTCGCCCTGAGAAGCGAATGCCTTTGCCATGTGAAGTCACCCTTTGGTCTGTGAACC
>JBPCWO010000134.1:0-16839 GCA_051009475.1 Boseongicola sp.
ATACAAGCGCGGAAATTACGCGAAATGCCGACAACTTCCGTGAAGGCCGGATTGGATTTGGCGCCAACTTCGGTGGCTGGACACCTGTAATCGGAACTACATTCATCAGTGCTTCGTGGCGTAGCGCAGCAGTCTTTACGCCGTATTAACGAGAATTCGAAAAGCTAGGTCAGCAGCTTAATTGGATCAAATCTCATCCCGTGTCGCACGTTGCTCTTTTGAATTCGCCAGCCCCACCGGCGCGCGCCGCGCCTCGTCATCGATGGGTTGCGGGATCTTTCTTCTTGTTTGTTTTGCTGCCGACAATTGCGGCCGCGGCATATCTGTTTTTGCGCGCGGCCGATCAGTTTGCCTCCACAGTCGCATTCTCGGTTAGGACTGAGGAGTTTGCCTCGCCCGTTGAGTTGTTCGGCGGAATTGCAGAATTTGCCTCATCGGGATCAGCGGATGCCGACATTCTATATGAATTCATGAACAGCCAGGAAATTGTCAGGCGCATCGACGACCGTTTGGGATTGGTCGAATTTTATTCAAAGCCCAACAATGATCCGATTTTTGGTTTGAAATCAGATCAGTCTATCGAGGACCTTCATTCATATTGGTCGCGGATGGTGCGCGTTTTCTATGACCGTGGCACCGGATTGATCGAAGTTCGCGCGCTAGCCTTTGATCCCGAAGATGCCCGTTCAATCGCGACGGCAATTCTCAAGGAATGCGCGCGCCTGGTTGAGGAGCTTTCGGCAATCGCACAAGCAGACACAACTGAATTTGCGCGGGCCGAACTCGGACGCGCAGTCGATCGCATGAAGGTTGCCCGCGAAAGAATGACAACTTTCAGATCGCGCACGCAGATCGTCGATCCGACTGCGGATCTTCAGGGTCAGATGGGATTGTTATCGATCCTTGAACAGCAACAAGCGGCGGCACTGATCGAGGCCGATCTTTTGAGGGAAAGCACGCTTGCAAACGATCCGCGTTTGAAATTAGCAAACCGGCGGATCGCTGTCATTGAAACGCGCATCGCCGAAGAGAGACGCAAACTCGGATTTGGCCGTGCTGGCGGTGAAGGTGTGGATTATGCGATGCTGCTGGCGGAATTCGAACGCCTTGCCGTGGATCGGCAGTTTTCCGAAGAGGCCTATACCGCGGCGCTGGCGGCCTTCGATCAGGCGCAGGCGGAAGCTAGACGAAAGAGCCGATACTTGGCGGCTCACGTACACCCAACACTGGCTGAGACTGCGCAGTTCCCTCGCCGTTTTGTGCATTTGGCGATGCTTGGGTTCTTCTTGGTATCCGGCTGGGCCATCGCAGTTTTAGTTTTCTATAGTCTGCGCGACAGACGATGATCCAACTCGCTGACGTTTCAAAGGCATTCATGACAGGCGGCCTCAGGAGGGTTGTTGCTGACAGGATCAACTTGACACTACCCGCGGAAGGTGCGGTTGCGTTAATAGGGCGAAACGGTGCCGGAAAATCTAGCCTTCTCAAGCTGATATCGGGAACAATGCAGCCAGATTCCGGCCGGATCACAGTGGACGGCAGTGTTTCCTGGCCTGTTGGTTTTGCAGGTAGTTTTCACGGCGATCTCTCTGGGAGGCAGAATACAAGGTTTGTTGCGCGAGTTTATGGTATTGACACCGATGCGCTTGAAACTTTTGTTTTTGAATTTTCGGATCTCAAGTCTCAATTCCATCAGCCATTTCGCACCTATTCATCCGGAATGAAGGCACGACTGGCCTTTGCGGTTTCAATGGGAATCGACTTTGACACGTATCTGATCGACGAAGTCACAAGTGTCGGTGACGCGGCGTTTCGCAAAAAGAGTGAAGAACTATTGGCCGAACGCTTAGGGTATCGAGCAGCCGTAGTAGTGTCCCACAGTATGCCACTCCTGCAACGAATTTGCCGATCAGCGATTATGCTGGAAAACGGACATGCTCAGTGGTTTGATTGCGTCGATGATGCCATCCGTGCGCATCGCGAGTGTATGAAGACAGCTTAAGCACCGCCGTAATTGATCAGCTACGATCGGAATGATGGTTAAGTTGCCTTTCCCACAGGTGCGCCGCCCTCGAAAAAATTCTGTTCGACGTAGTCGATCGGATCGTCTTGCATTTGCAAATGTAAACCCTTGCCCTCGAAAGGATGCGCGCGCGCAAGGTTTTCATCAACCTCTATACCAAGTCCCGCGGTCTCGGGTGGAATGACAAAGCCTTGCTCGATTGAAATGCTGTTCTTAATCAACGCTTTGTGGAATTCAGTTTCAACCGTCTCAGCGATTAGAATATTTGGAATTGCAGTGGCAAGATGGATATTTGCAGCCCATTCTACAGGTCCGGCGTAGAGATGTGGCGCCATCTGTGCATTATATGCCTCCGCTATTGCTGCAATTTTTTTTGTTTCCCAAATTCCACCCGACCGGCCAAGAGCGGGTTGCAGAATGTTTGCAGCACCCGCGCGCAACACAGCCCCGAATTCTGCTTTTGTCGTCGGGCGTTCACCGGTTGCAACGGGAATTGAAGTGGCTCGAGCGACCTCTGCCATCGACGCGATGTTGTCTGGCGGAACAGGTTCTTCGAACCACAGCGGTGCATATGGTTCGATCGCCTTCGCAAGTCGGATCGCGCCGCCTGTTGAAAACTGGCCATGTGTCCCGAAGAGTAAATCGGCCTTGCTCCCGACAGCCTCACGGATACTTCGACAGAAACTGGCCGACGTCTCAACATCGTTCATTGCTGGCTGATGCCCGCCTCTAATCGTATAGGGACCTGCAGGATCGAACTTGACCGCCGTGTACCCCTTTTTGACAAGCTTGGCAGCGGCTTCGCCTGCCATTTCGGCGTTGCCCCAATATTCCGGCAGTGGGTGATGCGCCAGAGGATAAAGATAGGTGTATGCCCGAACGCGTTCATTCATGCGTCCGCCGATTAGCGACCAAACCGGTCGGTCTCGGTGCTTACCAAGGATATCCCAGCAGGCAATTTCAAGCCCCGAGAAAGCGCCCATCACAGTCAGATCCGGACGCTGGGTAAACCCTGATGAATAAGCGCGACGGAACATAAGCTCAATGTTTTCCGGGTTCTCCCCGGCCATGTGCCGTTCGAACACGTCCCGAATGACCGCATCCATCGCCGCCGGCCCGACCGATGAGGCGTAGCATTCGCCCCATCCCGTGATGCCGGTGTCGGTTGTCACCTTAACCAGAATCCAGTATCGGCCACCCCATCCCGGGGCTGGCGGCGCGGTAACAACGACATCAAGATCGGCGAGTTTCATTTCTATCCTTTTGAGACATACAAGGATTGTGGCCTGCTAAGATGAACCCAATCACCATTCGCAACCTTGGTCCAGAGGACGCCCATATTCTTGAGCGCGCCAAGGAAGGAACGTTCGATAATCCTGTAGATCCGGCGCGCGCTTGGGCGTTTCTTGCAACGCGGGTAAACGAAATTGTTGTGGCGTTGGATCGGGGCGACCTCATCGGTTTTGCCAGCGGAACAGTGTTGATGCATCCAGACAAGCCAACACAATTTTTTTTGAATGAAGTTGGCGTTCACTTAGACTATCGCCGACAGGGTATCGCATTTCGTCTATTGGAAAGGATATTCGATCTTGCACGCGACCGTGGCTGTGAAGGTATCTGGCTCGGTACCGAGAGCGATAACAAGCCAGCGCGCGCGCTTTATCGCAAACTTGGCGCGCGCGAGACAGAAGGACTAGTTATTTACGACTGGGACGACGCCGACATTTGAGTTCGTAACTTCGCGCCGCTATTTCGTGGCGCTAGAAAACGATGATATTTCGCCGCGCAGCGCCAGATTTTGTATCTGCTATGGCTTCGTTGATCTGATCAAGCGACCAACGGCCGGATACTAACTCATCAAGCTTTAGTCTTCCTTGAAGATAAAGGTCCGTTAGCCAAGGAATGTCACGCGTCAGGACGGCATCTCCCATCTTGGAGCCAATCATGCCTTGGCCAACGGCCGCCAGTATCACCGGTTCATATGCTGATTTTGCCCCATCCGCAGGCATGCCGACCATGATCACTTTTCCACCTGGCGCTAGGTATCGAGGCGCTGCATCGTATGCGGGTATCGCGCCGACCGTTACCAGGACCGCATCTGCTCCCCGACCGATTAATTCGCGCAATTTCCGCCAAGGCTTTGCCTCAGTCGCCAGGATGCAGTCCGTCGCACCGAATTCGAGCGCATCAGCTAGTTTTTCCTGCGTTATATCGACCGCTACTATACGACGGGCGCCAGCAATGCGCGCGCCCTGAATCGCGTTCAGCCCGACGCCTCCGGCTCCAATCACCACAACGTCCTGTCCGGCGCGCAAACCGGCAGCATTCACGACTGCGCCGACACCAGTGATAACGCCGCACGACAGAAGCGATGCGACATCCGATGCGATGCCTTCGGGAATTTTAGCGATCTGGCTTTGATCTATCACCACTTTTTCAGCAAATGCGCCGCAGTTCATCGCCTGCAAAAGCGGGCTGCCGTCTAGCATCTTGAGCGGCGCCGAACGGTCAGGGCTTTCGCAGGCAGTTGGCCGCCCTTCGCCACACGAGGCACAAGCACCGCACGAACGGATCAGGGTAACGATGACTCTGTCGCCAATCCTGTATCCCTTTACGTCAGAACCGACCGCTGTAATTTTTCCCGCTGCCTCGTGGCCATAGACTGCCGGCAAATCACCGCCCCACGACCCGTCGATGTAAGAGATGTCCGAATGACAAATCGCACAGGCTTCCAGTGTCACCTCGACAGCACGGGCGATGGGTTCCGCAATGTAAACGTCTTCAATAGTCAGCGGCTCATCAAAGGCGCGACAGATAGCGGCGCGGATGGTTTGCATTCGAACAGGCTCCATTTTTGCAAACGTCGTTCATATCAATTCAATCTAGCTTGTCGGAAAACGACCCACGAAGACCTAATTCGGACGAGCCCAAGTTACGCAGTCGCGGACTGACACGCCTTGGCAAATGCCCGTGCCTCCTCTGGCGTGGCGCCAAGTTGGTGCGTCGCTGAGAACACTGTCCCGAAATCGAAATCCGGTAGTTTATCTTTAGCTGCCTGTTGTAGTGACAAACCGTTCGCACCTGTTTCGGCAACCAAGGCTTTGACCGTCTTCTGGGCCTCGGGGCGTGGAAATGCTCGGGCGAGTTCAAAGGTTAGTGCTTCAGCGTAAATTGTACCATCAGTTGCTTCGATGTTTTTCAACATCGCGTCCAAGTTTGGTTCAATTGTCGACGCAATGTCGTTTGCAGTCGCAAGCCCGCGCGCTGCAGCAAGGATCATCTGTGGAAGTGTTAGCCATTCAGTGAACCAGGCGCTGCCGTCGCGCTGGTTTCCGTGGACTGCCGCAAATTGCATCGCACTGTTAAGCGCTGCATTTAGTCGTGCGAGGGCGACAAGTGTAGACGGCCCGACCGGGTTGGATTTTTGCGGCATCGTGGAAGATGATCCCGCATGCGAAAGGCGTATCTCGCCAATACCAGTGGCCGCCAGAACTATCAGATCCTCCCCGAATTTCCCAAGTCCGCTGGATATGCCGGTAATCCAGCTGGCAAGTGCCGCTTGACCATCGCGTGTGCTGTGGCGACTTTCGCCGGGATCGGACAATTCTAGCGATTGCGCAAGTTCCGCACGAACTTTTACACCTTTGTCCATAGCCGAAAGAGTGCCTGCGGCGCCGGACAAAGTAACGATTTCAATACCCTGGCGAACATTTGCCAACCGCTCGCGATGCCGCAGCATTGGAGCGCCCCAGCTCGCAATAACTGCACCGAACGTGGTCGGAACCGCCGCCTGGCCCCATGTCCTGGCTACCATTGGCGTCGTGGCGTGAGTTTCGGCCAATTCACCCAGCCGAACCAATAATGTTGAAAGCCTTGCATCAAAAATTGAAAGCGACTTGCGAATTCGCAATGCCAATCCAGTGTCAACGATATCTTGGCTGGTTGCCCCCCAATGCACATACTGTGCGTGCTCTGGGGCGTTCATTTCTTCCCGAAATGCGGCGATAAACCCAGGCACAGGCACGCCATTCTGCCCTGCTGCTTTTGCCAACGCAGCGGGATCCAGTTGCAGTTCATGTGACGCGCGGTGGATCGCATGGGCGGATGTTTCAGGAATGACCCCTACGTTACCCTGGGCCTTTGCCAATGCGCCCTCGACTAGCATCATCGCACGCACTTCCGCTGTGTCGGTAAAAAGCTGGCCGACTTCGACATCGCCGAACAGATCACGATAGAGCGCGCTATCAAGAGGAGTCGCCGTCATCAGATGTGACCAATTTCCTGAAGAAACTCCACGAGAACCCGCGTGTATTCATCAGGGTTTTCAACGCAAGGCAAATGCCCGGACCCGCGTATCAGGTGAAAGCGCGACCCCTTGATAAGATCTGCGGTTTCACGCACCAGATCAGGGGGCGTTGCGCCGTCTTCGCTGCCTGCAATTGCAAGAGTGGGAAGTGTCAATTCTGCCGTCGCCGAACGAAAGTCGGTTGCCGCTATAGCAAAGGAGCAGCCGATGTAGCCCTCAGGAGGTTGACGAGTGAGCATATTACGCCAAGCCACCATTTCATGTGTTTGGCGAAAAGTGTTGGAAAACCATCTTTCCATGATCGGATCGGCCAAAGCCTCTATTCCGCCAGTCTCTATGGCTGCTACGCGATCCTGCCACATTTCGACGGTGCCGATTTTGGCGCCGGTGTTCGAAATCACCATTGCGCGTACTTGATCGAGTCTTTTGGCGGCGAGCCCTTGAGCAATCAATCCACCGACTGACAGGCCAACAAATACGCAATCACGGATGTTCAAGTGGTCGAGAAGAGCTTCGGCATCGGAAATCAAAGAACTCATCGCATAAGGCGGCGGCAGTGCTTCGGTCAAACCGTGACCGCGCTTGTCGTATCGGATTATTCGCAAATTCGAGGGAAGCCTATCAACGACTTTGTCCCAAAGCCTGAGGTCAGTTCCGAGCGAATTCGAAAAGACAATGGGCGCGCCTTTCGGGTTGCCATCATCGCGATAGTGAACGTTCAAGCCATCGAGGTCGGCTATCAACATCTGCGTCCTCCTTGTCCGTAACGCTCCAATGCCATACGAAATACCGGTGCGTCCACATTGCCGCCGGACGCAACCGCAATGACATCAGAATCATCCTCGCGATGAAAAAGCGCCGCAGCAAGTGCAACGGCGCCACCAGGCTCAAGTACGATCTTTAGCCGAGTGAATGCGACTGCCATCGCACGTAGCGCTTCATCTTCTGTGACGACGATACCGTCGCCGCAATGGGCTGCCAGAATGGGAAATGTGATGTCGCCTGGGCTTGGCGTGATAATCGCGTCGCAAAGCGACCCGGAGCGACGATTATTGATTTGGATTGCACCTGCAGCCAGCGATCGTGCAACATCATCGAATCCTTCCGGTTCAACGGGTCGCGGAGTAAGGCATGGTGCCCGCGCCGCCAATGCCAACGCAATACCGGATGTCAGACCACCACCACCGCAACAGATTAACACGTCTTTGGCCTCCACGCCTGCTTCGGACGCTTGCTCTGCAATCTCGAGACCACAAGTGCCTTGCCCCGCGATAACACGAACGTCGTCGAAAGGTTTGATAAGGTTCAGTTTCCTCTGTGAGGCCAGTGAAGCACCGATTTCATCCCGATCTTCGGACCCTCGGTCGTAAAGCACGACTTCAGCGCCCAATTTCCGGGTGTTTTCGATCTTCAATTCCGGCGCGTCCGAAGGCATGACAATTACAGCAGGTGCACCCAGTTCCCTTGCAGCCAGCGCGACCCCCTGTGAATGGTTGCCAGACGAGAATGCAATCACGCCCGCGGCCCGTTCTTCGGCGCTCAGCGAGGCGACAGCATTTCTCGCGCCGCGGTATTTGAACGATCCGGTCTTTTGCAGGCATTCAGCCTTTACGAATATCCGCCTGCCGACCTCGTCGTCCAAAAGCGGGGCATTGAGCAGCGGGGTTCGTGTTGCATGGCCGACCAGTCGGCGGGCGGCGGCTTCGATGTCATCGATCATGGTAGAAGGCCCAGCCATTTGTGAACAGCATCCAGCGCTTCCGGTTCATCAAGAAACGGTACATGCCCGCGTCCGGGAACTTCTGCGAGTATCATATCCGGTCGCCGCCTCGACATTTCATTTGCTGTTAACTTTGACAGGATATCCGAGTTCTCGCCTCTGATCAGCGCGATTGGCAATCCTGCCAATGCATCGAACAATGGCCAAAGGTCCTGCGCCTGTGCCGATCCTGCGGCCAAAACGGCGTCTCGAAGTCCAGGGTCATAATTTATGGCAAGGCCTTTGTCGGTCACGCAATAATGCTTGCTTACTTCCTTCGACCAGCGATCCAGAGGCACGTTTTTGAAACCCTTCATCAATCCGGCCCGCATTTTGGCGGCTTCTTCAAATGTCTTCTCAGCTGGATTACGTCCAATATAGGTATTGATGGCCGCTAATCCGGATTCTTCGATCACAGGGCCAATGTCATTCAGGCAGACGCCCAGCAACCGGCCTTTTGCCGTCATAGCCATGACCATAGCAATGAGGCCACCTCGCGAGGTTCCAAGGATAGCCGATTTTTCAACTTCCAAGTGATCAAGAAGCGCGATTGCATCGCTCGTTTCAGTGGCAATGGTGTAGGATGCGGCCCCTGACCACTCCGATTGGCCGCGACCGCGATAGTCAAGTCTTATCAATCGGATACCAGGCAAATGTGGAGCCAGATAATCGAAATCAGATCCATTTCTCGAAAGGCCGGCGAGCGCCAAAAGAGGGGTTCCTTCGCCTTCGTCGCTAAAATACAGCCGTGTGCTATCAGAGGCGGTGAAATGGGGCATCAAAGTGATCCGGCCAGATCAGGGATAGTCGTGAGGTCGGAAAGGATATGCGTAGGCCGACCCGGCAGCCGGTCTTTTGGCTCGTCAGCTCGATTTACCCATGAAGTATGAAACCCGTAGGCAGCGCCGCAGGCCGCATCCCAGCCATTGGAGGAAACAAACAGGACTTCAGAAGCATCTGCTCCGAACCGCGTTCCTACCATGTCGTAAACCGCGCGTGCTGGTTTGAAGACGCCAACATCCTCAACTGAAAGAATTGCGTCCAGTTGATCCCGAATGCCGGCAAAATCGACGGCACCGTCAAGCATGTCCGGCGAACCATTTGACAAGATCGCGGTCGCGAAATCTTGCGCTTTCAACGTCGCGAGCATTTTCGGCACCTCGGGATACGCCGGAAGTTCCCAGTAGAGCGCCAGCAATGTTTCGCGTAGCGCGGGATCGTCGAGACCTGACGCCTCCATCGCCCAATCGAGCCCATCTTTGGTCACTTGCCAGAATGGGGTGTGATTGCCGGTGACAGCACGGAGCCAAGTATATTGCAACTGCTTGGACCGCCAATCCGCTGCCAACTTCGGCCAGACTTCCGCCAGTTTCTCTTGACCCGGTTGGTCAGCCACAATGCGCGCCGCGGCGGCAACATCAAACAGCGTTCCATACGCATCGAATACGCACGTCGTTACTGGCATCAACGATGCTCCTCTCGTGCAGTCGAGAATGGCATGCCAGGGCAGGGGATGGAAAGCCGCATTCTAGGAAAGTGCGCGCCGAATTTGGAACATCCCGGGTGTAGGTTGGGTCGCGATTATTCAAGATCCAAAGCGCGCAATGATGGGGCCAACGACACAGGTCGCGGAAGAATCTCGAGATTGGCTTTCCATTAGATTTAGCCCCAAATGTTCAACGCTGAGTTTCTTCCTGCTCGCATTTTCTAAAGAACCTTTCTGAGAGAGAAATCTTTGCGTAAAAACAAGCAGCAGTGCACTGGCAGGCTTGCCGGAAAGGAGCTGAAAATTGAGATTGAGTTGTTCGACCCTGAATTTCATAGAACATACACGGTCTCGGGAATCCGGCACCGACTCTGGTTTTCTGAAATCCGTTTCTTCGCAAGAAGTTATTAAATGACGGCTCCGACCGCGCAAAATCTAACGTTATATCCTTGGTTCAAATTTTTTCAGAATTTGTTGTTCTGGCAGGCTATTTGGTTTCTGTTTTTCCAGAAAACTTTGTCAGCGGCAGACGCAATTCTGCTCTATGCGGTCTATGACATCGCGACCACGCTGTTTGAGGTGCCTTCGGGGTATATGTCCGATCGAATTGGTCGGCGGGCAACGCTGATTGCATCTTCAGTGGCAGGGTTTCTTGGAATGGTGGTTTTCGCAACAGGAGATACATTTAGCGCGTTTGTTTTGGGGCAGGTGCTTTTAGGCGCGAGCATTGCCTTTGTTTCGGGTACGGACAGTGCATTTCTCTATGAATCACTTGTTGCGGAGGGCCGCAAAGACGAGGTCGAAGCCCAAGAGCTTCGAGCTTGGCGGTTTACTTTTTCTGGTCTCGCATGTTCAGCGATTATCGGCGGCCTAATGGCAATTTGGGCATTCGAGTTGGCATTTGCAGCCAGCGCCGTCGCCTTTGCAGCCGCCGTTTACATAACTTGGCAATGTGTTGAGCCACCACATACAGGAACGAAAATCGCGCAAGGCGCGGAATTGCTGCGATTCAAATCGCTTGGGGCTGCTTTCACTAGGCCGGTACTGATCTGGCTATTTGCGCTCAGCACTTTGATGTATGGGTTCAGCCATATCCCATTTGTTTTTGGGCAGCCGTTCATTCTAGCGGCGCTTGATAGAATTGGACTTGCCGGTGAAGCGCCATTGGTCAGTGGTGTTGTAACGGCGATTATGATGCTGATCTCTGTTGGTACATCGATGCTGGCACCTAGTTTGCGAAAGCGGCTTGGCCTACCGATTCTTCTGTGCGCGGCCTTCATGATGCAAATCCTACTTGCTGCTGTTCTCGCGCTCACCAACTCTGTCGTCGCAATAGCGTTCTTGTTTCTCCGCATGGTGCCCGATTCTCTATCCCGCCCGTTTATTCTTGCGCGCATCCAGCCGTTGCTAACTGACGATAGCCGAGCGACTTATCTGTCTCTCAAGAGTTTAGCTGGACGTGTTGTATTTGCTGCAAGCCTTTGGGGTGCTTCTTTGTCAACCTCTCAAGTCGCACAAATGGCGCATTCCGAAATTCGAGCAGTATTGACGTGGTATGTCGTTGCGGGAACTGTCTGCTTCATTGGGCTCGTGCTGTTAGCGCGGCGCGCTTCAGTAGACGACCGGGGCTGAGCTAGCCCTGTGCTGGACGGTTGCGATCCTGAGACGCAGATTTTCTGACAATTAGCCTGGTGGCAGAATACACGGGCTCAGTTATTCCTCAATTCGTATGAAATTCTGGCTCTGCTGCTGGACCAATTCGATCATTCGAGCGAGGATAGGGAGAGGAAAACAAATCAAGAGCGATGACGATTGTGCGGTCACCACCAAACCCACAAAAATCGTCGCAAATAGCCAATGAAACAGGCGAAATCGCAAGTAACTCTTCTGGTTGGGCCGCAAACCCGACTAGCGCGCGCTTTGAATGACGCCGTTCGGACACGTCGAGCAGCTATTGCAGCTGCGGGCGTCACGGCATTTCCAAGCCGGATTGCAACTCGCGCACTGCGCGCTGCGATGAGCGACAAAACGAGCGATGACCACAGCTACGTTTCGCTGGCTTCCGAATTGTCTCTGCACGACGGACGCCCGGTTTTCCTGTCGGCAATAAACTTGCTTGGTGGGCCTGCATCTGCATTTTATCGGCAAGAACTATTCCCACATGCCGAACAGATGATTTCCGGACCTGGCACGGCGCTTTCGGAAGTCGTCTCACGCGTAGTTACAACTATAGAGCCTTTACACCACTTTCTGATGTCGCTCAGGGTTCCAACGCTGCACCAGCGCGTTGCAGACTCTCCTTGGGAGGCGCTTTACGAGTTAAGCTGGTCTGATCTGGTTTCGGAAATCTGCGAGGCGTTTCCAACTAGCCAAGTGCTGGTACTTTCACCGGATGCTGCCTTTGTTAACGCAAGCACGGTGCTTTTCGAACTCTTCGGTGTGGCAGGCGCAAGAATTGATCCGGCGTTTTTGCAGCGACCCCACTTAACGCCAAATGGTCAAGCCGCGCTTTCGAGCATCCGAGAAACCAAAGATCCAGCTCCGGACATCCTTGAAGAGTTGCTGGCGGCGCATCGAGACACGCCAGATTCGGCCGAACTAGAGGCTCGAACCGGAATTGATAAATTGACCTCGACCCTGCTGGAGCAAAGATTTCTCGAAGATATTCGAGACCTTGAAACACTGCCAAATGTGCGGTTGCTTTGATGGGCAAGACTGATTTCCAGGTTCGATCCCTTGAAGTAGTCCATGACGAATTGGGGAGGCTGCTGTGCTCAACCCGAGTGGGAGACTTTCTCTATCGAAGTTACCTTTCGGGAGCTGATGAGACGGCGCTGCACAACTCAGTGGGTAATTCCCCTGAGTTTCTAAAACAGATTGGCAATGGGCTTTTCGCCAAACTGAATGCCTCTGGAAATTCAGAATTTGACGAACAAGAAATGGCGATATTCGCTGATCGTCGCGTGTTGTTTGGTTTTCGAAATGGTGAAAGCGTAGCTGCTACAAGTGACTGGCTCGCTTTCCACAAGGAACATGGCGTTGGCGGTGCTTTGATATTCGATCGGTCGCGGCCAGACGAAGCGGTCAAATTTGCCGAGTCTCTGAGAAATGAATTGCAAGACCGTGGCAACGGCGTGCCGGTTGTAATGCTTGTGCACGCGACAGAGCCCATGGGCCCGTGCAATGGATTTGACGCACGGCGGCCTGCATTGGCGCCTGGGGCTCCAGCTCACATTAAGGGCGATCCAGGGTCGCCCAATCCCTGGCATGCGCCATTTTCTGAATCGGTATTGTTGGAATCCTTGCGTCGTCGGTTTCTTGCTAGTGCCGCTGCAGTTGCATTCGTTGATGTGTCAGATCTTTTGCTGCCGGATCAGGGGTCGACAGTGTTTGATCGAGCCGAGGAATCTTGTGGAGAGGTTATTCGTCTGGCCGGGCGCGAAATGTATCCTTGGCGGCTGCGGCACGGATCCAAAACATTACACTTTGACCACGTCTATGCTCGAATGAATGAGAGACGTTGGCTATCCCGTTGGTGTGTAGCTCCAAAAGTGCTGTCCGATAACGCCGTGTGGCGGGCGACTCGGATCGACGGCGCGCCGATTTCTGCAATTGGCCCTGCTCAATTCATCCGCGCAATGGGCGTTGCATTTCCCGGAGCGCCAATTTCAAAATTAGTCGATAAGTCTTCGCTAGTCGAAAATCATGGGGTGATTTCTGCCTTAAGCAAAGGCCAGAAAACTGCGCCGATACTACGGAAAAAACGCAGTAAAACCCCAAAAATGAAATCAGGCGGTGTCACCATTGTCACCGCAATGAAAAACGAAGGACCATTTATTCTTGATTGGCTGGCCCACAACAGGGCCATAGGTGTCGACAATTTTTTGATCTACACAAACGATTGTAGCGACTCGACAAATGAACTCCTCGGCGCACTTGCAAAGGAAGGAATAGTCGAGCATCGCGAAAATCCGTATCGAGCCGATGGCAGTGTTCCGCAACACGCTGCATTCCGCGCAGCAGAAAGCGAAAAGACTGTTCAGAATGCCAGCTGGCTTTTGACTTTGGACGTCGACGAATACATCAACATCCACGTCGGTGAGGGGCAACTTGCAGACTTAATTGCGGCGGTTCCCGATGCCAACGTGATTTCGATGCCCTGGCGATTGTTCGGTTCAGGCGATCGAATTGGATTTGAGGACAGTCCGGTCTGCGAGCAATTCAGAAACTGCGCTCCAGAATATACACCCCGCCCACACCAAGCGTGGGGATTCAAAACTCTTTATCAAAACATAGGTCTTTTCAAACGCCTCGGTGTCCATCGTCCACGTGGGTTCGATCCTGCCACTCGCGATGAGATCAATTGGGTCGATGGATCAGGTCGACCAATGCCGGGGCCTCTTTGGAAAGCCGGATGGCGTATGACTGATGCATGCTGGGGGTACCGGCTGGTTACGCTTAACCATTACGCCGTACGGAGCGCCGAAATGTTTTTGGTCAAGCGTGATCGAGGGCGGGTGAACCACGTCGACCGAGATCAGGGTTTGGCATATTGGTTTCGAATGAACCACAATGCCTGTGAGGACCGCACAATTGACCGCAATGGCGTAAAAGTAGCGGAGGAACGAAAGAAACTTGAAGCAGTGCAAGGTGTCAGCGAAGCACACGCGAATTCGGTCGTCTGGCACAAATCAAGGATATCTGAACTGCTTCAGAATTCCGAAATCCAAACATTTTTTGAGACGATTTGCGGTTATCGATTGCGCAAACTGTCCCGCATGCTCGACCATTTCGGTTCAAATGTGTTTTTGTCCGGACCACAGGTGATTCCGGATGAAATTGTCGCAAGGGAACCAGGCGATAGTTGGCAATTTACCGTTCAAAATCGCCAGCGTCGGGACTAAGACAGCTGCCTTTTCGAGCAAACCACATTTGAGGTGCTATAATTGGACTTGGTGTTCGGCCTGACCACGAGCGATGCCTTCCGCGAAAAAAACTTTCCCGTGATCTGTAGAAAGCGCACGGTCGGCATCTGCAACTCGCCCTGCCGCCGACGTGCAAAAAAGTGTCGATAGCTCCTGGCCGCCAAATGCGGGGCATGAGGTATGTGCTGCGGCAAACTGAATCTCTCTTAGCAGCCGACCTTCTGGTGAGTAACAAGCAACTCGCCAGCCACCCCATTGGGCATTCCAGAGGTTTCCGTTTATATCGATCACCGCTCCATCAACACCAAAGTTTTGGTCCGACAGGTCTAGCCAAGTCTTTGGCTTCCCCAAGGGCCAACCATCATGGTCCAGTTCAACCCGTTTGATTAGATTGTCGATCGTGTCGCAGAAATATGCGTATTTCCGGTCCGGTGCGAAGCATATCGAATTCGGAATTGTAAGCTCGCCCCAAAGTTCGGTGAGTCGTCCATTGTAGTATCGGTAAATTGTTCCGTCAGGCGAACTTTCTTGCTTTGACATGGTGCCGATCCAAAACCCACCCCAAGGATCCGCCCGTCCATCGTTCGACCGTGTATCGGGTCGATCAGCTTCGAGGTCGATGACATCTTCATTTGAGCCGGTTTCGATGTTGAATTTGAACAATCGCGTTTCGGATGCCACCAAGAGATGAGAATCGTCGACCCAGCCTGCGGCGGAGACATTTTCGTCGAATTTCCAGCTTCGGGTCTGCCCGAATTCCTGCGTGTGCAACTGGCACCCATGAATATCGAACCAATAAAGCTGGTTGCGACCAGGATGCCAAAGCGGCCCCTCTCCAAGACTGCAGATCGTATTGTCATAGATGGTCATGCCGCGACCTCATCCCAGGCGGCAACGACGTCCCTCGCTTTTGCGGTGATATCAGCAATACTGTCGCCGGGTTTGTAAAGAAAACTGCCAAGACCAAATCCATTAGCGCCCGCGCTTAACCATTCACCAAAATTGTCTGGACCGACGCCGCCCACCATATAAACTTGTGTATCGGCCGGCAGGACCGCCCGTAGCGCCTTCAGCCCCTCTGTGCCCATTAAAAATGCAGGAAAAATCTTTAACCCGTCGGCGCCCCATTTTAGCGCGTCAAAGCATTCGGTCGGGGTCAAGACGCCCGGAAACGAACGCATGCCAAGCGTTTTTGTCGCCTTGATGACTGTCTTTTCACAGTTCGGCGAAACGACAAGTGAACCTCCAACGCGATACACATGAGCAACTTGCTCGGCCGTCAAGACTGTTCCCGCACCTATTGCTGCGTGATCTTTGTGCGCTTCGACCATGCGACCGATCGACTTAAACGGGTCCGGCGAATTTAAAGGCACTTCAATTCGATCGATTCCGGCGTCGATTAGAACTTCTGCAACTCCAACTGCCTCGCGGCGTTCAATGCCCCGAAGAATGGCGATTAATGGGCGACTCATGGGTAGGATTCCTTGACAAGTTGGCGGGCGACTCCGAGTCCCGCGAGAGTAGCGGAAGTCGCGTCAACGGTTTCCGTCTCAACCTCCAGTTTTCCGAGAGCCTTGGCGTAATGTTCGGCCAATTTCTCACTTCCAATCAATGCGATACGTTGCCCCAGCCAATATGGGCGCGCCGCTGCAAACTCAGCACCGATCAACAGGCCCGAAAGCCGCGAGCGAGTTTTGTCAGGCGAAGTTCCATTCAGCAGGTCATCCGCCCGAAGTCTGAACAGTGACGCAGCCAATGCTTCTGGCCGCGCCATTGTGTCAGTGATCGCCTCATCAAATGCGCTTGCGTCCCAATTGCCGCCAACGGAATGGCGCAACACTGACTTTTTCGATAACAGATCAAATAATTCACCGGTCAAGAACGTCCGAAAACTCACAACTTCGCCGGCCGAAATCTGCGCCCATTTGGTGTGGGTCCCGGGCAGGCATATTACGCCGTCAAAATTTGGTTCCGTCTTCAAAAACCCAGCAATCTGCGTTTCTTCCCCACGCATGACGTCAGGCGGGTCAAGCTGTTTGATTCCGGGAATGACGTGAACGGTATATCGGGTATCATAGGATTCTGCCCGCACCAGTTCATTGCTCAGTGGCTTGGTTGGCGCGTTTGCGTAAGGTGCCTCAACCCAACCCTGAAGCGATCCTAACATGCCGCACGCAATTATTGGCGTGTGGTCGGCGGCCAGCCAAGGCCCAATTGCGGCGCTCAACACCGGCTCGAATTCGGATTTATCCAAGGATCCCATGCCGTCATCTGTTGATGCCGCGGCGATTGGCCGATCGTCGTGCATCGCCCATGCCCTGAGATTGGATGTGCCCCAAT
>JBPCWO010000135.1:0-3448 GCA_051009475.1 Boseongicola sp.
GGCCGTCGTCGTGGAAGCGTTGCAAAGACCGCGCAAGTGCCGGGGTTATGTGCGGGTCAATGCACTTGATACTGAATTTTGTTTCGAGGATATCGAAGCCGTCGTTGCCAAGGGCATTGATGGCATCGTGTTGCCAAAAGTTGAGCGCGCGGCTGATATCCAGATGGTCGACTGGATGATGGCCGGGCTCGAGAAGCGGCGCGGCCTGCCCGTCGGGGGGATTGATCTGCTACCGATTATTGAAACCGGCAAGGGCATCGCCGAGGTCCGCACGATTGCAGGCGCCGGCGTGGCGCGCATGAAACGGCTCTCATTCGGCGCCGGCGACTATACGCGCGACATGGGCATGGAGTGGACGCTTGGCGAAGCGGAACTCGCGCCCTATCAGGCCGAAGTCGTACTCGCCTCACGGATCAACGACCTCGAAGCGCCGGTTGATACTGTGTTCATTCATATCCGCGAGGAAGAGGCATTTGCGCGCTCCTGCGCGCGCGTCAAGAACATGGGCTTCCAAGGCAAGCTTTGCATACATCCGGTCCAGATCGAAGCGGCCAACGCGGCATTCACACCGACGCCCGCGGAGACCGCTTTCGCGCGCAAAGTTATTGCCGAGTTTGCCAAAGCCGAAGCCGAAGGATCCGCTTCGATCCAGATCGATGGATATTTTGTCGACTATCCGATCGTCGTAAAGGCAGAGCGGATTGTAGCGCTGGCCGACGCGGTTGAGAAAGCGGCACGGTAGCAGTTCACCCGGTCAAGCCGACATCACACCGATGTGCTATGTCGTGACATGACTATGCCGAAATCGCATCTACTGTTGGCTTGCCGAACAATGCGAAGGTAGGCGATGATGCGCAAGTTGAAACTCGGTTGCTGGAGAAGCTTGTGTTTACTTGCCTGGTTGCTGGTTTTTGGGCCGGCGCAAGCACAAACTCTTGACCAACCATCATCGAAGCATTCCAAGTCACCACTGATCATCAAAGGGTATGATCTGTTCAGCCGTGTGCCTGGGAAGCGCGACGAAGCTGCCGCGCACTTCAAAAAACTAGGTGACAAGCGAGCGATACCCATTCTGATACAGGCATCTCGGTTTTCACGCCGCCAATCTGAAGCCATCTTCGATGCTCTGAAATCCATCGCCGGTGAGGACCCTGGGAATTACTGGCACAACTGGATGCTTTGGCAACAGGCACATTCTGAAATTTCACCGCCAAAGGGTTTCATTGAGTTCAAAGCGGACCTGTACGCAACTATCGATGAGAATTTCAAACTGTTCCTGCGACCGGGTATGGCACATGAGATCCGCATTGAGGAAATTGTGTGGGGCGGCGTTATCAAGGACGGCATTCCAGCGTTGACCAATCCCAAACTGATCACGGCGCGGCAGGCTGAGTACATCACACCGGATGAGTTAGTGTTTGGCGTCGAAATCAATGGCGACGCCCGCGCCTATCCGCTGCGGCTGCTCGATTGGCATGAGATGTTCAATGACGTCATTGGCGGTGTCCCGGTAAGCCTCGCCTATTGCACGCTGTGCGGCTCCGGTATTTTGTTCGAAACAGCGGTCGGGGCCCGCAAGGTGCCGTTCGTGTTTGGCTCGTCCGGTTTTCTCTATCGGTCGAACAAGCTTATGTACGACACAGAGACGAACTCGCTCTGGAACCAATTCACAGGCAAGCCGGTCGTTGGCAAATTGGTTGGATCGGACATTGAACTGAAAACGCGCCCGGTTGTGATTGCCAATTGGAAGGACTGGCTGCGCGATCACCCGGACACCAAGGTGCTCTCGCTGAACACCGGCTTCAGACGTGACTACAGCCCGGGCAAACCCTACGGAAGTTATTTTTCATCGCCAAAACTGATGTTCCCTGCGTTGGTTGACGAATCTAAATTGAAGGCAAAAGCGTATGTGTTCGCGCTTCGCAGTTCCGGTCATGCCAAAGCGTGGCCTCTCGAATATTTCAAGCAAGCTCCGGTCATCAATGATACTGCTGGAATTATCAGATTGACCTTGATTGGCGATTTCAAAACGCGCACGGTGCGGGCCTACCGCACAGCTGGGCAGTCGTTCTCGAAAGGCGCCAAACCTGGCACGCTCATGGTGAATGGTCGAACTTGGAACGTGACCGAAGCTGCTATCGTTGGTCCAGACGGACAACAATTGACGCGTCTGCCCGGTCACATCGCCTACTGGTTTGCCTGGAGCGGGTATCTGGGCACCTCCGGAGAAGTGGCTGCAAGACCGAGGACATGAGCACCGACCGGCGCATCGACTTGGATCCCAAACATCTCAGGATTGACGACCACCGCTTTGCAGAGCAAGTCGACACCGAGCCCGCATGACAATGCGAAATTGAGACATTCAGACTGAAGATTTCAAGGAAACAGCGCGATGGGGAAAGGACTAACCGAGCAGCAATTGGAAAGTTATCGGCGCGATGGCTTTCTGCATCCTGTGCCGATCATCTCTGACGATGAGGCCGGTCAGATGCGCCAAGCACTCGAACAGGTTGAGGCCGATCATCCGGAAGCTCTTACTGGCGCCGGCCGTAACAATCCGCACCTGGTGTTGCCGTTCCTTGACGCATTTGTGCACAACCAGCGGATGCTGGATGTCGTTGAAGATTTGATTGGTCCCGACATCTTGGTCTGGGCGACGGTGCTTTTTATCCAGGAGCCCAATGACCCGGGTTATGTCAGCTGGCATCAAGATTACACACATATGGGATTGGAGCCACATGCCGGCGTATCGGCATGGTTGGCATTGACGCCAAGTACGGTGGAATCGGGCTGCATGCGCATGATCCCGGGGTCGCATCGCGATGCAATTTTGGATCATCGCGACACCTTTGATGAAGACAATCTCCTAACGCGCGGTCAGACCATTCAAGGCGTCGATGAAAGTAAGGCCGTTGATCTCGTGCTGCAGCCAGGCGAGATTTCGCTGCACCATCCCCACACGATACACGCATCGTCGCCGAACCGCAGTGGCGAGCGCAGGATTGGCTTTACAATTCAGAGCTACATTCCACCTCACGTGCGCCAGACCAAGATCCAGGGTCACGTCCAGCGGGCGCGTGGTCAAGAACAGCACAAGCACATGATTGAAGTCCCCCGCCCGCGCGCGGTGCTTTCGTCCGATGACGTAGCGATGCGCACCCACATCAATGGGCTGTTGGCTGAATTACTTTATGACGGTGCTAAGCAGCAGCGGAATCTTTAGGGCCGGCGAGCGCAGGCAGCGATGTGCTTTCAGGACCAATGACAGACCGGATGAAAAACGAGACTGAAGACCGGCATCGCTATGCGGCGTTTGCCATGGAGGCCGGCCTGCGGCGGACCATGCCACCGCGATATCTCAGGATCGACGACCGTCGCGATGCAGAGCTTGTGGACTCTGACGCTTGCGAGGGCACGCAAAGAATG
Source organism: Boseongicola sp. (assembly GCA_051009475.1). Taxonomy (GTDB): domain Bacteria; phylum Pseudomonadota; class Alphaproteobacteria; order Rhodobacterales; family Rhodobacteraceae; genus CAXMNX01. The sequence goes on from JBPCWO010000135.1 coordinate 3,427, forward strand.
CCGAGGCTGGAGCGTCACGCAC
>JBPCWO010000136.1:0-6462 GCA_051009475.1 Boseongicola sp.
ATCCTCGCTGGCCAACTCTCTGATGGCCTGGAACCATTGATACATGTCACTTGGATCCGCGTAAATGGCATTGTCACCAAGATAGATCTCAACTGAACGCAGCGGCGACGTTATGGTCGGCGTGCCCAGTGAGGTTGCTTCAAACGGTGGCAATCCAAAACCTTCAACATGAGACGGGAACAGCAGGGCAGTTGCGCCTGCCAAGTGCGCCTTCATCTCAGCATCGGGGAGCGGCCCCAGTTCAAAAATTGTCCGGCCAATATACGGCGAATTATCAAGCCGTTCGAAAACTTCATCGTTGCGCCAGCCGCGGGCCCCGATAATCCGAAGCTCTGGAATTCGGCTTTCATCCATCTTTTCGTGCATCCGCTCCCAGATATCGAGCAGAAGCTTGTGGTTTTTGCGTGGTTCAATTGTGCCAACGACGACGAAGTATGGTCTTTCCGAGCGTTCGACATTCAGCGGGAGCCCACCAATGTCGATCCCCAGGGGTGCGACTAAGACTGGCACCCGATGCCCAGTCCCGACCATACGTTTCTCAACGTTTTCACCAACTTCTTCCGAAGGCACGACTATGTGATTGGCAAAATTTATGACCGTCGTCAGCCGCTCAATGAATTTCGCGCGCGCAGTTTCCGTTTGATACTCCGGGTGATCGATCGGGATCATATCGTGGATCATTACGATCTTGCGATGATCGGGCATTTCCATCATCGCCCGCATTGTTTGCGGATTCAAATTGGTGTGCCCAACATTGATGTAGGCCAGCCCGTTTGGCATTCGCCACATGATTTTTCGAATTGACAATGATGTCGCACGACTTGACGCGATAGCGCGGATTGTCGAGGCGAGATCGGCGCCGTCCAAGTCAGTCCGATCCAGGTATTCAGGCAATCGCGCAAGCCGATCGGGTTCGAACATAAGGAAGCCGCGTGGAGTCCGAATAATTGCCCATCCATCGCGACGGGCGACTTCTTCCAGATAGGCCCGTTCGACGCGATCTATTCCGGTAGACGCTCCGCGCCCCAGCCGTGAAAAGGATCTGCTGAGATCAATAACGGGGGTGACCACGAGGCGCCTGCAATGCTTGGGGTTACGGTTAACTACTCTGCCGCACGAATCATCGGAACTATGTCGCGCAGATACTTTGAAAACTCATCTTGTAACTCGCTACGCGCAAGAGCAAAACTGACAGTGGCCTGAAGAAACCCGGCTTTCGACCCGCAGTCAAACCTTTGTCCTTTAAAACGAAGCGCATGAACAGTTCGTCCTTCGGTTATTTCTTCCGCGATGGCATCGGTCAGCTGAATTTCGCCGCCTGAGCCTTGTTTTTGCCGGTTCAAGGTGGACAGAACCGAAGGTGTCAAAATGTAGCGCCCAATAACCGCGAGATTGGACGGGGCGTCGTTCACATCCGGTTTCTCGACCATACCACGCACGGTCGCGATATTGTCCTGATCGTTCTCGACGTCAAGGATACCGTATGAGGACGTCCTTTCTTTCGGCACCTCCATCGCCGCAACCATCGAGCCGCCGGTTTCTGCGTAAGCGTCGACCATCTGGCGCAGACAAGGAGTCTCTGCAGCAATAACATCGTCCGTCAGAATAACTGCAAAGGGTTCGTTTGCGATCAAACGCCGAGCACACCAAACAGCGTGCCCAAGGCCCATGGGCTTGTGTTGCCGGATATATGCAATCGAGCCGGATTCCATATTAGTGGACTTCAATGTCCGGAGCAGTTCGGTCTTTCCAGATTTCCTCAGCGCCGATTCAAGCTCGGGCGCGTGATCGAAATAATCCTCAAGCGCAGATTTCCCGCGCGAGGTTACGAAGATGAATTCCTTTATCCCAGCGGCGCGGGCCTCATCAATTGCATATTGAATCAGCGGGCGATCCACCAAGGTCATGATTTCTTTGGGCACGGATTTTGTTGCGGGCAAAAATCGCGTGCCTAGTCCGGCGACGGGAAAAATCGCTTTGGTTACTCGTCTCTTCAAATTTCGTACCTCAACCTCACACGGCTTCGAGCTGAAACTCTCGTTTCAGCCTGCCAGCTTAACAATCGTTGCAGGGTCAATTTGCGATTGCCCCACCCACTCCCTACACGGGTTCAAGTTTCGTCTATCCCCCTTTGCTTTTCAACTCGCCTGATTTCTTCTTTCACGCGTTTGGCAAATCTGCACCACCTAAAACGAGGTCCGGTCCTAACGCTTCGACCAAACTGCCCACCGGTTTGAGACCAAACGCCCGAGTCGAGATACCGCAGATGGTGGCGTACCGGTGTTAAGGAAAGGCTGATACTGGTAACCCGATCGCCGTTGGCGACCAATTCCTCTGCCTGTACAAGTCGTTTTTTGCGCTGAAGCAGTCTTGAAGTCAGAACGCGGTGTCCAGGCGCAGCCGCCGGAACGGGTCGAAAATCGGGCGGACGGGACTGCGGCATAGCAGCAATGGTCGGGAGGTCAACAGACAGGCCTTCCTCCCATCCAGACTCTAACTCAAGAAGAAGCCTTTTGACTTCCCGAGGCTCACAAGTGCCGCGTACCATATGGCCACAAAGCCGGTTCGCTTCTCGCAACTTGATGCGGGCAAATATTTCAGCGTGATCTGCGCCTGGATGTCGGCGAAGATAAACTGCTGTACTGCGGCCAATGTCGAATATGCACGACGGACGGCGCAATTTCGTTCGCCTGTCAGATGCGGCAAAGGCGTGGTGGACCTCGGCCATGGGCGCTACGGCTGCCGCGTTTCCGGTCATCATCAGCCTAAATGACAGGTCGGCATCATCAAGGTAGTAACGAAATGCGGTATCAAACCCACCTAGCGAACTCAGAAGCGTACGTTTAAGAACCGCGTTCGTTCCGACAAGTTTCAACGCTCGACCAGGCGCTAGTGTTGGCAGGAACGGGTTGTCGTCCAGCTGGAGCTCGGAGTGCGTCTCTGCTTCGGCATCTACCGATTCTGTACGGCTTTGAAAGCTGATCCCGTTTCGGCCGCGTACATACCCTACAGATGCGGCCGCGCCCGTGCGAGCCAGAGCATCTGCGTGGTGGCGAAGCCAATACGGCTCTGGCACAGCGTCGTCGTCGATAAAAGCAACGTATTCACCAGCTGCCAATGCCAGCCCCGCATTGCGAGTGGCCGCTATGTTGGCGTCGTCGCACCTTACAGTTTTGCAATGTGTCGCGACAGGATGACTCGACATTGCAATGAGTCCGGCATTGTCTGCTGCAACGATGATTTCAAATATCGGATAATCAAGCTGCCAGAGCGCCGTTAGACAGCGCCGAAGCCAGTCTGCCCTTTGATAACTGGCGACGATGACACTGAAAGCCGGAATATAAGTCGCCTCAGACATCAGTCAGTCCGCTTTGAGGATAACGCCCGGTGCAAATGCCAGGAAATGCGGGTTTCGAAACCCTGGTCTGCCGTAGCTTAAGGGCTCCAGCCCCTCGCGTGCAACAACCTGGCCCCCGGCGGCTCGCAAAACCGCATGACCCGCCGCGGTATCCCACTCCATCGTTGGGCCTAGCCGGGGGTAGAAATCCGCTTCACCGGCTGCGACCAGACAAAACTTCAAGGACGATCCCGCACTTACTGAATCTGAAACCTTGTATTGCCCGATATAATCATCTGTCGCTTGATCGCGATGTGATTTCGAAGCGACTACGCGCAACGCCTCGTTATCGGGATTCGATACAGTAAGTATCGTCGTTGCACCCACACTTGCAGAATTGAAAGGGCCTTGTTCTTCGACAGCGCTGCCGTCGGCATTTGTATAAAACATTCGACCCTTTGCCGGCGCATAGACAACACCTAACGTCGGAACACCATCTTCTACCAAGGCGATGTTTACTGTGAAGTCTCCGCGACGCTTTACGAATTCCTTGGTTCCATCCAACGGATCAACGATCAAGAATGTGCTAACTAACTGGCCGTGCGATTCTGACTGCTCTTCAGTTACCAACGGCAAGTCAGGAAACGCTTTCCGCAATCCTGCTGCAATAAGACGGTCGGTGGCTTCATCCGCCTCGGTTACCGGGCTGTCATCAGACTTTGCGCGGATTTCGAAATCATCACGCGCGTAGATCTCCATAATGACCGCACCTGCTTCGATCGCGAGTCGCCTGAACGTTGCAACCAGATCGACCCGGTGGATTTTCGCCATATTTTGCACCTTCGCCCTTTGATTACTGCCGACGCAGCCTTATGCTGGCATCCGGGGGCACCACAAGTCCGGATGCAAAACATCGGGCGAAAACGGGCAGAAGTTTATGTTTCAAGCCGAGCGCAGAACGACACTGCTTGACGGCGGTTTCACATTTCTGACTCTAACGTTCCACAACGCCGTCCGGTCAACGAGATCCTCTCATCGCGACGCGCTGCTCGCTATACTGATTAACATTCTACAGACGGTCGTTATGGTCGCGGCATTTTTTCTGTTGCTCGATATGCTCGGGCTTCGCCGCCTCGCAATTCGCGGTGATTTCCTGCTTTACGTGATGTCTGGGATCTTCGTTTTTATGACCCACCTGAAATCCTTGGGCGCGGTTATGGGGTCGGACGGACCAACATCACCGATGATGCAGCACCTTCCCATGAACCAGCCGATTGCAGTTTGCGCCTCGGCTCTAGGCGCGCTCTACGTGCAAGTAATTTCGATGTTCGCAATTCTCATTTGTTACCATTTGCTTTGGAAGCCAATAGAGATTTCGGAGCCATTTGGCGCCGCAATGATGCTGTTGCTTGCGTGGTTTTCCGGCTGCGCCGTCGGGCTGGTTTTGCTTGGCGTGAAGCCGTGGTTTCCAAAGGCCACGGGGTTGTTTGCGCAAATATATAATCGTTTCAACATGTTTGCGTCTGGAAAAATGTTTGTCGCCAACAATCTTCCTGCGCATTTGATCGCAATGTTTGCTTGGAATCCGCTATTTCACATCATCGACCAAGGTCGGGGCTACATCTTCGTTAATTACAATCCCCTAAAGTCGTCGCTGACCTATCCGATTGTAGTATCGCTGATCCTTATAGCCATTGGTATCATGCTGGTGTCAAAAACATCTCGGGAAGCATCGCTTAGCTGGTCCGCAGGCCGGTGATCAGAGCGCTTTGCATATCGGTTTTTCTATATGCGGCGCCGGTCTGGGCAACTGTTGACGGATGGCCGGCGCTTTATGACGTTATCGGAGTCGCGGCTGACGATGTCTTGAATGTGAGGGCAGCGCCCAATGCGCGCGCAGACATTATCGGCACATTAGATCATGATGCCACAGCGATAGAAGTAATCCAGCCGGACGAAGATTTCGAATGGGGTCTGGTCAACGTAGGCGAACAAACCGGATGGGCATCGCTACGATTTCTTGTCCCTCGGCCCGGCCAGTGGCATGGAACATATCCAGACTTTGCGTGGTGCGGAGGAACAGAGCCCTTCTGGAGCCTGACGCGGGTCGATGGACGAATCATACTGGCCAGAATTGACGACGCCGATGTCATTCTTCCGCTGGAATGGGAGACCAGTTCGCCAAACAACTTTGAACGGCATGCGTTCCGCGCCAAGGGCATAACCGGAGTATTGTCGCTTCAGGCCTGCGATGACGGTATGTCGGATATGCGGTTCGGGATTGAGCTGAACCTAGTTCTGGATGGCGAGGACACACTCTATAATGGATGTTGTTCGCTCGCACCCTAGCGCGCCATTCGAATTGTTAGATTGATGCGCCCACCATCTGGGAGCAAATCTGAAGATCCGAATTTGATCCGATCAATGCCGTGGTACGCCAGTCTGGTATCCCCCGCCAACAACGCGACATCTCCTGATCGAAGCCAATGGCTGCGCGTTGGATCCTTTCGCGATTGTCCGCCGACGCGAAAAAGGGCCTCGTCGCCCAACGAGATCGAAACCACAGGCCAGCTGAAGTCGGCTTCGTCTTTGTCCTGGTGAAGCCCCATTTTCGCATCTTCACTATAGTAGTTAATCAGGCAAGAATCGGCGTTACGATCTGTATCCGCAACCTTACGCCAGACGTCCATTACCGAAGCGGGGATACTCGGCCAGCTGCAATTGCCCTCATAGTGTTCGGAATAGCGATATCCGCTTCGATCTGTCATCCACCCGACGCGACCTGCCGCTGTCATACAAACACTCATTTGCCGGCCGCCTGGGGTCTCGTATCTCCGAAACGGCGCCGATGCTGCGACTTGGCGCAAGTCCAAAATCATCGATTCCTGTTGGCTGCGATTTAGCCATCCAAGGTAGACTTTCACCCCGTTTAGATCGATTGGCGCTTCACTGGCGCCTTGAAAGAGGTCGGGCACAGCAATTTCCCTGATTTACTGCAAAAAACAGCCGCTTCCACGGCTTGCAGCACATGGGGCTCCTCCCTATATACCCCACGAAGCCGTGATCGCCCACATGGGCATCACTATCCTTGGGATGGGACCCATGGGTGCCGTGAAGGGCCCGGG
>JBPCWO010000137.1:0-5352 GCA_051009475.1 Boseongicola sp.
CCTTTAAACGAGAGGCCATCGCCAACCAACCTAGGAATGAATCTTTAGTGGCGCTGATCAAAACGACTGACCAATATAAACATATGTATACCGGTGGCCATTCGAGTTGATCGTTTGGTCGATGCTAAAATCCAGCGGTAATTTTTTTGACAGTCGGAACCGCGCGCCTATTCCGCTTGCGAACAAGGTGCCTGATCTGCCGAGATCCTCACGCTGATTTGGCAGTTTGCGCCCTTAAGCTGGGCATATTCCGAAAGGTCACCAGGGTTTATGCAGGCCTCGCAATAAAATCATGGCGGCGTTCAAAAGTAATGCACTAGTCTGAATGCCTCGACCATACTCTCCTTGACCACACTACCTCGATAGTAAAAAATATTACTGTCATGCAAAATTATTCGTTCCTTTCTTTGCTGCGCAATGGCCTGAGCGGGCACCAGAATTGGTCGCAGGCGTGGCGGAGCCCGCCACTGCGCGACAGATACGATGTGATCATCATAGGTGCCGGTGGCCACGGGTTGGCGACCGCATATTATCTGGCAAAAGAACACAGAATAACTGACGTCGCTGTTTTGGAGCGAGGCTGGCTTGGCGGCGGCAATGTTGCGCGCAATACCGTGACAATCCGCTCGAATTACCTGCGCGATCAATCGATCCCGTTTTATGTGAAATCGGTGGAGCTCTACGAGGGGCTGACCAAAGAGCTGAACTTCAACATGATGCATTCCAAGCGCACCATGATTGATGTGGTCCACAACTACCCAAAAATGCGCGAACTGCGACGCCGCCAGCTGACAATGGATATCTATGGCTCGACCTACCAGCAGATCTCCACCGAAGAAGTCCGTCGTCGAATCCCGGCTCTGACCGGTGGCGGGCCGGACTCCCGGCTACCGTTGATCGGCGGGATGGTACACACAGACGCGGGCGTAAACCGCCACGATGCGGTGGCCTGGGGCTATGCGCGCGCGGCGGATGCGAGAGGCGTCGAGATGCACCAGCAGACGCCGGTTCTGTCTCTCATCCGAGGCACCGACGGTCGGATTGAAGGTGTTGAAACGGCGCGAGGAACGGTGCGCGCGCACAAGGTCGTGGTCGCGGTGTCGGGGCACACGACAACTTTGACCGAGACGGTTGGTCTGAAACTGCCGCTTCGAACCATGAACCTGACAGCGTTTGTGTCCGAGCCCGTCAAACCCTTGATCGATGTCGTGGTGAACTGCCCGGATCTGGGGTTTTATTTCAGCCAGTCAGACAAGGGCGAAATGGTCATCGGCGGCGCGCCGGACAGTGGCCAGAGCTTCCGGCGGGACATCAAACAGCATGTGTTCGAAGACACCGTCGGCGCGATGCTGGAGCTGTTTCCGTCGTTCAAGAAACTCAAGCTGATGCGGCAGTGGGGCGGGCATTTGGATATCACCCACGATGCCTCGCCGATCATGGACGAAACCGAAATTGGCGGGCTCTTTGTGACTGCCGGATGGTGGGGTGGCTACAAGGCAATTCCGGCCGGTGGGTTGACGATGGCGTATCATGTCGCCACCGGCCATCCACATCGGCTGATGAAGGATTTCACCGTTAAGCGATTCAAGAACTTGGATTTTATTATGGAATCCGGAACCACAACCGCCCGCTAGAAAGGGAAGGCCGATATGCTTTTGATCACCTGCCCTTTTTGCGGGGCGCGCAATGAGACCGAATTTGTCTACGGTGGACCAGTTGGCCCAGATCGGCCTGATCCCGCGGTTGTCCCGGATGACGAATGGCTGGACTTTCTGTTGATGGTTCCCAATCCGACTGGCCCGGTAGAGGAGCGCTGGTGGCATGCGCGAGGCTGTGGAGATTGGTTCACAATCTGGCGCAACACGGTCACCCACGACATCGTTGACGGGCCGGACAATGAATAATCGGTTGGCACAGGGCGGGCGGATTGACCGGTCGCAGGCGCTGGCCTTCACCTTCAACGGCAAGCAGTATCTTGGCTATTCGGGTGACACGTTGGCGTCCGCCCTGCTTGCCAATGGCGTGTCATTGACGGCTCGCAGTTTCAAATACCACCGGCCACGCGGCATTGTCGGTGCTGGAGTTGAGGAACCCGCGACGCTGGTCGAACTGCTGGGCGATGATGCCTCGGGCAATCGACCGGCGACGACTGTCCCCTTGCGCGATGGGTTGATGGCGCGGTCGGTCAATTGCTGGCCATCTCCACGGTTCGACCTTGGCGCAGTAACGCAGCTTGTCGCACGATTTATCCCGGCGGGGTTCTATTACAAAACCTTCAAATGGCCGAACTGGCATCTATTCGAGCCGTCGATCCGCCGCGCGGCGGGTTTAGCTGCGGCCCCGGCAGAACCGCCAACTAAGGGGCATTTCGAATCCCGGAACGCCCATGCAGATGTGCTAATTGCGGGGGCCGGAGCAGCGGGGCTGATGGCCGCCTTGGTTGCCGGCCGAGCCGGTGCGCGCGTTTTCCTGGCGGATGACGGCACTGAGGCAGGCGGTGGACTGCTAAGCCGAAATCTGGACATTGGCGGTAAACCGGCACTCGACTGGGTGGCTGACGCGGTGTCCGAACTGGCGACAATGCCCAACGTCGTGCATCTGCAAAACAGCACTGTCTGGGCTTACCGCGAGCATAACCTTCTTTGTGTCAACGAGCGGAGCCCCGATCATCCAACCATTCTGGAGCGCAATTGGCGGGTCCGCGTCAGGCAAGTAATCGTTGCAACCGGTGCAATCGAGCGGGCAATGGTTTTTGCTAACAATGACCGCCCCGGTGTGATGCTGGCATCAGCGGTGCAGACTTATGTAAACCGATTTGCTGTTCTGCCTGGGAAGAAGGCTGTGTTCTTTACAAATAACGACAGCGCGTACACCGCGGCGGCCGATTTCGCGGCCGCGGGCGGTGATGTTGCGGCGATTGTCGACAGCCGCCGAGAGGTGCCCGCGACCGCCTTGGCTCATGCCAATAATCTGAACGTAATTCGTGCATCAGTTGTCAGCGACGTTTTCGGGCATAGGCGCGTCCGCGGAGTAAAAGTCGAGCCAATCGGTGGCGGCGAAGTTCAGAGCATTCCATGCGATCTGCTGGCATGTTCCGGCGGCTGGTCGCCGACGGTGCATCTCTTCTCGCAATCGCGCGGTACATTGGCATTCGATGAAACGCTCGCTGCGTTCTTGCCTGAAGAGCCTGCGCAAGAGTGTGCCTGCGCTGGGGCTTCTGCGGGCGAATTTTCACTTCCTGACACTCTGCGGGATGCGGCAGCTAAGGCGGTCCAAGCCACATTGGCCGTTGGCTTCACGCCCGAGAATCCGATCATCCCCAAAGCGAAAGACGCGACCTATGCCATCGAACCGCTTTGGCGCGTTGAGAGTGACGCTAAAGGCAAGGCGTTTCTTGATATTCAAAACGACGTCACAGTCGATGACGTCCATCTGGCTTTGCGCGAGGGGTATTCCAACGTCGAGCACGTCAAACGCTACACCACCGGTGGAATGGGCATTGATCAGGGAAAAACCGGCAATATCAACATCATCGGAACCGTGGCAAAGGAGCAAGGTATCGCGCTTGCCGACATCGGAACAACTACATTCCGGTCGCCTTATACGCCTGTTTCGTTTGGCGCGATCAGCGGGTTGCGCGAAGGCTCGGTGGTGCTTCCCTATCGCCATACGCCGGTCACCAAATGGAACCACGCGCGCGGTGCCTTCATGTATGAAGCCGGCGCACGCTGGCGGCGGCCGGGCTATTTCCCGCAAGAAGGCGAAAGCTTTCAGGAGGCTGTAAACCGGGAATGTCGCGCGGTGCGTAATGGCGTTGGTGTCTACGATGGCTCACCGCTGGGCAAGTTTGAATTGAAAGGCCGGGATGTCGGCAAATTTCTGGATCTGATCTACACTAACGTCATGTCGACGCTGACGCCGGGCAATGGCCGTTATGGGCTGATGCTTTCGGACGATGGATTGATCCTGGATGATGGTGTTGCCCTGCGGTTGGATGAACATCGCTGGCTGATCTCAACATCCACCGGGCACGCCGACGCGATGAACCAGCATATGGAAAAGGTGCTGCAGTTCGATCATCCCGAGTGGGAAGTAATGATCACCACCGTCACCAGCCAGTTGAACAACGCCACCATCTGCGGCCCGATGGCACGCGACGTGATGGAAGCCCTTGAAACCGATATCGATCTTTCAACCGAAGCCTTCCCGTTCATGTCGTTTCGCGACGGAACGGTCGCCGGGCTAACTGCGCGGGTCGTGCGGGTCAGCTTCACTGGCGAACTGTCGTTTGAAGTGAACGTGGCGCCACGACATATGAAAGAATTGTGGGACAAAGTCATGTCCGCCGGCGCGTCCTTTGGGATCGAGCCGGTTGGATCCGAAGGCAGCCATGTCTTGCGGGTTGAAAAGGGCTTTTTGTCGCTCGGGCACGAAGTTGACGGAACCGTTGACGCGTTTGATCTGGGAATGGGATGGATCATGTCGAAGAAAAAGCCGGATTACATCGGCAGACGCTCAGTCGAGATACGGCGCGCTGGCGGATCGGTAAGGCGTGAACTGGTGGGGCTGTTACCCGAGGACCCGAATGCGCAGATTCCCGAAGGCGCGCCGTTGACCCCTGATGGGGCAAAGCTGGCGACCGAAGGTCTGGTCACCGCTTGTGTCTGGAGCGTCGTCCACGACCGCTGGGTCGCGCTGGCCCTGCTCGAAAACGGTCATTCCCGCCACGGTGAAACAGCCCATGTCCGGCTAAAGGATAGCGTGATCCCGGTGCACGTGACCAAGCCTGTGTTTCATGATCCCGATGGTAAGCGGTTGAGGTCCTGAATGTCGTATGAAGCAACAATCAGACGGGTTGGCGCGATGGCGCTCTTTGATCTGAAAGGCCCGCAAGCGGCATTGTCTGATTGGGCGGGCGAGGCCTTGCCGCTATTCCCGAATACTCCAAACACAGCGACACTGAAGGATGAAGCAGAGCTGCTCTTCGTCGGCCGCAACCATTGGCTGTTGCGTGCGCCGCTGGAGCGTGAAGCCGAATTTGAAACGGTACTGCGACCTGAAATTTCTCCACCCGAGATCAGCCTCGTGCGGGTGTCCGACACTCAGACTTTCTTTTCCATCACGGGTCAGGACGCCGACCAAATCATGTCAATCGCAAGCCCGTTAGATGTGCATCCCTCGGTGTTTCCCGAAAATGGCGCCACATTCTCCGAGGTCTTTGGGCTTAAGGCGTTGATTTTGAAGCAATCGGAAGGGTTCTGTGTAGCCGTCGAGCAGAGCTTTGGCGATATGATCGAAGATTACTTCGCCCGCGCCATGTCATGAAAGGACGCCGCTGATGCCGCGCACGTA
>JBPCWO010000138.1:0-7352 GCA_051009475.1 Boseongicola sp.
CAGTTCCAGCCGATTGCAGACGCGCTGAGCGCCGACCAGTATGATGGCGTTGTCAGCTTCGAAAGCGTTTTCCACCCCGGCAACGGCAACTTCGAAGACGGGTTCCGCCAGTGCATCGACAAGTTCAGGGCGCACTTTGCTTGAGGCGTCACCTCTAATGAGCCGCATATTGCATTTTGGTCCGGGGAACTTTTTTCGGGCCCACTTGGCAGATTACACTAACGACGCGGGCGGCTGGGCACTCACCGGGGTGTCGCTACGTTCGGCCAGCGTTCGCGATGGGCTTTCGGCGCGGAAATATCGTTACACATTGGCCGTTCAGGGGGAAAAACCTAAACAGATCAATATTATACAAGATATTCTCGTTGCGCCGGAGAATCCAAGCGCTGTCTTAAGCGCGATAAGAGATCCTGCAGTTAAAGTAATTTCGGCCACGGTCACCGAAAAAGGCTACCATCTTAGACCGGACGGCGCGTTGAATCTTGAAGACCCGGACATCAAATCTGACCTTCAGGGTGCCGGCCCAGGAACGTTCATCGGTTTTCTTGCGCGTGGTCTGGCCGGTCGAACTCATCCGGTCACGGTTCTGAGTTGCGACAACCGGATGGGCAACGGTGATGCGTTGGCGGCCGCCGTCCGCAGCTTTTCCGCGGCGGCAGGGCTGGAGATTTCAGCCACTGTAGCATTTCCGAACTGCATGGTTGATCGGATCACGCCCGCAACCACGGAATTACTGCGCAAGTCCACTGGCGATCCGATGGCCGTAGCCTGCGAGCCGTTCAAGGAATGGGTGATTGAAGATCGATTTGCAGCGGAACGCCCCAACTGGCCAGGCGTTCAGTGGGTCGATGATGTCGCACCACATGAAAAACGGAAGCTTAGAATGCTGAATGGTGCGCATTCCTACTTGGCCTATGCGGGAGTGCTGGCAGGATATCAATTTGTTCACGAGGCTGTTCAGCATCCAGAACTGCGCGCAACAGCGAAAGCCTTGATGAAAGAAAGCGCTGAAACACTTGAGCCTGAACTTCAGGGCCAGGCTGATAGTTACGCCGACGCATTGATTGCAAGATTTGAGAATTCGCAGATTGAGCATCGGTTGCGTCAAATCGCCATGGATGGGTCAGAAAAGGTGCCTTATCGTTTGATCGGATCACTCCGTGACCGTTCTGAAATCGGCTTGTCGTCTCCCGCGATATCGAAAGCTGTTCGCGCCTGGATCGCGTTCTGCATTTCAGAAACGAGGGCGAATGAGCCGTTGGACGACCCGCGAACCGCTGATCTAGCAACCGCTGCCTCCGGCGACGATCCGACGCGCGCGCTTCTTGCTGTCATCGAGGCTGAGGATCTGGCGAGGGTTATCGCGGAATAATCGCACCCGGATAGCCGACGACTTTGGCGGCCAATTTGTGCCCCGCAAGCAATGATGCAGTTTGCGACATTCCCCGAAGGCGGGCGGCCAGATAGCCGCCGTTAAAGCTGTCGCCGGCAGCGGTCGTATCGATGACCTCGTCTGCGGGCGGATAGGTTTGATTTACGTCCTCGCCAATGGACAGCGGCCCGATTTCGCCACGTTTCAAAGCACCGACCCCGTGTATGGTTTTGGTACGCTCAATCACGGCGGCTTCTGATTCCGCAAACAACTCCATTTCGTCGTCAATTGATGGCAGCGGGATGTGGCAAAAGCCCCAGAATTCATTGGTTACTTCCCTGGCATGTTCAATGCTGTCCCAGAGCTTCGGTCGGTGGTTGCTGTCATATGCAACCGGTATGTCCGCGGATTTTATGTGCGCAATCAAAGTCTTGCGTACGGAGTGGGGCAGAATCGCCATTGAAATCGCCGAAAGATAGACCAGATCGTATCCTTCCAGCGGTGAAAAATCGCCATCAGAGAACAGGTTTCGGGCAGCCGACGCGCTGCGCCAATAAGTGAATGATCGCTCGCCGGTGTCGCTTAGTGAAATAGCATAAAGCCCTGGCGATCCACCACGCTCGATCTGTATTTTTTCTGTACCTATATCCTCATCGGTCATTGCGTCGCGAATACGCATCGAAAACGGATCATCACCCAGGCGCGTGATGTAATCGACCTCAATTTCCGGCTCGGATCGCTTTAAATATATCGCCGAATTCAGGGTATCGCCCGCCACACCTATGCCTGCTGTATCGCCGCGCATCGACACTTCGATCATTGGCTCGCCGATACATGCCACTCGGGTCATATGCTTGTCTCCCGCCGCCAGATGATGAGGCCAGACGCGACGATGATGGCGGCGCCGGCAATCGTCCAAACGCCGGGAACATGCCCGAAAAAAACATAACTTAGAACGGCAAGATATATCAGGAAGGAGTAGGTGAAAGGCATCAGAACGCTTGCTGTCCCAAAGCGGTGTGCGTGCGTCAAGAGCTGGTGTCCCAACCAAGCTATGACGCCGATCATGATAAGCACCCACCATTGATTGGCGGAAGTCGGATTCTCCCAAGTCAAAAGGGCTAACGGCGCCGTCAATGCCGTTCCCACAGCACCCATATAGAACTGCATTGTATCTGTTGGGACCACACCAGCGAGTTGCCTAGTCATTATGGAGTATTGCGCAAGACACACAGCGTTAAACACCGCCAACAGCATTGCCGGGTGAAACGTTTCGCCGAACGGGCGGATCACGACCAGAACGCCGATAAATCCAAGGATGATTGCGAACCAGCGCCACGGTCCAATTTTTTCCTTCAACATCGTCACGCTAAGCAGGCAGACGATGACCGGGCTTGAAAACATGATTGCCGATGTAATTGTAAGCGGAAGAAACTGAAGGATGTAGAAATTTGAAGTTGTCGCAGCAGCTAACAACGCGCCACGTGCAGACACCGTCCAAAAATGGCTGGTTCGAAACCGGTCAATACTCCTTCCGCCCCTGGCAATCATTCCAACAGATACAACGAAATGCCCCGCGTATCGGAAAAACGCCACTTGTGCGGCCGGCATTGCAATAATCGCAAGCCATTTGGCACCAGTATCAACCAGCGAGAACAGGAACCACGCCAAGAGCATCATCACAATGCCCAGTCGGACGTTGTCTTCTACTGTGTCGACGGCAATGGCCAATTATCAGCCCTTGTACCGGGTTGAATAAAAATCGACCATTTGCGGAACAAGATCTTCGCCGCGACCATCTGCAAGTGCGAGAGTTAGCCCGTTCAGTGCGCATTTCGACATGACGCTGTCGACGCCGGCGTTCTGCGCCATCTGAACGTAGTATCCAACGTCCTTTGCCCCGTTTTTGACGGCGAAGGCCAAATTGTTTGGATCGCCGTCGATGGCATATGCTTTGACGAAATCCATCATACCTGACCTCAGCGGTCCCGCTGCCATGACGTCGTACACTGATTGCCGTTCGATCCCCATTACATCGGCCATGGCAAAGGCTTCGGACATCGCATTGGCAGTGGTCATCGCGAAGAAGTTATTGATGAGCTTGATGGTGTGGCCGGAACCAAGGTCGCCAAGGTGAAAAACATTTTCACCCAAGTCATCCAATACCGGTTTCACACGGTCGTAGGTCGGTTTGTCGCCGGAACACATAATATTCAGTAGGCCATCCTTGGCATGGCTCGGCGTCCGCCCTAGCGGCGCGTCAAGATAAGTGCCGCCTGCTTCAGCAATCTCACCGCCAAGTGTTCGCGTAGAACCTGGAAGGGAAGTTCCAAAATCGATGACAACGGCGGCGGGTTTCAGACCGGCGATTATGCCGTTAGCGCCGCGCATTCTCGCCTCGACGCTGTCGGATGTGTCCATGCATAGCATGACAATCTCACTGGCCGCCGCCACGTCGCGGGCTGTGCCAACTTCAGTCGCACCGCGCGCGACGGCCGCGTCAATGTTCCCGCGTGACCTGTTGGCTGTTATTGTGACCCGGTAGCCCAGCCCCTGTAGTCGTTCGACCATGGCCGATCCCATCAGGCCAAGTCCGATAAATCCAATTGCAGGTTTGGTCATTGGACAGCCCCTTCTTCTTTTATTTGCCCGAAAGCGCGTTTTTTTAGCCCTTTCTGGATTTCGTAAATGGATATTGGCACGTCCGGTTGTGGTTGCGGTATTCGTACCGGAATTTCTTTTAGACGCGGGTTCAATGTTGGCGAGCCGCAAAGCATTCTCGTGTCATAGTCCTTGATTCCGTCCCAGCGGGTCATTGATCCCATGATCGGAAACGCATCAGCCGCCATCATTTCGTAAAAAAGGATCCGCCTAGCCCGGTCTGATGTGTTGAGTGCCGAGCCATGGATGATGCGCCCATGGTGAATACTTATCGACCCGGCGGGACCTTTTAGTTCGACTGCATCTGCCGGGTTCAACCCGTTGTCCTCTGGGTTGAATGCTCCTGCAAAGACGCCATCGACGTGGTGGTCGTGAACCGGGCCATTGTGGCTGCCTGGAAAGACTTTGAGGGGCCCATTTTCGCTGGCCATATCGTCGATGATCACGCCAATCGCCAAAATGTCGTCATTCGTATGCGGATAAAATGCATAATCCTGATGCCACTCAACAGCAGCTCCATAACCAGCTGATTTCATGTTCAGTTTCGACGTATGCAGCCGAAGGTCCGGGCCGATCAAATCGCGCGCCGGGCCAAGGATTAGGTCCGAATACATCAACTCGCGCATCGCGTCGCTTATCATATGTGGCAACTTAATTCTTCGAAGCCGTGGGTCGTCCAGCGTGTGGCTGTCTTCGAGGTCTAGCCGGTCATTTGAGGCTGTCATGCCACGCGCTTCTTCCTCAAAGCGCGCGATCTCAGAACGGATTTTCGCAAGCCATTCTGTCGGCAAGTGTTGCTCAAGAACCAAGTATCCGTTCTTTTGATAGGTGTCGATTTGGTCGTCGGAAAGGACTTCGTGTGGCATCACATCACCGCTCCGATTTGCCAGGGCACAAATTCATAGTCACCAAGTCCTTGTGCTTCGGATTTGGTTGCCTCACCAGAAGCCACTCGTAAAAACATCTCGTAGATTTCGCGGCCCTTGGATTCGACGTTTGTTTCACCCGTCAGGATATCACCTGCATTTACATCCATGTCCTCGGACATGCGCTCGTACATTTTGGAGTTCGTTGCCACTTTGATGGTTGGCGCGGGTTTTGATCCAAACGCCGATCCACGCCCTGTGGTAAAGCACACCAGGTTACAACCGCTTGCGATTTGTCCGGTAACGCTGGCCGGGTCGTAGCCGGGGCTGTCCATGAAGGTAAAGCCTGCCGTGCGGATTTCCTCGGCATACCTGAAGACACCGGTGAGTGGCGTTGTGCCGCCTTTGGCTGCCGCCCCAAGTGACTTTTCAAGGATTGTTGTCAGCCCACCTTTTTTGTTGCCGGGACTAGGGTTGTTGTCCATCGAGCCTTTGTTTCGTGCCGTGTAATCCTCCCACCAACTGATCAATCCAATTAGCTTTTCGCCTATCTCAGCGCTGGCGGCACGGCGGGTCAGCAGGTGCTCGGCACCGTAGATTTCCGGGGTTTCCGCTAAGACGCCCGTACCGCCCTGCGCCACCAGTAAGTCACACGCAAAGCCAAGCGCTGGATTGGCCGTTACTCCTGACCATGCGTCCGAGCCGCCGCATTGCAGAGCGACGGTTAGTTCAGAAGCCGGACAGGGCGAGCGTTGCGCCATGTTTGCTAAAGGCAACATAGCCTTAACTTTTTCGATCCCAACTTCAACAGTTCGCCTCAGCCCGGCGACATTTTGGATGTTCATGGTCTGAAACAACGGTCCTTGTTTCAGACCATATGCCTCTAACAACCAGTCGATCTGATTCATCTCGCACCCCAGACCAACCATGACAACGCCGGCGTGGTTGGGATGTTTGGCATATCCCCACATCACGCGTTGTAGCGCTTCAAAACCATCGCCGGAATCTGCCATCCCGCATCCTGTTCCATGAACAAAAGCGACGACTCCGTCGACATTCGGAAAATCGGCCATAACTTCGGGCGTGAAGTGATCAGCGATCATCCTCGCCGCTGTGGCAGAGCAGTTTACTGACGTGACGATGGCGATGAAGTTTCGCGTCCCAACACGACCATCTTCGCGGCGATAGCCAGAAAAAGTGTCGCGCTGGCTTTCTTCAACCATAGTAACTGGCCGCAATTCAGTTCCAAACTCGTATTCAAAATCTGTATTGCGGAATTTTGTATTCTGAGTGTGGACGTGATCGCCCGCGGAAATGTCGACAGACGCGTATCCGATTAACTGAGCGTACTTGCGGATTGCAGCGTCCTTCGGGATATCCTGCGTTGCAATCTTGTGTCCGGACGGGATCAGATGATGTGTTGGATGCCCGTCAATTTCCAGGCCTGCCTCCAGCGATCGGGTGGCAGTGACAACATTGTCAGACGGATCAAGGCGAACCCAGGCACTCATGCAGATGCCTCAAGCGCAGTGCGGGCTGTCGGACCGCCAGCGATGTTGGGGAATGTGCGGTGAATTGGCAGCGATGGTGCGGGCGGCCTCCCACCGGTCCTTCCAAAGGCGCCAGTCGCGTAATTCAGTTTCAGGTTGTGCCCGCGAGCGGGCAACGAAATCAGGAAAATGCGCGCGGCCTGTTGGCTGCCCGGTGACGTTGTAGCGGATGTCAAATGACCATCGATATCCATTCGATTCGTTTGGCCCCGCACAGTGCGGCGTTAGCGGATGAATAAGCACAACCCCGCCCGCCGGGACTTCGGCATGCACGGCTCGGTCAGCCTGTACAAAGGAGTCCGCAATAGCTGTCTGCGTCTTCGGGCAATGGGGATACATCGCGTCCGGCGGATTTGGGATGACCTGGAGGCATCCGTTTTCGACAGTGGCGTCTGTAATCGCGATCCATACCGTCAGTATGTCTGTGTTGTCGGCTTCGACATGACCAACGCCGCGGTCCTGGTGCCAATCGGTAGTTCCGATATGTGCCCGCACCTCGCCTTCAGGCACTTCCCGTTGTGGCGGCTTGATACGAACATGTTGGATCGGATTTGAGGTTAGCTCGCCGCCAAGAACGCTTTCGGCCACGTCCAAAACGCGAGGGTGCGTAAGCATTTCGAATACTGCTGGACCGAAATGAAATGGAGTTACTTCACTGATGTCTTCGTGTGGAAGGCTGATATCCAGCGGCTGGAACCATTCGACGCCCGCGTCTCTTGCCCGGTCCAGCTTGCTCCAAAAGTCGAGCGCTTCGGGTGGGTCGCAAACCTGCCCCGCTGCGCGCCAGCCATCATAGAGTTGGTCCATCAGTTCGGCGTATTCGGCACGGACGCGTTCGAGCGTTGCCTCGTCGACCACGTCTTCAACGATTAGGTATCCATCGCGGCGGAAACGGTCAATTTG
>JBPCWO010000139.1:0-5833 GCA_051009475.1 Boseongicola sp.
GTTGTTGAAGGCGCAATGTACATGGGTGCGGGCGGCGCAGCGCCGTTTATTTACACCTTATTGTCAGCCGTTGCTTGCGTTGTCGCGCTTTGGATCGGCAACAGCAAAGAGCACAAGCTCTACGAAAACTACAAATAAACTGCATTGAACATGCAGAATATGATTGAAAAGGGCCGCGATTCGCGGCCCTTTTTACGTTGAAGATCAGGGAGGGCGAGAATGGCTTCATTAAAGGACTTTGCAAAAGAAAACGGCGTCCGTTTCTTTTTGTTCAATTTCACTGATTTGTTTGGTGTTCAACGCGCCAAACTTGTCCCGGCAAGTGCGGTCGCCGACATGCAGGAAAGCGGTGCTGGGTTCGCCGGGTTTGCGGCATGGCTCGATATGACGCCGGCGCATCCGGACATGTTTGTGATGCCCGACGCCGACAGCGTCATTCAGCTGCCGTGGAAGCCGGAAGTCGCCTGGGTCGCTGGTGATCCCTGGATGGACGGCGCGCCAGTAGACCAGGCGCCGCGCAATGTGCTCAAGCGGCTAGTGGCGGAGGCTGCGAAATACGATCAGGCGCTGATGACCGGAGTCGAGCCCGAGTTTCATCTGATCGATTCCGATGGGGACGCGATCTCGGACCCTCGCGATATCCAGGAAAAGCCTTGCTATGATCAGTCCGCCCTGATGCGACGGTTTGAGGTGATTTCCGAGATTTGCAGCCACATGGAGGCGCTCGGTTGGGGGCCTTACCAGAATGACCATGAAGACGCGAATGGCCAGTTTGAGATTAACTGGGATTATTCTCCTGCCCTGACAACTGCTGACCGATGGGCGTTTTTTAAATTCATGGTGAAGGAAATCGCGCAGGTGCACGGTTTCCGCGCAACTTTCATGCCCAAGCCTTTCGCGCATCTTACCGGAAACGGATGTCATGCGCATATTTCGCTTTGGTCTAATGACGGCGAAACCAACCATTTCGCGGGGAAAGACGAAATGGGGTTGGGCCCCACGTGTTATCAATTTATCGGCGGGCTAATGACGCATGCAGCGGCTTTGGCCGCGCTCAGCAACCCGACCGTGAACAGCTACAAGCGAATAAATGCACCTCGCACGCTTTCGGGCGCCACTTGGTCTCCGAACACAGTGACCTACGGCGGCAATAACCGAACCCACATGATCCGTATCCCTGACCCGGGCCGAATCGAGTTTAGGCTCGCCGATGGTGCCGCAAATCCGTATCTACTGATGGCGGGCATACTTGCCGCAGGACGACTGGGTATTGCAGCCAAGGCCGATCCCGGACCGCGCATGGACGTCGACGCTTATGCCGAACCGGAAAAGTTGGGAAATGTGGCGAAGCTGCCGTTGAACCTTTTGGACGCGCTCCGCGCGTTCGAGTCCGACGGCAAATTCACCGGCGCGCTCGGCGCTGAGTTTGCGGCAAGTTACGTCAAGCTGAAGACCGATGACTGGAACAGTTATTCGCGGCATCTGAGCACATGGGAACGAGAGCACACGCTGGATTGCTGAGGGACGATCTCCCCTTTCTGGATTTGACCGCGCCTGGGTTCTCCACGCGGTCAGAAGAGGTCAGGTCAGCAAGGACCGCCAACTGGTGTGCACGAACGCCTTTTGGGATCGCCGTATTGCGCCATGCGCAAGCGGGCAAGATTCTCCGTGACCGGCGGCTTCGGCAAGGCAGTTATGATTGGCCAAGGAAAGTCGGACTCGAAGGCTCGTTCGCCGATTTCTGGATGCGAAGCATCATCAGCCAGGAAGGCGACGATCATCGTCAATTGCGTCGCGTTGCTCTGGCAGCGCTCTCGGACGAATACGTGCTTTCTCTGACGGACAGATTTGCGGACACTGCAGAACAATTGCTGGCGCCGCTTATGTCACTTGAAAGTTTTGAGTTCATACATGCGTTCAGCGAGCCATTTGCCGGTCGCGCGGTAACGACACTCTTGGATTTACCGGACACCGACGCCGCTCAAGTTGCAAAAGACGCCAGCACGTTGGGTCTGGCAATGGGGATGGATGCCAAACAGCACGAGGCCAATGCGAATGCCGCCTGCGATCGGTTGATGACACTGGCTGACGCTCTGATCGATCGCGCGAACGCCGGCAATGATCAATCCAGCTTTGTTGCCAGACTGATTCGCGAAGGCAAAACGCATGGGCTGGATGGCCGACAATCGCTAAAGGATCTGATCGTTATTTCAATTTTCGGCGGCGTTGATACCACCCGCGCGCAGTTGGGTTTTGCGATGGCGCTTTTTGCCGACCACCCGGATCAATGGACCTGGCTTCGCGCTCACCCGGATCGAGTACCTCGAGCGATTGAAGAGATTATCAGAATGCGTCCAACCACGACTTGGAGCACCCGAGAAGCGCTTGAGACATTCGAACTTGATGGTGTCGAAGTTTGCACAGGCGACACAGTGCATGTTTTGGTTCACGCGACTGCCACCGACCCGATGGTCGGCGGTGAAGCGCATTTCGATGTAACCGTGGATCGCAAAATTCACTTCGGTTTTGGCGGTGGTGCGCATCATTGTCTGGGTCAATTTGTGGCACGAACCGATATGGCGCGGGCGCTGGAAGTGCTTTTGAAGAACTGGCGCGAGATTAGGCTGAGCGGAACGCCCGAATACTTGCCGGACAGCGGCAACACCAGTCCGCTGGCAATGCCATTGGCACCGGTTTGGGATTAGAGTTCACGTTTGCCCAGGGGGAGACTTGATCAAAAACAGTTGGATATATGTAACCGACCACTGGAAGGGTCAGCACGGCCTCGCATGGTCATTCTGGATTAATCTTGTGCTGATCCGAGTGGTGATATTTGCGATACAAGAACTGTTGAGCCCGGAAGAAGGGCACGATTTCAGCGACAACAGAGCTATGATCTTGGCTTTGGCGGTGGTTTTTCATGGCCTTGTGCTCGTCTGGCAGGTTGGTGGCGTTGTCCGTGCTGCCGGGACCCATATTCGGGCAAGCGGATCAATGGCGCCCGTTTGGGCAAGCCAACTGGGCGTTATCGCGGCATTCCTGTGGGCCATCTCCTATGCGTTTGGCGCGTGGCAAATGACAGTTCCAACTCCAGATTTGCTGACCAGCCAAATCGAATTCGAAGCAGAACGCGCTGCCAAGTACAGCATCGAACCAACTAAAGACAGACAGTCACTGATGCTCGCCGGTTCATTGGAACTTGGAATAACTGACCATCTCAGAGCTCAGATCGAGGCATACCCGGGCGTTGACCAAATTATCTTGGCCAGCACTGGCGGCAACATTTATGAAGCCAGAGGGTTGGCAAATATCATCAGGCAGAATGCACTGGACACCTTAGTAATCGATGAGTGCAGTTCGGCTTGTACAACGGTCTTTATTGGTGGTGCCAACCGACACCTTGCTCCAGGTGGCAAATTAGGTTTTCACCAATACCGAATTGATGCCGATTATGCCGTTCTCAATGCGGATCCGCTGCGTGAACAAAGTCGCGATCGCGCGGCGTTTTCCAAATCCGGAGTCGCGCTCTGGTTCCTGGACAAAAT
This sequence comes from Boseongicola sp., assembly GCA_051009475.1. Classification (GTDB taxonomy): domain Bacteria; phylum Pseudomonadota; class Alphaproteobacteria; order Rhodobacterales; family Rhodobacteraceae; genus CAXMNX01. Next base: position 3,546 of record JBPCWO010000139.1, read on the forward strand.
GTTCGACAGCGAAGCGTCGGAAATGTGGTATCCTGAGCAATCCGAACTAATTGACGCGAACGTTGTCACCGATTCCAAGCAACTTCCCAGCGAAAAATAACGTCCTGAACGCCGGTTTTATCGCCAACAATCTGGCCGCTTGGGTTTTAAAGGAGACATAGCATGGACCGATTTAATGGCGGTTGCTTGTGCGGCAGTGTTCGAATTGTGGCCTCTGGTCCGCCTCACCGAGTCGGCATTTGTCATTGCCTCGACTGCCGAAAGCATCATGGAGCCCTTTTCTATGCGGCCGCGGTATTTCCTCAGAATGCGGTGGAGATCGAGGGTGAAACAGGCGACTACGCCGGTCGGAATTTCTGCCTGCTCTGTGGCTCGCCCGTTTTTGCACGAACCGCTGACGAGATCGAAGTGCATTTAGGAATATTGGATGCCCCTGACCAACTAACGCCTACTTACGAAAGCTGGGTCGTTCGGCGCGAGGCCTGGTTGCCGCCGTTTCCGCTCGCGAGAGTGTACGAGCGAGATCGTGACACGACAGAGCGCTTCGAGGAGTAAATCGCGCAAAACATACGCGATTGCAGCCAACACTTCGCCAACCGGAAGTACCAAACAAACCGGCTAAACTAAATTAAATTTCTTCGCCGAGAATCCGGCGAATTGCCTCTGCATTGATGCCCGGCCCTACCATATTCGGATAAACCTCGAGTGCCGCTTCGAATGACCCCAACGCCTTCCCAAGATCGTCGAGGTTCATATAGACAAGCCCGCGCCCAGACAGGGCTCCAAAATGGCGCGGCTCCAGAGAAACAGTAGTGGCTATGTCATCTAGAGACTGCTCAAAGTTCCCGACAAGGTAGTGGACGGTGGCGCGTTTGTTCCAGCCTTCGGCAAAATTGGGGGCATGCGTGACTAGTTGATCAAACGCCTGCAGTGCGCCCAGATGATCGCTGACTTGCATCGCGTCCAACCCGGTCTGCAATAACGCCGCCGCCGTCTGATCCGAGGTTTCTAGCCATATAGCCCAAATCCTCGCCTCGATCGGTGCCGCTTCGATCGGCGTAGAAACTTCTCTGATTTCGGCAAACAGTTTGCTAAGGCGTGGGTCATTCTGATCAGCCATCGCTGGGGAATTCATCCAGGCAAGGCCACAAATCGCGCAGAGTAACTGGAGCAATCTCATACTCTCACGTTAACCCAAAATCGACGAAACCGCCATCGCGCTCAGCTACACTGCTTTGCCTGCCTCGCGCGAGAACCGCCTAATTGTGAGCTGGCTTTAGTCTCAGGATTTTAGCGCCGGGCCGCGCGGTTCTCCGCCCCGTCGACCCAGTTTCGATACCAGATATTCGCAGCACGCAGAAAATGCGGCCGACCACCGGAATGGAACCAACGTGGCTGCAGCTGTGTCTGCGAATAAGCGGTTTCGCCGTTCGGATCTCCCAACGCCTGAAGCGCGGCCTTCGCGCCAAGGTATGGTGCAAGCACTGTCCCGGATCCGGAAAAACCCAGGGCATAGTGGATGCCGTCGTGTTCGCCAACTGCCGGCACGTGATTGAAGCTATAACCGGTGTTGCCGGTCCAGACATGCGTGAGCTTGGCGTCTTTCAATTCGGGCCAGACCTCGGTCATGGTGACGTGCAGGCGCGCAGCAGCTTTCTTTAGATCAATGTCCACCATCGCCGCGCGGCCGCCGTAGAGAATTCGCGTGCCATCCGGCGAAATCCGAAAGTAACTGTGCCGGGCCCGAGTCTCGACCATCATGCGTCGGCCCGGTGCGATTTCGCCGATCAGGTTGGATGACAAAGGTTCGGTCGCAATAAGAAAGCTCGGTAACGGAAACACCCGGCGCGCAAACCAGTTGAACGGTGACGACGTATACCCGTTTGTCGCCAGGACTATCTTGCCCGCTCGGATGGTTTTGTCGGGCGTGCTGACTTGGAATTCACTGGCGTCTTTTGCGAGTTTTAAGGCAGGGTAATCGGCGGTCACTGAAATGCCCCGTTGCAAAACGGCGACCAATAATCCGTGATGAAATTTCGCTGGGTGCAGCGCACCGTGTTCGGGAAATAAAATGCCGCCCTTGTAGACATCGGATTTGATTTCGGAGCCGAGCTCCTCCTTTTTTAGAATGTCGATTTTTACCGAGCTTTTCGTCGTGACTGTAGTGGCGAGCTGCCGCTGGTTTGCAAAATGAGATTTGGTCCAAGCAAGTTGGATGCGCCCTTTCTGTGCGTAGGCGCAGTTGATGTCTTCGCGCGCGATCAGATCACGGACCCAATGCAGCGCCG
>JBPCWO010000140.1:0-9830 GCA_051009475.1 Boseongicola sp.
GATATACGCCAATCGCTTTGAAAGAGCGTCGATGTCGCCGTCAGTTCGGTTGATTTGCTCGATATTACGCGCCAGCCAATCTTCGGATACTGAGCCGTTTTGATGAAGATCCGAAAAAATTCTGCCAATCAATTGGGCGTGTTCTTGGTGGCTGATGCCGCGAAAATCGGGAATTCGGCACGTTTCCCACAAAAGCTTCACCTCGCGCCCGTCCGACGCGCACGCCCGTACTTCGGTATCTTGTGCCAGCGACTTCAGTGCTGCCAGATCGTCCGATTCCCGCGCGCGCACCAGCATTGGATCATCCGAAGCTGCCTCTAACGAAGCAATCAGACGGTCGAGCGAGCCAAATTCCAGAACCGTATTTCGCCATTGAAGTCTTTTTACAGGCGTAAAGCTGTGCGAGGTGATCGCATCGACAACCGGGTCGGCCAGTTGCGCTACCTCGCCCGTCACGCCGAAAGTACCAGGCGTCAAATAGCGCCCGGCGCGACCAGCGATTTGCGCCAATTCGTTTGGCTGCAAGTCGCGCATGCGCCGTCCATCAAATTTTCGCACGCCTGAAAATGCGACATGGGTGATGTCGAGGTTCAGTCCCATCCCGATTGCGTCAGTTGCAACCAGGTAGTCGACGTCACCGTTTTGGTACATCTCGACCTGGGCATTTCGCGTACGAGGGCTGAGGGCGCCCATCACCACCGCAGCGCCGCCCTTCTGCCGACGGATCAATTCGGCAAGCGCATAAACATTGTCGACGGAAAATCCGACGATTGCCGCACGGGCTGGCATCCGGCTGATTTTCTTTGACCCGGTGTAGGTCAGCTCGGAAAAACGTTCGCGCCGAAGAAACTGTGCTTTGGGGACCTGGGCAGCTATGGCCGAGCGCATCGTGTCGGACCCCAGGAAAAGAGTTTCATGAAGACCGCGCGCGCGCAAAAGTCGATCGGTAAACACATGTCCGCGTTCGGGATCGGCACACAGCTGGATTTCGTCAACAGCCAGAAAATCTGTACCCATTCCCTCTGGCATCGCCTCGGTCGTACAGACCCAATACTGCGTGCGGTCGGGAACAATTCTTTCTTCGCCAGTGACAAGAGCAACAACGGACGGACCACGAATGGATACAATCCGGTCATAGACCTCTCGCGCAAGCAGGCGAAGCGGCAATCCGATTATGCCGGTTCGATGCGCCAGCATGCGCTCGATGGCATAGTGCGTCTTGCCGGTATTCGTGGGGCCAAGGACCGCAACAATGCGACCGTGCGGTTGCGACATAAGCGTTTCTCGGATGGATCGCGTCGGGAATTGTTAAAGCCGATGTCCGAAATCGCAGCAAGAAGAGATTGGTGCAATGATTTTCGCATCCGATGGGGCTTCAGAATCTGTCATTTTTTGTCAATTTTGCCTAAGTTTCGCCATAATTCCGCCATACGTTGGCCATCGTGGCGATTGGGTGTGCCACTGTTAATGAGTGATTTGGGGCTGTAAATGTGTGAGTTTAAGAACTGTAAAGGGCGGCAATTTTGCGTTTTGGCCAACGTGTCGCCTTGTCCAGAATACCAATATTCGAAGAACGACAACGGGCCAATTCTGCGGATTCGGCGCACGAATTCACGATCCGGGCCAGGTTTTGTTGATGTTGACGAGCTGTTTCGGCAAACAAGTCAGGATTTGGCAACAGCAGTTGCTGCGGAATAGGCGGCGCGCCAAAAATTCGATCTAACCGTTAGTTTTCGTCTCTTCCAATCAGCGCGCGAACGACGGCTTTCGCGCTTTCGCTGTTCCATTCGGCGTCACCGCGCATCCGTGCGATTTCCTTGCCGTCAGGGGCAAGAATTAATGTAATCGGCAGCCCGAAAACTCCGGAATTGCGAGCCAGCGTTGACTGTGGATCGAGGTATTTCGGCAAGTTGTCGACGCCAATCTCTTCAAAAAAGCTATCAATTGCGGCCACCGGATTGCGTCCGGTTGCGATCGTTACGACATCAAATGCGTCGCCGCCGAGCTCGGCCTGAAGTTCGGCCAGTTGCGGCATTTCCTTGCGACAAGGCGCGCACCAAGTCGCCCAGAAATTCACTAACACGTGCTTTCCTTTAAAGTCCGCCAGTCTCAATTCTGCGCCCGAAGGATCAGTGAACGACTCAACAGAAGCTGCCCTAGGGTCGATGAAGATCAGCTTTTTCATCGTCCCTTCGCGCAGGCTTTCCGCCTTGGCAACATCGCCGGCAGCCGGGTTTGCACCAAGTGCGAGGGCCGTGTAGAGGACGGCGAAGATCAAACGCATGCATTCCTCCAAAGGAATCAATCGATGACGGACAGCGCGAATACGATGTGGGGCGGTCGTTTTGAAGACGGACCCGACGCGATTATGGAAGCAATTAACGCCTCGATCGCATTTGACCGTCGACTGGCACGCCAGGATATCGAAGGCTCGCGCGCCCACGCCGCCATGCTGGCCGCGACAGGCATCTTGGAAACTAGCGATGCCGAAGCAATTCGGGAAGGCTTGCTCACAGTGTTGTCAGAAATCGAGGCCGGAACATTTCAGTTTTCGACTGAACTTGAAGACATACACATGAATATTGAGGCACGGCTGAAAGACTTGATCGGTGACACTGCCGGGCGGTTGCACACGGCGCGGAGCCGAAACGATCAAATCGCGCTCGATTTCAGGATGTGGGTGCGCGAACAGTGCGACGCGGCGGTTTCGGGGATCAAAGCGCTCCAAAAGGCGTTTCTGGAACAGGCGGAGGCTGGCGCAGACTGGGTGATGCCAGGCTTTACCCATTTGCAGACAGCCCAGCCTGTGACTTGGGGCCATCACATGATGGCTTACGTCGAAATGCTGGGCCGCGACGTCGGACGCTTTTCGGATGCGCGGTCACGGATGAACGAGTCACCGTTGGGCGCGGCAGCACTCGCCGGAACGTCGTTCCCGATTGATCGATCCATGACGGCCGACGCACTTGGATTTGACCGACCCTGTGCCAATTCGTTGGATGCGGTCGCAGATCGCGATTTCGCTTTAGAGTACCTTTCTGCCGCGTCGATTTGCGCTATGCACCTTTCCCGCATCGCCGAAGAGTTGGTGATCTGGTCGTCATCGCAGTTTCGATTTGTCGCAATGTCGGACCGGTTTTCAACCGGTTCATCGATTATGCCACAAAAAAGGAACCCTGACGCCGCAGAACTGGTTCGGGCAAAGATCGGACGCATACTAGGCGCCACCGTTGGCCTATTCACGATCATGAAGGGATTGCCGTTAACTTATTCCAAAGACATGCAGGAGGACAAAGAGCAAGTATTCGACGCAGCGGACAATCTGATGCTTGCGGTTGCGGCGATGGAGGGAATGGTTCGGGACATTACCGCTAATCCAGAAGCATTGCGGATCGCTGCTTCGTCGGGATTTTCAACAGCAACAGATCTTGCCGACTGGCTGGTACGCGAAGCGGGGCTGCCGTTTCGCGACGCGCATCACATAACAGGACGTCTCGTTGCCCTGGCCGACTCCGAGGGCAAGGAATTGCAGGATTTGACGATTGAACAAATGACATCCGAACATTCCGACATCACCGAAAGCATTTATGCCGTTCTAGGCGTAGACAATTCGGTCAAAAGCCGCACATCATTTGGCGGCACTGCACCTGATCAGGTGCGCATTCAGATTGCGCACTGGAAAGAGCGCCTAGGATGAGATTACTCTGGATTATTGTCGGCGTACTATTGGCTGCGTGCGAAAACCCGCGCCTGGGCATAGGAGCCTCGGTTTCTGAAAGCGGCGTGTATGTATCGCCAGCGATTTCCGGTGAGGTCGGAGGCGCAACAATTTTGGTGAGCGGATGAGAACCTTGATTCTACTAAGTCTGATGGCACTGACTGCTTGCGGCGCTGACGGCTCGCCGGAGCCAGTTGAGCCCGGTGTCGAAGTCACCGGGCAAGTTAAGATTGGCCTAACAGGCACGAATTGATGTCTCCAATCAGGATGATCTATCTGGCCTTGGCGATCTGGGGCGCGATTCATCCAATGTATTATTTTGCCACCCACATGAGAAACACCGGCACGGGTTTGTCGGGGCTGGTCGACGCTTGGTTCGCAAATGCATCGACAACTGGATTGACGTGGGACCTGACAATTGCTGCAATTGCATTGACCATTTGGGCATTCGTTGAAACGTGGGTTCGAAAGAACTGGTCTGCGTTGCTTGCAATACCGGCAACATGGGTTATCGGCGTCAGCTGTGGTCTTCCACTGTATTTGTTCCTGCGCACGCGAGGGGTTGATTGATATGACAAACCATCATTATCGGGGCGATTTGCCAGACGACCTCGACCTTGGCGATATTGTCGCCGTTGACTGCGAAACCATGGGGCTTAATCCCCATCGCGACCGGTTGTGCTTGGTCCAGCTTTCAGGCGGCGACGGCAACGCGCATCTCGTTCAGATCGCCAACGGCCAAACCAGCGCGCCAAATCTCTCGAAGATCCTGGCAAACCCAGAAGTATTGAAACTGTTTCATTTTGGCAGGTTTGATATCGCGGCGTTGCTCAAAGCAATCGGTGTACTGACTGCTCCGGTCTATTGCACGAAAATCGCGTCAAAACTGGTCCGCACATATACTGACCGACATGGGCTGAAAAACCTTTTGGATGAACTGCTGGGCGTGGATATTTCGAAGCTGCAGCAGATGAGCGACTGGGGGGCTAGTGAACTCTCGGAAGCGCAACTGGCTTACGCCGCTTCAGATGTGCTTTACCTTCACGCACTGCGTGAAAAACTGAACGAACGTCTAGAGCGCGAAGGCAGAACCGAATTAGCGCAGGCGGCATTCGACTTTTTGCCGACACGGTCTCGGCTGGATCTCGCCGGCTGGCCGGAGATTGATATTTTTGCGCATTAGTTGAGTGCCTATATAGGTTCGGTGATGATCACCGCTGACAACGCATACTCTCGTTTCATCTTCTGGATGAAAGTTTTGCTTCCATTGGCAGCGTTGGCGATTTTATCAACTCTGTTTCTCGTTTCAGAGACGCTCGACCCCGAAAAGGCAATTCCTTATGCCGACGTAGATGTCAGAAAGCTGGTCCTCGAGTTGGGCATTACCGAACCTGCTTTCAGCGGTGTCACAAGCAGTGGCGCAAGAATTTCAATGGCAGCAAGTTCAGTGCGGCCCACCGAAAAATCGCAGCAACGGTTCGTCGGCGAGGAACTTGTTGCGCATGTGGAACTGCCCAATGGCACTCGCATCGACATAGCCAGCCCAAATGGCGTTATTGATAGCGTCAAACGCGAGGCGATACTCGAAGGTGGGGCCCGACTTGTAACTTCCCAAGGGTACACGATCGAAACGGAACGGCTGATTTCGCGCTATGACGTTGTTATGATTGAAGCCGCCGGAGCCGTAATGGCAACCGGACCCGGCGGACAGATTAACGCAGGCCGGATGACGCTTGAACGCGAACCTGAAAGTGGCGATTACCAAATTGTTTTCCAGGATGGTGTTCGCCTGATATACATGCCGCAGCCCTGATGGAGCATTAACCGAGTGATATTGATCCGTTTTCTAGCCGTTTGTTTGGTCTATTTTTGTCTGCCAACGCTTGCCTTGGCACAGGGTGCAACAATTAACTTGGGCTCAGGTGCATTTGACAGCGGGCAGCCAGTCGAAGTTTCTGCTGATGCCTTGAGCGTCGATCAATCAACCGGTCAGGCGGTGTTCGATGGAAATGTGCTGGTGGTGCAGGGTGAGGTTCGCTTATCCGCCGAACGCGTTGAAATCGAATATGCCACGGGCGAAGAGGGCGGGCCAAACGGTATCGAACAGTTAAAAGCTTCAGGTGGCGTTACGTTTGTTACGTCGACCGACGCGGCAGAAGCCCGGGAAGCGGTTTATTCAATCGCTAGCAGCAGCGTGATACTGAGCGGTGGCGTTTTGCTTACGCAAGGTGCGACGGCAATATCCGGCGATCGGCTGGTTGTTGACCTTAATAACGGCAGCGGCCGGATGGAGGGCAGGGTTCGCACAGTTATCAACGCCGGAGACAACACAGAATGACGCCCAAGTTGAAAGTCGAAGAAGGCAGTCAGGGGCTGAAAGTCCGTAACCTTCGGAAAGCCTATAGAAAGCGCCCGGTGATCCGTGACGTAAGCTTGGATCTCAACCGAGGCGAAGTTGTCGCATTACTAGGGCCAAATGGTTCCGGCAAAACGACTTGTTTTTACGCGATTGCCGGACTTGTGATGCCGGACGGCGGTGAAGTGATCATCGACGGACAAGAAGTAACGACGTTCCCGATGTATCGCCGTGCAAAGCTGGGAATCGGATACTTGCCGCAGGAACGGTCGATTTTTCAAGGCCTGAACGTCGAAGAAAATATTCTTGCGATTCTCGAAATTGTTGAAAAAGACCGCACAAAACGCCGCGAACGGCTCGACGAGCTTTTGAATGATTTCTCGATATCTCATCTTCGTCGAACGCCTTCGGTAGCGCTTTCCGGCGGAGAACGGCGTCGTTGCGAAATCGCCCGAAGCCTGGCGGCCAATCCGAAGTATTTGTTGCTGGACGAGCCCTTCCCAGGAATTGATCCAATTGCTGTAGGGGATATCCGCGATCTTGTTATTGATTTGAAGAACCGCGGTATCGGTGTGCTGATCACTGACCACAACGTCCGAGAGACGCTGGATATCGTTGATCGCGCTTATATCTTGCACGACGGTGGCGTATTGATGAGCGGAACAGCGGACGAAGTTGTCGCGGACGAAAAAGTAAAGCGCGTCTATTTGGGCGAAAGCTTTCGAATTATGTAACTGCGTAAACGACTCATTGACAGGCTGCACGAATCTACCGCCAAATAGGCCTAATGAAGGATCAACCTTCCCTGCCCACCTGTCGAAACCTGCCGCAGATGGAGCGCATGGCGCCCGAGCAAAAAATTTGTTCCAGATACCTTTTTGTTAGCGAATGCTGGCGAATGTCACGTTTGTTGTCTGTTTAGAAGGAGTTTGTAATGCGCTATCAGATTACCGGCAAAAAGATCGATGTTGGCGAATCTCTGCAAACTCACGTGGAGTCCTGCCTTGGCGAAATATTGGAGAAATATGCCGGTCGTCCGACAGATGCGAATATCGTATTTTCAAAAAGCGGGCACGAATTTGTCTGCGAAGCGACAGTTCACTTGTCGACCGGTCTAACAACGCAGGCTAGAGCGCATGCTACTGAAATATATGCATCTTTGGATGGCTGCGTTGATAAGATGGACAAACAATTGCGGCGCTACAAGCGACGCCTGAAAGACCATCACAAAGACCGAACTTCGCCGGTTGAACTTCTTGACGCGGCCTCGTATATCCTCGCCGCGTCAGATCAACCGGAGGATTCGGAGCCCGAAACGCTGCAGCCAATGATCATCGCGGAAATGGAAGCAAAGATTCCTTCGCTTTCGGTGGGTGAGGCTGTGATGCAAATGGAGTTGGCAGGGGCTCCGGTGTTAGTGTTTCGAAACGAAAAGCAGGACGCTGGCGTAAATATCGTATATCGCCGCGACGACGGTAACATCGGGTGGATAGACCCGAATTGACTTGGGGATCGGAACCCAGTGAGGTTCTTTGTTAGGAAACGGTAGCTGATGGAATTGACAACAATTCTGCGTCCGGATGCGGTGAAAGCCGTCGGCGCATTTGGAAGCAAAAAGCGCCTGTTTCAAGAATTGGGCGATTTGGCTGCAAATACCCACGGTGTTAGCGGCTCTGACGTGTCGGCCGCTCTTCAGGAGCGCGAGAACCTTGGGCCGACAGGTGTCGGCAAGGGAATTGCATTGCCGCATGCCCGGCTGGATACAATTGACAGGGTCTTAGGAATTTTTCTCAGACTCGAAAAGCCACTCGATTTCGATTCCGTCGATCGCCAGCCAGTCGATTTGATTTTTGCGCTTCTTGCGCCGCAGGACGCCGGCGTCGAACATTTAAAGGCACTTGCCCTGGTCAGCAGAACGATGCGCGACACCAGCCTATGCATCAAACTACGCGCAAATACAGATCCTTCCACATTGCATACACTGTTGACCGAAGCGCCAAGGGTTCAGGCAGCCTGATCGCTGTTTTCGGTCGAAAGCCACTTAGAAAACCCAAACATCATGTAGTCCCGCCTATAAGCGTCTGCGACAGCGGCATCGATCGATTGCGTGCGCAATTCGTCGAGTGAGAACGGCGCCGGCACGTCAAATCTGTCGATCGGCGGGTCGGATTCTAATCCTGCATCGGCAGCAATAGCCAAAAGCGCCTCTGCCAGCGCGTCTTCCCTGATCACTCGATCAGGGACGGAAAACTGTCCAATGGCATTTAGTAGAATGTCCTGGGTCGCCCATGTGTTGTCGACTCGAAGTGATGTCTGACCACCAAGGTTTCCTTTTAGAAACTTCAGAAACGCCAGGAACGCGTTTCGTTGGTTTTCCAAAGTCCAACCAGCATCTGGCCATTCGGTTGGAAGCGGCAGGTCATATTGTCGAATCATTGCGTCGCGCAAGTCGGCATAGGCCGCCTCGCCGGTTGGTAGAATGTAGCGGCAAAACGCATCGTACACGCGTGGTAATGGGTGTCGAACTACAGTGAACGAGCGATGGCCGGGATGCTGGCGTTTCCAGCGGCGAAGATCGCGCTGACCCATTCCGCCTCTTAACTCGCCCTCAGGATCGACCGTTTTCATCCAACTTGGTATTGGGTCAAATCCAGCTCCGCGGATTGGCATGTAAAGTAGCGGTGCCGTTTTGCAGACCCGAAAAAACTTTAGCCCGGGGCCGCGTCCGGGTTCGTGCATAGGCACCTGACCAATATCAGGCATCGCGATGCTTCGAAGCGCGTCTTCGGCGATCGTCGGGTTCGTTAGCCGGTCGGCCAGTGGGGATGGATTTTGGACCTTCGCACGAACTCTGGACAAGTCTGGCGCTGCCTCAGTCCCTAGAAACCGCCCGAGGCCCCTGATCACGTCCTGGTCTGAAAGATTCTCATAGCCAATATGAAACGCGCTTTGTCCTGTGGTTTGCAATGCACGCTCGATCAGTGCCTGGAATTCCGCCAACGTGTTCAAGAAGTCGACATATTCTTCTGGATCGAACACCACACGGGCCTTGCGCGCGCGCGTCAGATCGCCCAGCCACCACTGGCCGGTCTTGCGCGCGATCTTTAGCGATACGTAACTGTCAATCGGTCGCCGAGTCAGTACGATCTTGGCCGCCTTCCTGTCAGCCAGGACGTGCGCGATCGCATTTGGATTGTGATCATAGAACAGGCGAAATCCCGGCAGACTTTTGCTCTCGGAACGCATTGCACCAATGGTGCGAACCGGATCGGATTCACGGGCGGCCATCGAAAGACCGAACATCATTTCGACTTTTGGTTTTCCAAAGAAGTGGGGATTGAAAAGCTCGCCATAGCTTTCGATTCCGGGAAACGCAGCGAGGTATTCTTCAAGCAAGTTCGAGCCAGTTCGCATTCCGGCCAATACGACAAAATAATCGAACTCTTTGTCAATCATACTAACTCGATAATTGGGCGCCGTGGTTTGGGCTAGTACCTTTGGAAGCCTGTGTGACTTGTTGTTCCGAAAATGCGCCGGCGGTGTGCGGATTCATGCCGGTGTTTCTTAATTTTTGCAAAAACTCCGCCATACCGTGCATCGGTTGTAACTTCGGGGGTTTGACCAACGTTTGCGACCCTGGAACTGACAAATCATCAACAATGACTTGAAGGGGCTGGGCCGGGTTTTCCAGAAATTCGGCAAGGGTCCAGATCCTAACCCGCGCACGCGTGCGTCGCTCGCGGAGCTTGGTCAGAA
>JBPCWO010000141.1:0-5503 GCA_051009475.1 Boseongicola sp.
TCAACGGCCTTGCAGCCACCTGATTTGGCGGTTACATGACGTCCGTTGGCGCGGGGTGGAGCAGTCCGGTAGCTCGTCAGGCTCATAACCTGAAGGTCGTAGGTTCAAATCCTACCCCCGCAACCAAAAAATCATTATTTCAAATAGCTACATGGCCTCGACTTGTGCAGCCCGCGTGAGTTCAACGCGTCGAGCTCAAAGCGAAAAAAATCGCGATTATTGAAGTGGTAAGCCGGCTGCTTTTAGGGCCGATTCCGTTCTGTTTTGATGCTCGTTCTCAAAATACGGGTATCGTTCGGAGAAACGCTGAAGGTTGTATTTCGAGTCGATTGCCAGAAGATCGAGCATTTGTTGCTTGGCTTCCATTTCGCGGCCGGCTTCGATCAGGATCGACGACATGATTATCCGAGCGGGCGGAAAAGTTGGCGCCATCCGGATCGCCCGTCCGACATATTCCTCTGCCTTTTCAAGATCGCCCATCAGATAATAACCATGTCCAATATGGTGAATTACATTTGGAGGTGCGACCGGGTCAAATCTGAGCGCAGTTTTTCCCGCGTCGATTGCGCGGCGCGGCTGACCGGCATAGTTCAGTGCCTCGCTGAACCAAACGTAAGTATCCGCATTGTTTGGGTCGATCTCTATCGCACGCTCGAAACTCTTGATCGACAGGTCTGGTTTACGAAGAAATGTCTGCACCCATGCAAATCTGCTCTGCGCCAACGAAGAATTCGGCGCCAACTCTACCGCACGTTTCGCTTTTTCTGCCGCTACAAGGAGGCCGTCGTCGTACCCCTTCCAGGCAAAAGACCAGCCGCTTTGATAGGGAAAGACTTGTTCGGCCCACGCGTTGGCAAAATTCGGATCGATCGCAATGGCCTGGTCCAGAAGCTCGATGCATTCCAGGTTGGTCTCCGGCGAGAACATAAAGAATTTCGCACGACCTTTCAGGCTCAATTCATATGCCTCCACGCTAAGTGTGCTGCGATCGGCGCTTGGCATTGAAGTCAGGTTGGCCTGCAGGGCAGTTATGATTTTGGCTGTGATTTCGTCCTGGAGCCTGAAGATGTCCTGAATGTCGCCATCGTATCTTTCTGCCCAAATGTGCCCGCCACTTTTGGCATCGACCAACTGGGCATTGATCCGCACACGGCCACCGGCCTTGCGTACACTCCCCTCAAGAACATGAGCCACTCCCAACTCGCTTCCGATCTCAGTGACGTTTTTGGGTGAATTTCTGTACGAAAATGACGAGTTCCTAGCGATGACAAAAAGCTCCCGGTTCTTGCTTAGATCGGTGATCAGATCTTCGGTCAATCCATCGGCGAAGTAGACTTGTTCTTGATCCGCGCCGATGTTCACAAAGGGCAACACTGCGATCGACCTGTCTTTGGTCGGGCGCGTCTCATCGTCTGCAGGTAGGGCGATCGGCTGCTCACTCGTGATCAGTTCGCCGATGAACCGGAAACCCTGCCGCGGCAATGTCTTTATGACCGACTGGGACGTGCCGTCATCGCCTAAAGCTCGACGAAGGGCATTGATACGGCTGTTCAATGTGCCGTCACCAACGATCTTCCCATTCCAGACCTGTTCAAAAATTTCGTCCTTTGAGACCAAACGCTCATTGTTTTCAACAAGATACATCAGGAGCGAAAATGCCTGGGGCTGTAGCGGAATTTCTTCCCCTTCGCGAGTTAGTTCCCGCCTTTCACTGTTAATTTTGTATGGCCCGAACTGAAAATCCATCAATCGGCAAGCTCCCGGCAAGAAGAAATCTCGGATTGGCAAGACATCAGCATCCCCATCGTCAAGCGGGGGCGCCAACCGCTCGCTAACTTAGCACTACACAAGCAAAAGAGGTCATCATGGCACAGCCACTCTCAACCGCAGACAATACCATCGAAATCCCTTCGCTCAAGCACGCGGCATCGAACAGTGCATTCTCGGGGATATCAATCCGGCGCTTCTGCCAGCGGCTGGGCAAACTTTTCTGGGCCTATACCGAAGCATCAGGCAAAGCAGATACGTCTTCGTACAATGGATTGCTTTGAGGTTAGCTCAGGTGAGGGTTCGCGACGCGTGATACAAGCCAACGACGATATCCGCGGCTGCCTTGGTTAAAGCGGCTTTCCCGTATGATTTGAACGGAAGTGCAACCAATCAAATCCTACCTCCGCAACCAATTTTCAATGTGATTTAAAGTTGAATTCGCCCTTAGACGACTGCCTTTTCCACGAACGGCTCATTTCGAATAATTCGCTGGAAATGAAATGGAGTCAGATCGAGTGAGCGATATTCGCCGTAAGTGATCCACTCCGAGGTGCCTCTCCCCATGGCCGGCGATTGTTGAAGTCCGTGGCCAGAAAATCCATTCAAGAAAATGAAGTTTTCAACTTCGGTGTGTGGCCCGGTGATCGCGTTGTGGTCGAAGAGGTTCATTGAATAGTGTCCTGCCCATTCGCTCTGGACCTTTATCGCTTCAAACTGTGGGATCCTCGTGGCGATAGTGGGCCAAATGTAGTTTTCCCAAATGCCGTGATCCATATTGAAATCGTCGAATTCCACCGCTGGGTCGTCGTCCGAATGACCGCCACACTGATACGTGCCGCCGCCGTTATCCCGGACATGGACGCCCGTGGGATCGATGGTGAGCGGAAGTGGTTGATCAAGTGGTTTTTCGGCTATGAAAACCCACGAATAGCGTTTGCGAGGTTCGATAGGTATTTCGATACCCGCCATGCGGGCGGTTCGCGCCGCTCGTGGGCCCGAAGCGTTGACGATTTGACCGCAGGCGATCACTTCGCCGGTCGCCAATCTGACGCTTTCTGCGCAGTTGCCAGCCGCACTGAGTGCGATGTCGACGACTTCGTTGGCGACGTATTCGACGCCGTGTTCGCGCGAAATACGACGCCACCACTGGAATACTGTAGATCCGTCCCAGTACCCTTCGTCCACAGTGTTTATTGAACCCAATACAATGTCATCAAGATGATAAAAGGGATAATCCCGCGCGATCTGTTCAGGCGTCATGAGCTTTGTTGCGGCACCGGCAAGGTGCTGGATTTTGATGTTTTCGCGCAGAATATTTGCGGATGCTTCCTTGTCGGCCAAAAACATGTAGCCGAACGACCGTATGGACAGTTCGGGAACACGGTCATCATTGCCCATATTCGCGCGAAGGTTTTTCACGAATTCCGCCGCAAACTGCGAAATGCGAACATTCAACTCAGTCGAAAATTGCTGCCGCATGCACGAGTTTGTGTGCGCTGTAGAGCACTTCTCGTAGGTCGGGTCGCGTTCAACGACAAGAACCGAACCATCAAAGTCAGGATTCTCGGTCAGGAACCAAGCGGTGGATGAACCCATTATGGCTCCACCAACGATGACAACGTCATAAGACGATTTACTGGGCGTTGTTGAAAAGACTGCAGCCGTCAAAAGTCAATCTCCCATCTTGGCCTGCCGAAGCACTTCAATAATGTCACTTTTTGAAAGGCCATATTCCTGTTCAGCGGCTTCGGCGGAAATATAACCGAGTGCCAGATCACGTCGTATTTTGTCGTCCTCGCGGTTCGCAGGTGCGCCGTAACCAGCACCGCCAGGGAACGCCATCATGACTTTGCGGCCATGAGGAACGAATTGTTTGCCCTTGCCATTCATTGCTGTACCGTCGTCCATCGCAATAGATGTTGACGCTCCGTCATGCCCACCGCGGCGCCCGCGAGCAGGATGATTTACGCGGTCGAACATGGCCTGAATGTCGAATTCGTGCCCGTCACGCACGCCTACTTCCATGAATTGGCCTAATCCTCCTCGCGTAGTTCCGGCGCCGCCGCTGTCAGGCCGAAGTTCTTTGCGCCAGATAATCACAGGGCCCACCTGTTCAGTCGCTTCAACAGGCATAGTCATCACACCCGAGGGAAAAGCGGTTGCGTTCATGCCGTCAAGTTCCGGACGCGCACCTGAGCCGCCGGAGTTGAATGTCAAAACTTCGGATCTAGCTGCATCGGCTGGGGCAGGCGCGTCAGTTCGAGGTCTAAGACTGACCTGGAAATTGCAAAGGCACCCGGCGCCCTCGGCCGGCACAGTGTCAGGCAGCAACTTATCTAAGGCGTCATAAACGGTGTCAGGCACCATATGGCCGATCACATGCCGTAACGCGACTGGAGCCGGATGCGGTGCATTGACGATTGAATTCTCTGGCGCGGAGATTTCGAATGGGGCAAGAGACGCGGCATTGTTGGGGATGTCCGGCGCGATCGCACACTTCAGCGCATAGCATGTGTAGGCCTTGGTGTAGACAAGGGGAACATTGATGCCCTTCTTGTCGAGCCCGGACGTACCTTCCCAGTCGCAGTGTACTCGGTCTCTTTCGATCTGCAGGCGAACATGAAGATCGACAGGGCTGGAGTATCCGTCGATCCGCATATGCCCCTCGGCCACGCCCGGATTCAGGGCATTAATCCGATCAAGTGTCGCCTGTCGCGAGTTGCTAAGTATGAAATCGGATATGCCACCCAAGTCGCCAAGGTCGAATTCAATCAACATATCAACCAGGCGTCTGTGCCCAATTTCGTTGCAAGTGGCGAGCGCATAAATGTCACCGACAAGTTGATCGGGCTCGCGAACATTGCCTCTGACGATTTGCAAAAGTGTTCGATCAACTTCGCCACGATCGGCAAATTTCATGATCGGAATATAGAGACCTTCCTCGTAAACCGAATTTGCATCGGCCCCAAATCCGCGCCCACCGATGTCAGTGATATGGGCTGTGCAGGCAAAAAACCCGATCAAACGACCATCAGCAAAAGAAGGTGTTACAACTGTAATATCGTGCAGATGTCCCGTACCTTCCCACGGATCATTTGTAATATATACGTCGCCTTCAAACATATTCTGACGTCCGATCCGGCGGATGAAATGGCCGACGGCGTCTGCCATCGCATTCACATGGCCCGGGGTGCCGGTGACGGCTTGTGCAAGCATTTCGCCACTAGCATTGTAAACGCCAGCTGATAAATCGCCGGCTTCGCGAACCGAAGTCGAAAAGGCTGTTCTCACAAGCGCCTGAGCCTGCTCTTCGACCACGGATATAAGCCGGTTCCACATAACTTGCGCGGCGACCTTCCCAAACTCAGGCATTCTATACCTCTCTCTACTTCTCGCCGCGGTTGTGAATATCCAGCGTGCCGTCTGCGCAGGCGGAAATCACGCGGCTGGTAGGCACAACGACCGTGGTTTCGGTTTCCGTTATGACTGCCGGGCCGGCGACAGTGGATCCGGCGGGCATTTCTTCACGGTGATATTCGTCAGCATCAACGCTGGCTCCAAGACCTGCGTCAAATAGCATTCGGGTCCCAGTTGCCTTGGAATCCGGCTTTGCCTTGATAGCTTCCAGTTTTTTGACTTTTGACGTCGGAGTGAAAGCGTTGACTGACCAAACGGTGATCTCTGTCGCCATACTTTCAACCGGGCGGCCGAACAGATTGGAGTATTCCGCTTC
>JBPCWO010000142.1:0-4085 GCA_051009475.1 Boseongicola sp.
GTCGAAATCGACATCGGCACGCTGCCGCTCGACGACGCAAAGTCCTACGAATTATACGCCAAGGCCCGCACGATCGCCGTGTTCCAAGTGGAAAGTTCGGGCATGATGGATGCTCTTCGGCGAATGAAGCCGACGTGCATCGAAGACATTGTCGCGTTGGTGGCACTTTATCGGCCAGGCCCGATGGAGAACATTCCTCAGTATTGCGATGTCAAGAACGCCCGTGCAGAACGCGAACGGCTGCATCCTCTGATCGACCATATTCTGGACGAAACCCAGGGCATCATCGTTTATCAGGAACAGGTGATGCAGATCGCGCAAGAGATGGCGGGTTATTCACTGGGTGGCGCTGATCTTCTTCGTCGAGCAATGGGTAAGAAGATCCAAGCGGCGATGGACGCCGAGCGGCCAAAGTTTCTCGAAGGTGCGGCAAAGAATGGAGTCGACAAGAAGAAGGCGCTTGAAGTTTGGAACCTCTTGGACAAATTCGCCAACTACGGCTTCAACAAGTCGCACGCGGCAGCCTATGCGGTCGTCAGCTATCAGACCGCCTGGCTAAAAGCGAACTATCCGGTCGAGTTCATGGCAGGCGTAATGAATTGCGATTTGCATTTGACCGACAAGCTTGGCGTTTACGCCGAAGAGACACGTCGCGGCTTGAACATTGAAGTCGTGCCGCCCTGCGTGAACCGCTCGGCTGCCCGATTTTCGGTTCATGAAAGCAAGCTTGTCTATGCGCTGGGTGCACTCAAGAATGTTGGCATCGAAGCCATGCGCCTGATCACTGAAGCCCGAGGCGACAAGCCGTTTGTCAGCGTTTTCGACTTTGCAAAGCGTGTCGATCTAAAACGGATCGGAAAACGCCCGCTGGAGATGCTCGCCCGGGCGGGTGCATTTGATCAGCTAGATCCGAACCGTCGCCGCGTGTTCCAATCGCTAGACGCCCTAACCGGCTATTCCGCGGCGATACATGATCAACGTGCGAGCGCGCAGGTTTCGCTTTTCGGCGAGGCAGGTGCCGACCTGCCGGAACCGCGACTTTCACCGACAGACGATTGGTTGCCCAACGAACGACTTGCAGAGGAACAAATCGCCATAGGATTCTATCTGTCCGGCCACCCGCTTGATGACTACGCAGTAGCGTTGAAACGCAAAGGGTTGCTAACACTAACAGAAATCCAGGAGAAGGCGGAGGCAGATGGCGCGGCAATCGCACGTGTCGGTGTCATCGTATCTGGGCTGCAAGAGCGAAAATCCGGACGCGGCACACGGTTTTTCAGAATGAACATTTCGGATCCAACTGGCCAGGTTTCGGGTATGGCGTTGTTTCCCGACGATTTCGAATTGGTGCGCAAAGTTTTTGAGGAAACGACACAAGTCGTGATGATGCTTGAGGCGCGCTTTAACGAAGGCCAATTCGACCCTGTCGCGCGCGGCGTCGCGCCAATCGACGGCGTAGTTGAAGCTGGCGCCGCCGGAATGAACGTAATAATCGACGATATACAGGCTGTCCCGCTTATCCAATCGGTCCTGGAACGCCTTCGGGACGATGGGTCAGTGCGATCCAAAGGTGAAGTTTGCGTGACAGCATTGGCAGTTCCCCTGAAAGACGCGCAGCAGGACGTACCTGTGCCGATCGGAGACGGATGGCCAGTATCACCCAAGATCAAAGGCGCCCTAAAATCGCTGCCGGGAGTTGTACTGGTCGAGGACGCATAGCGAATCCTATGGTCGCGTGGCTGTTCAAGCCCGGCGAGCACACTCGGGAGAAAACGCGAAATGACCTTTACGATTACACGTCAGGATTTTCCCGAAGATTTCATCTTCGGTGTCGCCACAGCGGCATACCAGATCGAGGGCAGTTCATTTGGCGCCGCTGGTTCTTCACACTGGGACACATTTGCGGCGACGCCGGGAAACGTGCACCTAGCACATGACGGTGCGGTCGCGTGCGACCATTTCCACAATGTCGACGCGGACGTTGATCTTATCCGCGATGGCGGATTTGACGCCTACCGCTTTTCCACTTCCTGGGCGCGGGTAATGCCTGACGGCCGTACGCCGAATGCTGAAGGGCTGGATTTCTATGACCGGCTTGCGGACTCAATTCACGCCCGAGGACTTCGGCCTTTTTTGACGCTGTACCACTGGGATTTGCCATCTGCGCTTGCCGATGTCGGCGGCTGGGTTAACGGTGACATTGCTGACCGCTTTGCGGATTTTACCCGTGCTGTTACCCATCGCATAGGTGATCGCATGGACAAAATTGCGACGATCAACGAGCCGTGGTGCATCGCTTGGCTAGGTCACTTTGCAGGAGCTCATGCACCGGGGCTTCGCGATATTCGCGCAACGTCCAGAGCTATGCATCACGTTTTAAAGGCTCACGCGCAGTCGCTGCAGGTGTTGCGAGCAGAGGGCCAGCAGAATGCGGGCATTGTCCTGAATTTCACTTACTCTGAACCTGCAACAAATTCACCTGAGGACATTGAGGCCGCGCAGACGTTCGATGGGATTTTCAATCGTTTTTTCGCGGATGCGCTTTTTCATGGCCGTTATCCTACGGACATTCTCTCGGCGCTTGAGCCACACATGCCTGATAGTTTTCAAGACGATTTGCCTGCGATTGCCACACCGGTCGACTGGTTGGGCGTCAATTACTATACGCGAAATGTGATCAAATACGCTGCCACAGACGCCTGGCCGCATTACCGCGAGGTGCCAGGATCATTGCAGAAAACGGATATGGATTGGGAGATCTACCCTGAGGGACTTCACACGTTTCTGACAAGGCTGAAGCGCGAATATACTGGAGAAATTCCAATTTATGTCACGGAAAATGGCATGGCGAGTGACGACGTAGTTCGCAATGGACGCGCAGAGGACCAGCTTCGCGTTGGTTTTCTTAACGACCACATGAAACAGGTGAATCGCGCAATTGCCGACGGCGTCCCGGTGAAAGGGTACTTTGCGTGGTCATTGCTTGATAATTTCGAGTGGGCTTGTGGATATGAAAAGCGATTTGGCATCGTGCATGTCGACTACGCAACACAAGTACGTACGCCAAAAGACTCTTACTTTGCATTTCAAAAAGCATTGTCGCGAGGATAAAACAGCGTTTCCCCTGCTAGTCTCCGGGCCCTGTGCTTGCGTCCGATTCCTGCCAGGAACCGCGATCTTGCGCGACACTGCGACCATAGTCACAGGCCGAATTACTGCACCATTCCTTTACACCGTCAGTGACAACCTGAGATTCACAATTCGGACATTTGGAATCCGGAACAATATATGTGGACTTGGCGCGATCAGATTCGCTCATTAGGCCTCACATGTTTGTTTAGAACGGCCGAAGCAGAACTCCTCGTCTTTTCTACAGGAATTACACGCGCCTGACTATTGCAATGAAATAATTTAGCGAACAGTCCGCAGTTCACAAACGTATGCCACGAAGAAATCGTTCTTGTGCGACCAAAGCACTGGTCCCCGTTGCCCATCAGTGGATAGACGCAATCAATTCGGGTCCTGAAATGCCACGGCCTGGCGACACCATGGGTGGTGCGTCTGATTGTTCCGATTTTTCTCGCACCCGTTTGCCACAAAATGTCGGGATCATCATACACGCGAGTCAGAAAACAATATTCAGCATTGTCAGCGACACGACCAAGAATAACACAGTCATGATGCCACCAGATTTGATGAAATCAATGACTTTGTATCCGGCTGGTCCCATGATCAGCGCGTTTACTTGATGCGTCGGTATGATGAACGAATTCGAAGTCGAAATAGCGACTGTAAGCGCAAAAACCGCTGGGCTGGCACCCGCAGCGACCGCAATTGACACCGCAAGCGGCACAAGAAGAACTGTTGCACCAACATTTGACATAACCAACGAAAAGACAGTCGCCAGAATTGCCACACCCGCTTGCAGCGCCCAGATTGGCCAGCCATCTAATATCCCGAGAATTTGCTGGGCAATCCATTCTGCCGTGCCGGTGTTCTGCACCGCCTGACCAAGCGGAATAAGACTCGCCAACAGGAATACAGTGTTCCATCCAACCGAGCGATAAGCCTCATCGATACTCAGC
>JBPCWO010000143.1:0-2870 GCA_051009475.1 Boseongicola sp.
GCGTCGAAGGCTGGCCGCACGCAATGGATCTATTTTCGCCAATCGGCGAACGGACGCTGTGGTTCGTGCATCGATTTTTGCGCGAGCACATGCCGACCGACGAAATGTTGGCGACCAAATGACCGTGCAGGGACGTCGGCGGCGATCCTCGCCGAGCAGGGTTTAGAGTTGAAACCGGTGTTTATTTCCGTTGATCCAGCGCGAGACACCCCCGAGGTCCTTCGCGAATTCACCGACAACTTTAATCCAGATATGATTGGGCTGACCGGCACTCCGGAGGATATCGCCGCAGTCACACACGCCTACAGAACCTTCTATGCGGCGCAGGAGGACGACCCGGAGTATTACCTCGTCGATCATTCGACCTTCTCATTTCTGATGTTGCCGGACTATGGATTTGTTGATCTCGTGAGCCGTCAGAAGTCGTAGCAGAGCGCGCCGCCTGTATTATCAATCAAGCTTAGGCAGGGAAGTGCTCTGCATTGAGTGCAGCGCGAAGCAATCCAGTCGATTAGTGTCTGTATCTTGAAGTCACCAATAACTGTATTGCGGACGAAGCTGCATTTCGTGTCGATTTTTGATAGACAGCTTTCGAGAGGCTCAGGCTGTCCAAAAACGGCTTTCCTGCCGCCCGACAGGGCGACAGAATTATGCAATTTCGGTGGTTATCTCCGAGTCTTCCCGTCCGGGGGCCCTAGTCTTTTCCGTATCGGAAATCTCGCCTGCTTGGATTCTTGCCTGAAAGGCTTCTGCCACGGCGAGTTCTGCGTCTTCCATTGCCAGGACCGCAAAGTCGACGGCGAGGATTGCATTCAGCTGAAGACGTTCGGCGTGGCGTTTGGCGTTTTCGAGTTCCATCACGCTCTGCTCGGCCTCGATCTGCGCACGCACCTGTTCAGCGCGGGATTGCATTGATTGGATGAATGCGCCCCAGATCGACGAAATCTCATCACTCCCGGCCTGCACCGCGGATTGCAACTTGCCTTGCCGGGCGATCATTCTGGTGCGCATCCCCTCGACCATCTGATCGCGGATTTGCGGTTGTTCGAAGCAAAAGGCCTCGGTCCGAGCTTCGATGTCGCCAACTTGCACACAGATGTCGGCGAGTTTTTCTGAAAGGTTTGTCACAAGTTGGTTCCTTCATCATCAGATGGCTCCACCGATGCCGGGACAAAGTGATCCCGGCGTGCCCCCGGGTACGTTCCTGGGAGGGCTTACGTGAAGTTTGGTTTGAGTTGTGAACGACTGTTGAGCCTGTGCCATATCTTGCACAAATCGGAAGCGCGGCCAATATCGATATTGGAATAAATAGTATTCTAAATTAGAATAGCTGACATGGATCAATTAGTTGCGATGAGGGCATTTGTCCGTGTAGCGCAATCAGAAAGCTTTACCGAAGCCGCGAGGCTGGAAGGTCTGGCGCAGGGAACAATCAGCAAGCGGGTCGCAGCACTTGAGGACCACCTTGGCATCAAGCTTTTGCGTCGCAGCCAGCGCAGCTTTGGGCTGACACCGCAGGGCGAAGCCTATTTTAGTCATTGCACCCGGCTGCTGGATGACCTTGAGGCGGCCGATACACATATCAAAACCGAAGCCGGGAAACCTGCAGGTGTGGTGCACCTTTCAATGTCACCGGTCTTGTCGCGACTGGTCATCGCGCCGCTGCTGGTCGAGTTCGTCCGGGAGTTTCCGCGGATCGAAGTCGCGTCGTTTCTGACCGAGAGCCATGTCGATATTATTGGTGAAGGTATCGATCTTGCGATCCGGGTCCGCCACCTCGAAGATTCCACCCTGATCGCCTCTCGGCTTTCCTCCAACCCGCTCAGCCTCGCCGCGGCACCATCCTATCTCGAGAACGCGCCGCCGCTGACGGTACCGGAAGATCTTGGCAAGCATGACTGCGTTGTTTTCAGCCGCATGAAGGCAGCGTTGACGTGGCAATTCACGAAGGGCAAAAATGTTCGCGACGTAACAATTGCGGGCAAACTGGCCGCCGACCAGGGCGACACTTTGGTGGAGTTTGCCTCTGCCGGCGCCGGAGTTGTGCTGATGCCCGAGTGGGTGATGTCAGAGCATCTGGCGGATGGGCGGCTGGTTGGCGTGCTGCCTGATTGGACACCACCCAGCATCCCGATGCACCTCGTCTATACAAGTGGCTCATCCGTCCCCCTGCGTATTCGGTTGCTCGTGGATTTCATTCGACGCAATGTCAGAGCAAGGAGTTTGCTCCCTAGGTGATCATCAACGACGTGCGCAGGCGGCAAGTTGAACCGCCAAGATGGGCAAGGATGACAGGTCTGCGCGGTGGCGCTAGTCTTTGGCGAATGCCCTTGACCAGTGGACCATTTCGATGACCGATAAATTGCACGACCCCGAAAAGCCCGCCGGCTGGATCCGGAAGGTCGGCGAGGACGGCGTCGCGATCCGCAATGACGGCAAGGAGTTGCAACCGGCGGCGCGGAACCCGTGGTATGTGCTGATGACCGTCCATGGCGAGCAGGACGCTGGCGGGATCGACCTAGCGCTAAACGCGAAAAACCGGCGAATATGGAATGGCTGGGCATGCTCGAAAATGAGCGTGGACGAGCGCGCGACGCTGGCCGAGAAGCTGGACTTGCCGGCCAAGGACCTGGAACCCTGGAGCGACGAAGAACGGAAGCAAGTGGAACAGGCCTTCGAAAAGCGGCGGCCGGATCTGGCGACGGGTTGGGGGCAAGGCGAGACTCGGGGTGGCGGCGCGCCGAAACCTCCAGCAGGCGCGACGGCCGTTGCAGAACTTCCCAATCCTGGTTCGACAATCGACTTACATGAAATCTACTTCTGCAATCAAATTTATTTGCTGAAGTGGGTGTTTCCAGGAACCGCCGATT
>JBPCWO010000144.1:0-6034 GCA_051009475.1 Boseongicola sp.
AGGTGACACGGCGCAAGGTATCTCGGACGTCAAGTCTGATGGATGGGACTCCCTCAGTTTCGAGGCGACCCTTGGATTCGATGGGATCAATCTTGTAGATCTTGGATTTGATACGACCGATGACCAAGCAGAAATCGTGAACCTCGCAGGCCTCGGAAATCCGATTACCGATGCGTTCGTAATCGAGCTGAGCGATTTTGGCCAAGTATATCAGGATACGCTGAACAAGAAGCTTCAGAATATCGTCGATGATCCGACAGGCGGCGGTGGTGATCCAGATGTAATCCCGGTTCCAGCATCATTGCCGTTGCTGGCGGCAGGGCTTGGGGCCTTAGGTATCTTACAGCGGCGCAAGCGGCGCTAGTCTGTACTTGATAAAGATCTTGCCGGAGCGGCCTGTCCGCTCCGGCCTGTGCGCCTAAATCACTTTTCGCTGCGACGGATTGTGATTAGGTTCCCGCTTTCATTCACCCAAACCGCAATTGCCGATTGTATGGCTGATTCCGGCAAATCGTCGTGATTGGCCGGTGCCGTTTCTGGAATAGCCGCCGCGTCCGTCCACAACCATGCTCCGCAAGGCTTTCGGTCTCCGCAAGCAATTCTGCCCTCTTCAGCGAGCACTTCGTCGTCGAGGTCGGTCGGGCATAAAAGCATAGTAACCATGCCATTTGTGCCCATTTCAGTACACTTTGCCCCATCCGCAGACGCTGGCAGTGATCCGAGAAGAAACAGCATACTTGCAAAAAAGGATTTGTACATTATGGCCAAACCTTTACACAGCTAATATGCACGCCAGGATATCACAACTGAGCGCGCAAAAACAGATGACCACTCGTCCTATGTGTTGGGGTTGTTATCTCTGGTATTTAGCCTCTTTCGGTCTCCGACTGTGCGAATATGGACGTTTGTTCAATACCACTTCAGGCGCACGAAGTCGCAGCCTCGTAGCTTACTACCAGTGTTATCCGTAGGATGCCTGAGATGGATAAACCTGTCTTTGCATCGATCACCTTTTTGACTGTATCTGCTGTCGTCGACTTCTGTAGCTCCTTCGCAGAAAGAGCATCAGGTGATGAAACCGTCACGGTTTGACAGGTCAGCTCACGCATCGTAGGTCGCGCTTCAGCTAATCTGGATATTTGCCGTCAATGCGAAATGGCCGGGAAATAAACCGGTTAGAAACCGGCGGATAAGCGAGATCGCATTGTCGCGGGAAAATCCGCGTTTGTCAGACAAGAAATGAACCCACATTCCCTCCAGCAACGCCAGAGTTCCGAATGTGGCATCCCTTGCAACGTCAGAGGCGTTATCCAGACCTTCTTCTTCGGCTATTTGCTCGAAAGCCCGGAGTATGGTGGTTTGCAGCCGCTCATCCTGCGTGCTGCTGAACTTGGCTATTCCAGGGTTGGAACTGGCAACGCCCCTGAACGCGTGCCAGATATTGGTCGATCGTTCATTAAGCAGAGCTTCGCTCAAATCAGCGGATACAACCGTCATGATGATGTCTTGAGGAGATGCCTTCGCCAGAGCAATTTGTCGGTCCATTTCGGCATAGTATTCGTCGCTGAAATGTTTTGCAGCGCTGGTCAGCAGGTTATCTTTTCCACCAAAATGCAGGTGGATCATTCCGCGCGATAACCCGGCTCTTTGAATGATGCTGCTCACGGTAGTGTCTGTGAATCCAATTTCAGCAATCGTATCCAAAGTCGCGTCGATAAGCGCCTGTCTGCTGGCTTCGGGATCGCGCTTTGTGGGTTTCCTTTTCGACGTTTTTGAGATCGGTTTTTCCAATGTTTCCAAATAATTGGCCCTTAAATTGCCTTCGAATTTGCATCAAGATTGACACAAGCCGGGCTCTCAAGCAATATTAAATGGACGATCGTCCATTAACAATAAACCGGAAAACCGGTAAGGGAGGGTGGGTGTTCAGCCTGCGAAGCGAACCTGCAAAAGGGTATGCGCTTAGTGCGCCTGCCACGATTTACGTAGGATTTCTTGTCGCGGCACCATTGATCATTCTGATCGCATATTCATTCTGGACACAAACCTATGTGACGCTCGACAAGACTGCGACACTGCGGAACTACCGCGAAGCGCTCAGTGATCCGTTAGTACGCCATCTGATGATCCGGTCTATCTGGATTGCCGGTGCCGTTACGATTGTAACTGTCGCGTTGGCGTATCCGATCGCCTATTTCATCGCGATGAAGGCCAGAAATAAAACCATCTGGCTGTTGCTGATCACCATACCGTTTTGGTCCAGTTATCTGCTGCGCGTTTTCGCTTGGAAACTGATCCTTGGATTCAACGGCGTGATGAACTCAGCGCTTTTGGGATTGGGGCTAATCGAAGAACCGCTCGCTTTCCTCCTCTACAATGAATTTGCAGTGGTGCTGACTCTTGCCCATGCCTGGGCTCCATTCGCGATATTGCCGATCTATGTTTCGCTGCAAAAAATCAATCCGAGCCTTCTGGAGGCGGCCACCGATCTGGGTAACAGCCCGATCCAGCGGTTCATGCGCGTCACCTTGCCGCTGACTATTCCCGGAATTATCGCCGCTTGCCTGATAATCTTCATTCCAACGGTCGGCGACTACGTCACGCCATCGCTCGTCGGCGGATCAGACGGCAAGATGATCGCCAATCTTATTCAGGTGCAATTCGGGGCCGCTAACAATTGGCCACTGGGCGCTACGCTGTCATTGCTAGCTATGCTGTCGGTTGCATTCGTGGCCATCGTGTTTGTCATAGCGAGTTCCACAGCAGGAAGGCGTATTAGATGAGCCGCCCATCCAGCCTGACCATCTATGCCTTTTTGTATCTGGCTTTTCTTTATCTGCCGGTGCTGTTCCTGCCGCTTTTTTCCTTCAACGACGGAACAATTGTCGCATTCCCTATCAAGGGCTGGACACTGAACTGGTATCGCCAACTTGGTGCGCAGGACACTTTGATCCAGGCGCTGTGGAACAGCTTGATTGTCGGGGCTGTGGCGGCATTCCTTTCGACTGCCATGGGGTTATTCGCGGCCCGCGCCTTTGTGCGATATCGCTTCCCGGGGCAGCGTGCATCGGAAGGTCTGGTAATGTTGCCCTTGGTAATTCCAGGAATCATTGTTGCCTCCTCCATGTTGGTCCTTTTCCTGTTTATGGGTCTGAAACCATCACTATTGACGGTCACTCTGGGCCACACATTCCTCGCTTTGCCCTTTGCCGTCTCGATCCTGAAATCTGCCTTTGACGATTTCGACGCTTCGCTGGAAGAAGCCTCATACGATCTTGGTGTGGGAGTGTTTGAAACATTTCGTCGCGTGACGCTGCCGGTCATTGCGCCGGGCATTGTCTCAAGCATACTGGTTACGTTTACCGTGAGTTTTGACGAATTTGTTCTGGCCTTCTTCCTGTCAGGAAACCAACCGACGCTGCCAGTTTATATCTGGAGTCAAATCCGTTTTCCCGCAAAGCTGCCCAACACGCTGGCCCTTGGATCGATCCTGCTTCTCACATCAGTTCTTTTGCTGGTGCTGGCCGAATACTTCCGCCGCCGATCATTAAATTCTGCTGCAAGAGGCCACGTTGACTGAGACCAATATCATACAACTGAAAGAGCTAGAGAAACGTTACGGTGACGTCATCGCCGTCTCGAACGTGAATCTGGACCTGCGCGAAGGTGAGTTCTTCTCGCTTCTCGGCCCGTCCGGGTGCGGCAAGACAACGGTATTGCGAATGATTGCTGGATTTCAGGAGCCTTCAAAAGGTCAGGTATTGATCGACGGTCAGGATATGGAAGGCGTTCCAGCCAATAATCGCCCCACCAATATGGTGTTTCAAAGCTATGCTATTTTCCCGCATCTGAACGTGGGGAATAACGTCGCCTACGGGCTTCGGGGGCGTGGGATATCCAAGGCGGAAATTGACCAACGTGTTGAAGAAGCGTTGGAAATGGTCGAGCTCGGCGGGTTGCAGGAGCGCGGTTCAAACGAATTATCCGGCGGACAAAGGCAGCGCGTAGCGCTGGCTCGTGCGTTGATCATGCGACCCAAGGTCCTTTTGCTGGATGAACCATTGTCAGCGCTCGACAAGAAGCTGCGCGAACAGATGCAGTTCGAAATGCGCCGTCTCCAGCAAAGTCTGGGCATCACTTTCGTAATGGTGACGCACGATCAATACGAAGCAATGACAATGTCGGACCGGATAGGTGTCATGTTCGACGGCAATTTGGTCCAGGTTGATACGCCAACAACATTGTATGCCAAACCCTGCAACCGGGAAGTCGCAAACTTTATCGGAGAGATGAACCTATTCCCCGCACAGGTAACCGGCGACTCTGGCGGACAGATCAGCATCGATACCCCTGGTTTTGGTTCGCTTCAGATTGAACGTAATCCGAATGCCACTGATGGCGGCAAAGAAATACTGGTTGGCATCCGGCCGGAGCAATTGGAAATCGCACTGGAACAACCTTCCGACTATGACGTGACGGCAAAAGGAACCGTAAGCGCTGTCGCATTCTACGGCGAGAATGTTCACTACCACGTTCGCGTTGATGGCGTTGACAGACCTATCGCAACGTCGGTCCCCAATTATTTTCACACGGTCGATTTCAAGCTCGGCGACACGGTCTGGCTAGGCGTGCAGGGGGCATCGGTTATCGATCTTGGGCGAGAAACAAACTGAAAACCAACAGGAGGAAATCATGAATTTAAAAAGACTTACGGCTTTTGCCGCGGCGACTGCCGTGTCGACGGCGGCCTATGCTGGCGGCGCGGACCTGACTGTTTTTGACTGGTCAGGATACGAAGACGAAGGTTTCTTTGGCTCTTACATGGCCAAATACAACGAAGCGCCTTCGTATACATTTTTTGGAAGCCAGGAAGAGGCTTTCACAAAGTTGCAGTCGGGTTTTGCCGCTGACCTGGCGCACCCTTGCTCCGACGCAGTTCGCAAATGGGTCGCTGCCGATCTGATCCAGCCACTCGACGAAAGCAAGTTGACCAACTGGTCTGCAATGCTGCCGGAGATCAAAAAAGTCGATGCCATCGTGCTGGACGGCAAGCTTTATATGCTGCCGTTCGAGTGGGGTAATACCGGGCTGATCTATCGAACCGACAAAATTTCAGATGACCAAATCTCGTTACAACTGCTGGCCGATCCTGCCTATGCGGGCAAAATCGCTATACCCGATGCGGCGTCGAGCGCTTACGCGCTGGCCTCGCTGGCCACTGGTAATAGTGCGGACTACACGAATTTAAGCGACGAACAGTTCCAGCAGGCATCGGATTTTCTGCGCTCTATCCACTCGAATATCCGCTTCTATTGGGCGGACGCTGGTCAACTTGATCAGGCTATGAGCAGCGGAGAGATTGACATGGGCTGGGCCTGGAACCAGTCGGAATTGAACCTGATCTGGAACGAAGTTCCCGCCAAGATGATGCGCGATGTGGACAAAGGCATCGCGACCTGGGTCTGCGGCTATGTGCACCTGAAGTCTTCGACGACGCCGGTTGACCAGATATATGATCACCTGAACGCTCTGACAGAAGCAGCCAGCGGTCAATATATCATTGAAAACTGGGGCTATCCGCACGCAAACGCCGAAGCTTTCGAAATCTCCGATCAGGACTTGATTGCCGCCTATGGGTTTGACGACCCCAAGTCCTTCTTCGAGGGCAGTCTGTTTTTCGATGCAGTGAACCCAGAATTGGAAGCCAAGATGCTTAGTGAATTCGAACGCATCAAGGCCGGGTTCTAAGCCACTAAAAATATAGGGAATCCTTATAGGGTTCCCGACACGTCTGTTAAGGAATTACCGCGCTTATGTCTGACGCGAAATCATATGGCTTGCTTTTTGAACCGGTGCAGATCGGTCCAGTGACTGCAAAGAACCGCTTTTATCAGGTTCCGCACTGTACCGGACTGGGACACGTCCGGCCGCGGGCCGAGGCGGCCGTTAGGGGCATCAAGGCGGAAGGCGGTTGGGCCGTAGTTTCAACGCAGGAAACCGAAATCCATCCCACGACGGACTTATCGCCCTACGC
>JBPCWO010000145.1:0-6614 GCA_051009475.1 Boseongicola sp.
TGAACTTGTCGATGCACTGGCGGAACCCGTCTTCGAAGTTGCCGTTGCCGGGGTGGAAAACGCTTTCGAAGCTGACAACGCCATCATACTGGTCGGCGCTCAGCGCGTCTGCAATCGGCTGGAACTGGTCTGCCAATTGCCCGTCACCCATTCGCTGGACCTCAAGAGTTGCCCGCGGTGTATCAACCTGCACGTCCTTGATGTGCACGTGGCCCAGGTACCCGTCTTTCACCTCGTTATACCCGTCCGGCCAAGCGCGCTCGTGGCACCAACAATTGTTGGCCGGGTCCCAGAGAACCTTCAACACGTCTTTGGCATTCAGATCGTCGATCAGTTTTCGCGCGGTATAGTTCGAGTTCACCATTGTGCCGTTGCCGGTTTCCACCACCAATGTCACGTCGGCATCGCGCGCTACATCGCAAGCAGGTGCAATCAGAGGAAGTGTTTTGTCCCAGGCGCCGTGGGCGACGTTCCATTTCTCTGCACCGCCTTTGCCCCACAAAATCTGCTCTTTCTTGTTGGTCATAATCCGCACCAGGGGCGACCCAACGACGTGGGCCATATCGATCACGCGTTTCAACGCATCCATGTGCTTGGCGTGTGCTTCGTCGCCGGGTGTATTCGCCGTCGTCAAACCAGCAAATATATGACGGGAAAGGCAGGACACCGGCTTGCCCCTGTCGCGCAGCAACGTGTCAATTTCGTGGATTTCTTCTGCCGTGTGATCGCCGACCTCTTTTTCGCCTACGAACTGAAGTTCGGCATACTCGAGATCAAACTCGTCCATGACATTGACGGCATGGGCAAGATCACGGCTAACGCCGTCGCAGATAACCCCAAGTCTCATTTCGCGCCCTCCCGGTGGAGTTCGGCGCCGACAATTTCTTCGATTACGCGCGTGCAGACCCAATTATCGCCATCGGGAAATTTCGTCCGTCCAGCATGAAAAATCTGCATCGCCGCGCTTGCGGTGTGCAGCGGAACGCCCAGTTCTTCACCTAAATTCATCGATATGGTGAGGTCTTTGTGCATTGTGTTGATATGCGAACCTGTGCCTTCGAATTGTCGGTTTATGATCTTTTGAAGCGCGTTGTTGACGATGCCGCAGCCGGCGGAAGACGTTGAAAACACGTCCAGAATCACCTGTCCTGAGACACCTGCCTTTGCCGCAAGTGCCGCAGCCTCGAACGTCGCTGAAAATTGTGCGCCGATAAGTGATTGCAAACACGCTTTGACCGTTTGGCCATCGCCGGGCCGAGTGCCAACGCGGTGAATATTTGCACTCACCGCTTCCATCACTGGTGCAAAACGATCCAAAACATCAGATGGTGCCGCAGCCATCATGGTCAATGTACCGCCCTGTGCACCGGGAAACCCACCGGACACTGGCGTATCAATCAAATGAAGCCCGGTGCCTTCGAGCTCCGCGCCGATATCGCGTGCTTCGCTCGGCTTGATTGTCGCCGACAAAATAATAGCACTGTCCGGCGCCATGCTGGCAACCAGCCCGTCATCGCCAAAAATCACTGCGCGCGCCTGGCCGCCATTCATAACCATGACAAAAACGGCGTCGGCATCTGCACCGACGTCGCCGGGGGAAGACGCGGGCGTTCCTCCAAACTCGCGAAACGCATCCATCCGGGATTCGCTCAAGTCAAATCCTGCTGTTTCAATTCCGTTGCGAATAAGGTTCTTGGCTAAGCCGGAACCCATATCCCCCAGACCGATAACACCTGCACGCATATCGTCCTCCATCCTGCGATTTTGATGCGGCGCATTTCACGCCGATCCATGTTCGAGGGATTTCATACGCCGTTTCCGGCGCCGGACGGGTCCAGAAGACACCCCCTGCCCTTATGCGCAATTGCGCTGAGTGAGTGTCACCATGACTTTCACGGGAATTCAATTTCAAATATAGGATCTTGTAGCCCCGCTTGCGTCTAGTTGGGCGACAACTCAGCTCGATGCGTTTTACATGAAACGGATTACCTTCTAACGCTGAGGCAATCGACAAAGGAGCCTTCGCATGCCCGATCGTTACAAGGATGGTATGACCGTTCGACGTGCGGTTCTTGGTGATGCGCACGTTGATCGCGCAGCGAACGCAACGTCATCTTTCGATGCGCCGTTCCAACAAATGATCACGGAAACAGCGTGGGGCAATCTTTGGGCCGACGACACGATATCACAACGCGAGCGGTCGATGCTGACACTGGCGCTTTTGGCCGCCACTGGAAATTTTGAAGAGATCCCAATGCACATCAAAGCAACCCAGAATACCGGTGCGGCACCCGAGGATGTAATGCAATCCTTCCTGCATGTCGCGGTTTATGCTGGCGTTCCCAAAGCCAACCACGCGATCAAGCTGGCCAAAAACACATATGCCGAGTTGGGGATTGATTTATGAGCGGCGACGGCCCCATGGATGCTGACAAATTCATCACCCGCGACAGAAATTGGCACCCGCCCGCGCATACTCCTTCCTACAAGTCGTCAATCTATCGCTCGCCCCGAGAGTCTTTGATTTCCTTCCCTTCGACGATTGGAGAGGAAACAAGTCCGGTCTTTGGCCACGACATCCTGGGCGACTTAGATGGCGATCTCATATACAATTTCTCAGCATCAGGCGAAAGCGCAATTGGCCCAAGGATAATTGTGCACGGCCGTGTCGTTGACGAAAACGGGCAAGCTGTTCCCGGTGCGTTGCTGGAAGTCTGGCAAGCCAACGCCGGAGGTCGATACCGTCACAAGAACGAAGGCTATGTCGCGCCGTTGGACCCGAATTTCGGCGGCTGCGGGCGCATGATCACGGGCGAGGATGGATCGTACGAGTTTCGAACCATTCAACCCGGCCCATATCCCTGGCCGAACGGCCCCAACGACTGGCGGCCCGCGCATATTCATTTCTCGGTTTTCGGCCACGCCTTTGCGCAGCGGTTGATTACACAGATGTACTTCGAGGGTGATCCATTGATCCCGCTGTGCCCAATCGTAAGAACAATACCAAACAATGATGCAATTGCTTCGTTGGTCGGGTCGCTGGATATGAACCGGACGATTCCGATGGATGCCCGCGCCTATGAATTCAACATTGTATTGCGCGGTCGGCAGCAGACATATTTTGAAAATCAAACAGAGGGGCTTTAACTGATGAATGCGCCTCGGAAACTGAAGGAAACACCATCCCAGACGGCTGGGCCATATGTTCACATTGGCTGCACGCCAAATTCCGCAGGTGTCGGAGTCTATCCAGTTGATCCCGGCGCTTTGATGAAGACCGGAGCTGTCAAAGGCAGAGAGATCGAGCTTTTCGGTACAGTTTTTGATGGAGCCAACGCACCGCTCCGCGATGCGCTGGTTGAGATATGGCAAGCCGACGCCGACGGAATTATCAATTCTCCTCTGGACAAACGCGGCGAGCCGGATCCGAATTTTACTGGCTTCGGCAGGACTCCGGTTGACCTGGAAACCGGCAAATTCGTTTTCGAAACAGTGAAACCCGGGCGAATCCCATACACTGACGGCCGCTTGCAAGCACCCCATGTGACTTTTTGGATCGTCGCGCGCGGCATCAACATTGGTTTACACACCCGCATGTATTTCGACGATGAGACCGAAGCGAATGCAGAAGACCCGGTTTTAACGGACATTGAGCATCAACATCGTGTGCCGACACTGCTTGCCACTCGAGAAGGCGTCGACCGGTATCGTTTCGACATTCGTTTGCAAGGCCACAACGAAACCATCTTTTTTGACGTGTGAGGTCGTGATGTCCAAGCCATGCATCATCTGTGTCGCAATCACTGGGTCAGTGCCCCAAAAATCAGACAATCCCGCGGTTCCGATAACGGTTCACGAACAGATCGAGTCGACGCACGAAGCCTTCGAAGCAGGCGCAGCCATCGCCCATTGTCACGTTCGAAACGACGATGGCACCACAACGTCTGATCCGGAAAAGTTCGGCCGACTTCTGGAAGGTATTCGAAAGCACTGTCCTGGAATGGTCGTCCAGCTGTCGACCGGTGGGCGCTCTGGCGCTGGGAAGGAACGCGGTGGAATGTTACCGCTGCGTCCGGACATGGCGTCGCTGTCGGTTGGCTCGAACAACTTTCCAACGCGCGTTTACGAGAACCCGCCGGACCTTGTAGATTGGCTCGCCGCTGAGATGACAAAATACGGTGTCACGCCCGAAATTGAGGCTTTCGACCTCAGCCATATCCATCAGGCCGTTGCACTTTCACAAGCCGGGAAGCTTCCCGGTAAGCTCTATGTTCAATTTGTTATGGGTGTAAAAAATGCTATGCCAGCAGACCGAGAAGCCTTTGATTTTTATGTCAAAACGCTTCATCGGTTGGCGCCGGGAACCGAGTGGTGCGCGGCCGGCATTGGGCGACATCAACTGGAATTGAACGAGTGGGCAATCAGCGCGGGTGGACATACTCGCACCGGACTTGAAGACAATGTTCGACTAGATAGATCGACGCTTGCGCCATCAAACGCAGCGCTGGTGCGCCGGACCGTTGAAATTTGTAACGCTCAGGAACGGCGAGTGGCATCGACCACAGAGGCGCGAGAGATGCTAGGTCTCGCGCCGTTCGCCGGCTGATCCGTTTAGGGCTGTTTAGAGCGCCACTTTCGCTAAGAAAAATCGCCCCTTGAAATTGCCTGCGACACACGTTTGATGTCGTCCGAAAGCGCCCGATCTTCGGTCATTGGCGCGGACAATGACCGCAGTGTTTTGGCGCAATCTGCAAGTTGCGAACCAAGGGCGCCTTCGCGGTCGCGTAGCTCAATCGCCTGCACAGCCACTAACAGTTCTATCGCTGTAAGGTAGTTCAACAAATCCGCAATCTTGGACAGCGATCTGACCGCGACCGGTGCTGTTGTCATGCTATCCTCGATGCCAAGCGCGCTTGCTCCCGGCCAGACCGGCGACGACTGGGCGACTTGGGAAATCTCATTAAGAATCGCCTCGGCGGGCTTGGCGAGTGGTCCCAATCCGTTCGAATTGGTCGCCTGCTTGGCAAGCGAAAGCGGCAAGTCGCTTAGCCTCGGGTCCATCAACTTCGTAATACGGGCGACCTGAGCGGAAGCCAGAAGGACGATCGCCCGATTCACCCATTCGCAGACCAA
This sequence comes from Boseongicola sp., assembly GCA_051009475.1. Lineage (GTDB taxonomy): Bacteria > Pseudomonadota > Alphaproteobacteria > Rhodobacterales > Rhodobacteraceae > CAXMNX01. The sequence goes on from JBPCWO010000145.1 coordinate 5,134, forward strand.
CCCCAGTTCAATCGTCATGTAATTTCCGCAAGAAAGGATCTCGCCAGCTTCGAAAATTGCCACGGGATTGTCGCTTGAACTGTTCATCTCAATTTCGATCACAGTTCGAGCCTTGCTCAGCGCAAGGAAAACACCGCCGTGAATCTGCGGGATATTTCGAAATGAAAGTGGGTCTTGAAGTCGCCGCGCCTCGCCGGGCTGGAACAACCGGCTTCCCTCAAGCCTGCGAACCAAGTCATCGGCCGCCAATTGCTGGCCTGGAAGTGGTTTTATGGCCAGTGCTCGCGGATCAAGCGGAGAAAGGTTGGCGCGGAACGCCTCAAGCGAAAGCGCAGCTGCGGATTGTGCACTGAATAGCGCATTCTGTGCAGCGGAAAACGCCAGTGCTGCCGTTCCCGCGACCGCCCCTGAGTGACTGGCCAACGCCAAACCGTCTCGCGGTGCGAGTTTTAGTGGCTCAATTCCAACCGCGCGCATCATATCGCCGGCGTCACCGATCTCATCACCAGCCTGTATTTTCCCCTCACCGGCAAGCGCCAGTCCCGCGGTGGCGTTAATCACCAAATCTGCGACACCGATTGACCCGAGTTTCCCAACAACTGGCGACAACCCGGCGTTCAGACAGGCAGCAATGTGATCGGCAACCTCCGGCCGCGCGCCGCTGTGACCGCGGAGCAGCGTGTTCAGCCGTACTATGAGACCAGCACGAACATTCTCTGGCGAGTCGTCTTCGCCGATCGCGTGCGCGCGACCGCGCAGCGTCTGAAGTGAAAAGTCTTCCAATGCGTCGTGTGAAAGAGCCTCGACCGATCGTGCGCCAAGACCAGTTGTCACGCCATAGACCGGTGTCCCGTCGGCGATAACTTTGTCGATCAGTGCACGCGAGGCTGCCATGCGGGCGCGACCGTCCTCGTCAAGCAAGATATCGTTGGCGAACACGTTTTCGGCCAGAATTTCGATTGTTAGCGACTGTCCATCCAAATGCAGCATCTCAATCCTCGCGATAGATCAAGTTCTGCGTGATTCCCAGCGCGCGCGCCTTTTCAAGGATCGCCGCCCCAAGTGCGATATCGCTTGTCGACATGCCGCGATGCCAGAAAAGGATGGTTTCGTCTGCGTGTTCTCGACCGGGTTTCAGCCGGGCGGCAATCTCGCCAATCTCAGCGTAGAAACTCTGTTCAGTGATGATGCCTGCGTCGATGTGCGGTCTTAGCGCCCCAAGGTGACCCGCACGCATCTGTCCCAAATCGTCCATCACGAACTTATCGAAGCCATCGGTAAAATCGATCGGCAGTGTACTCATCGTGCCATAGGGAACGACAAAAGCACCGGGCTTTACCCACGTTCGATCAAACAGAGGTTCAGGTGCATTGAGTCGCGACGCTTCGACAAGAATATCCGCACCATCGAGGCAACTCTCCCAGTCCTCTGTAACAATGACCTCTTTGCCAAGATCCCTGCGCAGGCGTTCGCCAAAGGCA
>JBPCWO010000146.1:0-12267 GCA_051009475.1 Boseongicola sp.
GTCGCCATGCACGGGCGGGCGAAGGATCATCCGGTCAGTGTCGATCCGGACCTTGCCACGCAGACGAAGCATCAGGCGGCCAGCCTGCCAGTCAATAGCTGATGATCAGGTGCGGAGGAGACCGGACCATAAAGCGCTACAGCCGCTTCGGCTCGTCCAACCAGATCAGAGGCGAATTTACGCGCGTCTTCGATTGCAACCGCGTCAATTTTCGCGACTGTTTCTTCGATAGGTGGCACGCAGTCCCAGATTGCCAGCAATCGCGCCAACCGTTCGGCGCGGCTGGATGGGCTTTCAAGTCCCATAAGCAGGCCGGCCTTAAGCTGTGCCCTGCTTCTTGCAAGTTCAGCCGATGACAGATCGTCCGCTGCCCGTTTCAATTCATCAATTGTCAGGTTGACAAGACCGCCAACCTCGTCGGCCCCGGTGCCAGCATAGATCGTCATCAAGCCACTATCGGCATAGGCGCCCGTTTGCGCGAATATTGAGTAACACAGGCCTCGTTTCTCGCGCGCTTCCTGAAACAGTCGCGAAGACATGCCGCCGCCGAACGCAGTCGCAAAAAGTTGCGCCGTGTAGACGGCGTCGTCGTGATATCCGGGCGTTTCGAATGCCAGGGCGAAATGCGCCTGTTCGAGGTTTTTTTCGACGCGGCGTTCACCGGCGTGAAAACGCGCTGGATCAGCGCCGCCGCCATCTCTTGATGTCAGACTACCAAAGGCGGCCTCTGCGGCACGAACGATGACGTCGTGATCCACTGCACCCGCCGCCGCCAAGATCAAATTCCCCGGCGCATAGCGTTCTTCAACAAAGCCCTGCAGATCGCCGGCATGGAAACGCTGAACTCGCTCAGCTGGTCCGAGGATGGTCCGCCCAAGCGGTTGATCCGGAAATGCTGTTTCCTGTAGCCAGTCAAATATTATGTCGTCTGGCGTGTCATGAGCCTGTCCGATTTCCTGCAGAATTACATGGCGTTCGACCTCGATTTCCTGACTGTCAAATACCGGATTTAGGACGATGTCCGAGATCACGTCGAGCGCCAGTGGCACATCTTCGGCCAGCACACGCGCGTAATACGCCGTCATTTCACGGCTGGTGTAGGCATTGATGTAGCCGCCCACATTTTCAATTGTTTCGGCAATTTGGAGCGATGACCGCGTCTTTGTTCCCTTGAACGCCATATGTTCAAGAAAATGCGCAACACCGTTTTGATCGGCCCGTTCGTGACGCCCCCCCGCAGCCACCCAAACGCCAAGCGACGCCGACTGCAATCCCGGCATATGTTCGGTCACGATGCGAACACCGTTCGCCATACGATGCAGTTCGACTGTCACTTTTGCCGCCCCTCCTGGATTAGAGTCTTGATGGCCGCCAAATCATTGTCCACCCGCGTTACGCGTTCTAGACGTTGATAGAGATCCGCCATCCGGTTTGGAAGAGGCGGTCGGATCCCGGTTGCCGCCTCGACGGCGTCTGGAAATTTGGCAGGATGCGCGGTGGCGAGCGTAATCATCGGCGTCGTTGAAAATGCCTGGCTTTCGGCAACTTTCACACCGACCGCCGTGTGCGGACAAATCACTTCACCAGTTTTCATGTGAGTGCTCTTGATTGTCGCGCTCGTCTCATCCTCGGACGCCGAACCTGAACTGTAGGATTCGCGAAGCGCCCCGATCGCCCCCTGGCTGACACGAAATCCGCCGCCGGTTTTCAATTCCTCCATGAGCTGTGCAACGGCGTTTCCGTCTCGACCGTAGGCGTCAAAGAGGGCGCGTTCAAAGTTGGAGCTAACCTGGATGTCCATGGACGGGCTGATCGAAGGAGTTACGCCCTCGGTCGAGTAGGACCCATCGGTGAAGGTTCGGTGCAGAATGTCATTTTGATTTGTAGCGATGATCAAGCGACCGATCGGCAGCCCCATGCGCCTAGCAATATAACCCGCAAAAATGTCGCCGAAGTTGCCTGTCGGAACAGTAAAATCAACAAGTCGGTGCGGCGCCCCGAGCGACACGGCGGAGGTGAAGTAGTAAACGACCTGTGCCAGAACGCGTGCCCAGTTAATAGAGTTTACCGCGGCAAGCCCGACCTCGTCCCTGAAGGCGTGGTCGTTGAACAAGTCTTTGACGCGTGCCTGACAGTCGTCGAAATCACCATCGAGCGCCAACGCGTGAACATTGGATTCGGCGGGCGTCGTCATTTGCCGGCGTTGGACTTCGCTAACACGGCCATGCGGGAAAAGAATAAAGACATCCGCACTCTCGAGACCTTTGAACGCCTCAATCGCGGCGCTGCCGGTATCACCGCTGGTGGCGCCGACAATGGTTATTCGATCTCCACGACGGCCAAGCGATGTCTGAAACATCTGACCGATAAGCTGCATCGCGAAGTCTTTGAATGCCAGCGTCGGCCCGTGAAACAATTCGAGCAGAAAGTGGTTTGCGCCGAGTTGCACAAGTGGCGCGCGCGCTTCATGGCCGAAGTTCTGGTAAGCGCGGGTTATGATACCGTGAAATTCTTCGTCCGAAAACGCGTCGCCAACAAACGGGCGCATGACGCGAAACGCCGCGTCTTCATACGGAATACCGGCCAACGCAGCGATATCAGCATTCGACATCGACGGAATCGTTTCAGGCAAATATAGCCCGCCATCCCGAGCCAGACCGGTTCGCATCGCTTCTTCGAACGATAACTTCGGTGCCTGTCCACGAGTTGAAACATAGTGCATTGAGTGTCGTTCCTCAGACCATTCGCCGGTGGATACGCCAAATCAGAAACGCCGTCATCCCCGCCCAGACAATTGCGAGCCCATACCATTGGATGGCATAGCCCAGATGACTGTTCGGAATGGCGGTCGTGGTCAGCGGCAGCGGGATGGCTATTGGTGCGGGGGCGGATACGGTCCTTGCGATGACCATCAGGGGTTCTGTCCCCAGCTCATGCGCCATTTGGCCGACATCGCGCCCAAACCAAATCCCGTTTTCCCGGTCTGGTTCGGGAGTCCAGCTGTCGACTTCATCCGGCCAGTGCAGATTGCCCACGATTTCAACGCTCTGATTTGGTTCGTTTCTCATTAAATGATTGGCAGGAATCCATCCTCGATCGATGAGAATTTGCCGGCCGTCAGTTGTCATCAGCGCCGATATCAAGCGGTGGACGGGACCGATGTTCGGCAGACTGGTGAGCACGAAAAGATCGCGACCATAGAATTTGCCTTGAACCAGAACCGGTTTAAATCGGTCTCGAACAGAATCCGGAATTGCCGGCAATGTGGTCGGAGGTTCGTCAATACGTGCCTCAATTTGTGCGATGATTTCTTGTTTCCAAACATGGCGATTTAACTGCCAGGTGCCCAGCGAGATAAGGACCGCGCAGCCAATGACCCCAAGGGCAAATGCGGCTAACCGACTTTGCACTAGAGCTTACTTTTGTTGAAGACGATCAATAGGACCTCTCAAAATGCCAAGGGCGCGGCCGTTGCCCGCGCCCCTGAGATGGGATTTGCCGCGAAGTTCGATCGGCGTTTGCCTTTAGCCGCCCCAGATATAGACAGCGGCAAACAGGAATAGCCAAACAACATCGACAAAGTGCCAATACCAAGCTGCCGCTTCAAAACCGACATGGCTTTCAGGCGTAAAGTGCCCAGCGCGTAGGCGCAGATAGCAAACAAACAGGAAGATCGTGCCAATAATCACGTGGAGGCCGTGAAATCCGGTCGCCATAAAGAACGTGGCACCATAAATGTTCCCTGAGAACCCGAATGCCGCATGTCCGTATTCGTACGCCTGAAAGAAAGTGAACAACAGGCCGAGGACAACAGCGAGGATCAATCCGTTTGCCATGTCTTTGCGATTGTTTTCGTGGGCAATTGCGTGGTGCGCCCAAGTGGCTGCTGCGCCTGAGCACAATAGGATCAATGTGTTGATCAGTGGCAGATGCCAGGGGTCGAATGTTTCAATTCCAGCAGGCGGCCAAATCCCATCGATCGCCGGGCTAAGGCCATCCGGATGCATCGGATATAGTGCGTTTTTGAAGAAAGCCCAAAACCACGCCGAGAAAAACATAACCTCGGACATGATGAACATGATGAAGCCATATCGCAGACCAAGTTGAACAACCGGAGTGTGATCACCGACATTCGATTCAGTCACCACGTCGGACCACCAGGCGAACATGACGTAGGCCACACCAGCGAGTCCAATGAAGAATAGAAACGGCGTTATGTCGTGCATCCAAAGCACGGCGCCAAACAGCATTATGAACCCTGATACGGCGCCCATGAACGGCCAGACGGAGGGATTCAGGATGTGGTAATCGTGGTTTTTTTCGTGCGCCATTTTAGAGATTCCCTCGGGCGTTTTGATCGTTGACTGTTGTAACGACAGCCTGATCGGACGGGTAGTCCTCAGGCAGGTCTGTTTCGTGGAAAGTGTAGCTCAGCGTGATAACCGGAACGTGCCTTGCGTCGGCATCGTTCACAATTTCCGGCTCAACAAAGAAACTAACCGGCATCATCACACGTTCGCCCGGTTGCAACACCTGCAGTTCGAAGCAAAAGCAATCGATTTTCGAAAAATACGCTCCGGCTGAAAATGGCGCCACGTTGTAGCTCGCCGTGCCCGCGATCACGCGGTTGGTCGGATTGTAGGCTTCATAAAACGCCAGCCCCTCGGCGCCGATCCTGATCTCGACCTCTTGCGCGGCGGGTCGAAAATCCCACGGCATTCCGGCGGCTTTCGAGGCGTCGAAACGAATTTTTATTGTCTGTTCAAGCGCAACTTCCGGCGTTGCGGCGGCGACATCGGTGACACCACCCCAACCGGTAACGCGACAGAACCAAGAATAAAGCGGTACCGACGCCCAGGCGAGCGATCCCATAACCAGGACGACGCCAACAAGTTGGAACAGTGTCTTCTGCTTGGGGTCCATTTGCGTGCCATCGGTCATTGTGTGACCTCGCCCACGGTCAATTCCGGACGAACTGAATGATCAAATCCCTGCAATGGATCGCCGCGGGTGATTTTCACCACCGTCAGGGCGAAAATAACAGCGATGAACGCAACCAATGCCAGGGCTACACCGACATTACGCGATAACCGGCGTGCGTGAATTTCGTGGGTTGCTTTCAGCTCCATCAGATCAATCCTCCTGCACGCAGGCCAGCATCGATCAGAAGCGCGCTGAAATGCGCAAACAGATAAATCAGCGAAACGCGGAAGAACGATTTTTCGATTCTGTAGTTATCGGCCTCGGCGATGACCTCGTCTCGCCGCCAAATGTCAAAAGCGCCCTTCAGGAACCAGACATTCATCGCGATCACTACGATCAGGGTCACCGGACCGGCAATGGGCGTCATCGCCAGCCAAAGCGCAACCGGAACAAGCAGAAACGTGTAAGCAAGTATGTGGCGGCGCGTTGCTTTGTGGCCGTGGGTAACGGTCAGCATCGGCACGCCGGCGTCGCCGTAATCAGTGCGCACAAATAGCGCGAGCGCCCAGAAATGCGGTGGCGTCCAAATGAAGATCAGCGCGAACATTAATGCGGCTTCAACCGACACCCCACCTGTCGCCGCGGCCCAGCCAATCATCGGAGGAAAGGCACCTGCAGCACCGCCAATGACGATGTTCTGCGGCGTCCAGCGCTTCAGCCACATTGTGTAGATGACGGCGTAAAAGAAGATGGTGAACGCCAGCAGGCCCGCGGCAAACAAGTTGGTCGCCAGTCCCAGCATCACCACAGACAGCCCGGAAAGCCCAACGCCTATGGCCAAAGCTTCGCCCGGCTGAACGCGGCCTGACGGGATCGGTCGGCTAGCCGTGCGACGCATCACGGCGTCGATGTCGGCATCCCACCACATGTTCAATGCCCCGGAGGCGCCTGCACCAATTGCAATAAAAAGGATTGCGGCGAACATTTCGACCGGATGCAGCGACACTGGTGCAACAAGCAGCCCGACCAATGCGGTAAATACAACGAGTGACATCACCCGCGGCTTCAACAGAGCGAAATAATCGCCGAATGTCGGTTCGTAACCGCTCGCTCTGTTGACCGAAAGCTCTGCCATTGACTGGTTTTACTCCGCCGCCGCCACCCGGACGCTGTCATCGACAATGCCCTGAGCAACCTTGGTTGTCGTTACCCAGGCCTGATAGTCGTCCCATGTTACTGCTTTGACAGTGATCGGCATATAAGAATGGCTAAGCCCACAGAGTTCCGAGCACTGCCCGAAATAGATGCCTTCCTGACCCTCGTCGACTTCGAACCACAATTCCGCCAAGCGGCCCGGAACAGCATCCTGTTTCACGCCAAACGCTGGAATGGTCCAGGCGTGGATGACATCGGCACCAGTGACCTGAACGACAACCTTTTTCCCAGTCGGAATCACAACTGAAGTGTCCGTAGCAAGAAGGAAGTGTTCGTCCGAATACCCTGCATCATCAAGCTGCGCCGAAACCTCGGGCGTCAACATATTGCCGGCGTCCGATCCGATCATAAAGCTTTCGAAGGCAATGCCTTCCTGGGGATATTCATAACCCCAGTACCATTGATACCCGGTCGCCTTTACGATGACGTCGCCTTCCGGGATCTCCTGTTGTTTGAAGAGCACCGGTAGTGAATACGCACCGATGAAAACCAGAATGACGACTGGTATCAATGTCCACGCAACTTCGACCGGCGAGTTGTGAGTAAATGACGAAGGATTGGGATTAGCGCGCCTGTTATATTTGACAATCACATATGCAATCAGCGCCAGCACGAACAGCGAAATCGCTGAAATAATCACCAAAAGCATCCAGTCAAGCCAAACAATGTCGCGGGAAAGTTCGGTCACGGCAGGTTGAAATCCGGTCGCCCCATCAACCGGCGCACCGATGACTGCGAGATCCTGCGCGCCGACGATCGTTGCTGCGCAAAACGAAGCAGCCAGCGTAAGAGATAGAGTAATGAAACGCATGTCTGGGATAGTCCTTAACTTGTGGTGGTCCCCGGCAGCCCGAGCTTAAACACACGGCCCTGTTGTTCTTGGCGCGCTTGAAATCATATTAGGGGGTAATGAACAAGGCTCGGCATTGCGGCATTCAGCCGCCTTGGCGGTCACTTAAAGGAGCATTTATGGCTGATACTGCCCATTTTCGGCCCTTCGAAACGGTTCTGAACGAAGACCGCGCGCTGGCTCTTTTGCGCGAGGCTGTCGCCGGAGCCGACGACGGCGAGCTGTTTCTCGAAAAAAAGCGATCCGAGGTGCTGTCTTTTGACGACGGCAGGGTCAGAACCGCAAGCTATGATGCGACCGAAGGTTTTGGGCTGCGAGCTGTTCGTGGAGAAACCGCGGGATACGCCCACTCTACAGAAATTAGCGAGCGGGCGTTAAGGCGCGCGGTGGCGACTGCGCGACTTGCAGTTGGTGACGGCGGAGGAGAAATGGCAGATCCGCCAAGGCCAACAAATCGCAAGCTATACAGCGATGCCGACCCTATGATGGATGCAGATTTTCCAGTCAAAATTGATACTCTGCGCGAGATTGACACGTTTGCGCGCGACCTTGATTCCCGCGTGATCCAGGTTTCCGCCACGCTTGCCGCGTCGTTGCAGGAGGTCGTTATATTGCGCCCCGAAGGGCACACTGTAGCTGACACCCGCCCGATGACGCGATTGAACGTATCGGTCATTGTCGAAGACAATGGCCGTCGCGAAAGTGGAAGCGCGGGAAGCGGCGGACGCCACGCACTGACCGGCCTAATCGACGCGGATCACTGGCAATCGGCGGCCAAAGAGGCATTGCGCATCGCATTGGTTAATCTTGAAGCCGTTCCCGCGCCCGCTGGTGTCATGGACGTGGCACTAGGGGCAGGCTGGCCCGGTATTTTGCTGCACGAGGCCATCGGTCATGGGCTTGAGGGTGATTTTAACCGCAAAAAAAGTTCGGCATTTGCGGGGCTAATGGGACAGCAAATTGCATCGAAAGGTGTGACGGTTCTGGACGACGGCACAATTCCGGATCGGCGCGGATCCATCAGCGTCGACGATGAGGGAACGCCGTCGGGCAAAAACGTTTTGATCGAAGACGGGATACTTGTGAACTATATGCAGGACCGTCAAAACGCGCGTCTTATGGGGGTCGAGGCAACCGGAAACGGCCGCCGGGAAAGCTTCGCGCACGCGCCAATGCCGCGAATGACAAATACCTACATGCAATCTGGTGATGCTGATCCGGAGTCGATCGTGGGTGACGTCAGGGATGGTATCTATGCCGTCGGTTTTGGCGGCGGTCAGGTCGACATCACAAATGGTAAGTTCGTTTTTTCCTGCACGGAAGCCTATCGCGTTGAGAACGGGAAAGTCGGTGCGCCGGTTAAGGGCGCGACGCTGATCGGCGACGGGGCAACCGCACTGAAGCAAATTCGAGCCATCGGAAATGACATGAAGCTTGATCCGGGTATCGGAAATTGTGGCAAGAACGGCCAATGGGTGCCGGTGGGAGTTGGTCAGCCAACGTTGTTGATTGGCGGGCTGACAGTTGGCGGGTCGGCCGCCTGATGCCGTAGGCAGGAAGCAGACATGTTTTCGAGTGTTCAACTACTAGCGTTTATTGCCGCGTCTTTGGTTGTATTGCTGACCCCTGGCCCGGGCGTCGCGTATGTCGTGGCCCGAAGTATTAGCCAGGGAGCGACCGCCGCATTTGCGTCTGCATTTGGTTTGTCACTGGGTGTGCTGGTTCATGTGGCCGCGGCGGTTGTCGGCCTTTCGGCGATTATCGCCGGGTCCGCGCTACTGTTTACTGCGATCAAATTGATCGGCGCCGGATATCTGATTTATCTGGGTATTTCGATTTTGCGGGCAGGCATTGCCCCAATTCATATTGGAGCAGTGAGCCGCCACTCCTGGGCGCGGTTGGTCAGGGACGGCGCAATCGTAAGCGCGACAAATCCGAAGATCGCAATTTTCTTTTTGGCGTTTCTACCGCAATTCATCTCGGCAAATTCTGCAAGCGCTACAAGCCAGATCATAGTTCTGGGAATGATCTATGCGGCGCTCGCACTGATGACAGACACCGCCTATGGCGTTTTTGCGGGCGCAATTCGGAATTTGGTGATTAACAATCGATCCGCCAATTTGTGGATCGGTCGCACAAGTGGCGGTCTATTAATTGCCCTTGGGGTGAATACAGCTTTGGCACGGGCAACCTGAAGCAGCGGAGCCGGAAATGGCGAAGCGCAGCGCAGACGGTGTTGAGCCTCCCCAGAAATAGCAAGTTCAATAAAATTCAATATTAACCGCGTGTTTACCGAATCCGTTCCATACCTAGATTCAGCAAGAAGGCGGAGGCAGGATGGCCAAGGATTTATCCCCTTCCACCCACCCTCTCACCCCACCCCTCACAGAGGAAGATTGGCTGGACTGGCTCCGCCTCTTGCGATCACGCAGGGTCGGTGTTGCGACATTTTTTCGCTTGATGAAGGAATACGGCAGCGCCAACGAGGCGCTTGGGGTACTTCCCAAAATCGCGGCAGATGCCGGGGTCACCAATTACCTTCCACTCACACGCGAGGCGGCGCAGGCGGAATGGGACGCCGCCCGGCAAGTTGGTGCAGTTCCAATTGCGTATGGTTCAGAAAAATATCCGTCCCAATTGGCTGAGATCACCGATCCACCACCATTTCTTTGGGCGGTTGGCAACACCGAATTGCTTGGAAAGCAAACGATCGCAATTGTCGGCGCTCGCAATGCTTCTTCGCTTGGAACTCGGATGGCGCGGCGGCTGGCAACTGAACTGGGCAAAGCCGGTTTCGCTGTGGCATCGGGGCTCGCACGCGGCGTCGACACGGCAGCGCACCTGGCGGCAATCGAGACTGGGACGATCGCCGTTATGGCCGGTGGTGTGGATGTCGCCTATCCGGCCGAGAACGCGGTTCTTTTTCAGGAAATCCAGGACAAAGGACTGCGGATCAGCGAGATGCCAATGAACCTTGCCCCACAAGCGCGGCATTTTCCAAGCCGAAACCGGATTATTTCCGGTTTGGCCGTCGCGGTCATCGTTGTCGAGGCGGCGGCCAAGTCCGGAAGCTTGATCACTGCCCGCACAGCATTGGATCAGGGGCGCGACGTTCTGGCTGTGCCGGGGCATCCGTTCGACGCACGTGCCGCTGGTTCGAATATGCTGTTGCGCGACGGAGCAACGCTTGTCCGGTCTGCCAGAGACGTGATCGAGGCGATCCAAATCGTCGGCGCAGAGCCTGAAACAATCAAAGTCGCGCGCCGGGAGGCGTCAGACAAAGTCGCGACTTCTATAGACATCGCAGCGCTGCATCAGCAGATTCTCGAACGCCTTGGACCATCGCCGGTGCCGGAGGACCAAGTTATCCGCGACCTGAAAACCGCAGCAGACATCGTGTCGCCAGCCATCGTCACGCTCGAGATGGCCGGGCGAATTCGCCGAGACGCCGGCGGCATGCTTTCCCGCGCCAACTGAGGCCAGATTTCGCACAACGATGCAGCAAATTGTCGCCAGCGCGTTACGCCCCGTTGACAAGTTGATGGGCGTCACCACATGTTCCGCCGCCAATGCCCCGGTTTTCTGAGAAGGTATTTTCATGCCCGTAGTTGTTGTCGAGTCCCCTGCCAAAGCTAAGACAATCAACAAATATCTCGGTTCAAACTATACAGTTTTGGCAAGTTATGGGCACGTTCGCGACCTGCCGCCAAAGGACGGATCGGTGGATCCCGAACAGGGGTTTTCGATGAAATGGGAGGTGGCGAGCGAATCGAAAAAGCACGTAAAGGCCATCGCAGACGCCCTGAAGGACGACGGCGAGCTGATTCTCGCAACCGACCCCGATCGCGAAGGTGAAGCAATTTCTTGGCACCTGGAAGAAGCGCTCAGAAACCGAAAAGCGATCAAGAAAGATACCCCCGTCAGCCGAGTGGTCTTCAATGCGATTACCGAATCCGCGGTTACCGAAGCGATGCAGAACCCGCGCCAGGTCGACGAGGATCTGGTCGGGGCCTACCTGGCCCGGCGCGCTTTGGACTATCTGGTCGGTTTCAATCTCAGCCCGGTGCTTTGGCGCAAGCTGCCCGGAGCCCGGTCGGCTGGCCGGGTACAGTCGGTCTGCTTGCGGCTGATAGTCGAGCGCGAAATGGAAATCGAATCGTTCCGCGCCCAGGAATATTGGTCGGTGAAGGCCATTCTGACCACACCACGCGGCCAGGACTTTGAAGCAAGGCTGACGGTGCTCGGCGGCGAAAAGCTGGATAAGTTTGATATTCCAAACGAGACGGCGGCCGAACTGGCAGTTCAGGCGATAGAGAGCCGCGACCTGAGTGTTAAGTCGGTTGAAGCCAAGCCCGCGACCCGCAACCCGTCACCGCCATTCATGACGTCAACGCTGCAACAGGAAGCAAGCCGGAAATTCGGATTTGGCGCGCGCCAGACAATGCAGGTTGCGCAGCGGCTCTACGAGGCGGGCCACATTACTTATATGCGAACCGACGGCATCGATATGGCGCCCGAGGCCGTTCACGCCGCGCGCGACGCGATTAAGGACCGCTATGGTGCGGATTATGTGCCGGACAGCCCGCGGATGTATAAAAACAAGGCCAAGAATGCCCAAGAAGCACATGAGTGCATCCGTCCAACCGAGATGACTGCCGACGCCGAGCGCCTGAAGTTGCGCGACAGTGATCAAGCACGACTATATGACCTGATCTGGAAACGGACTTTGGCCAGCCAGATGGCGGCCGCACGGATGGAGCGCACGACCGTTGATGTGACCAGCGACGATGGTCAGGTCGGCCTGCGTGCAACCGGACAGGTCGTCCTTTTTGACGGATTTATCCGTGTCTACGAAGAAGGGCGCGACGATCAGGCGGTCGATGATGACGACAAACGCCTGCCGCAGATCATGCAGGGCGAGGCTGCCAACAAAAACTCCGTCAATCCGGAGCAGCACTTCACGCAACCACCGCCACGCTACACCGAGGCGACTTTGGTCAAGCGGATGGAGGAGCTCGGAATCGGGCGGCCTTCGACCTATGCGTCGATCGTGACCACGATCCAGGACCGCGGCTATGTGAGCAAGGAGAAGAACCGGCTTTCGCCCGAAGACAAGGGGCGGCTCGTAACCGCATTTCTTTTCAATTATTTCCGCCAATACGTTGGCTATGATTTCACTGCCAAACTTGAAGACGAGCTCGATGACATCACCAGCGGCGAGCGCGACTGGCAAGATGTGTTGGCGCGGTTTTGGCGGGATTTCAAAGCCTCTGTTGAGG
>JBPCWO010000147.1:0-5214 GCA_051009475.1 Boseongicola sp.
GGGGGCGCTGTCGGATATGACGGGCCGGTGCTCGCCATCGCGGGCGATTATGGTCTTCAATACACCATTCAGGAGCTTGGGACGGCGGCAGAGTTGGAGCTGAGCCTTCCAATCCTGATCTGGGACAACGACGCGCTGGCCGAAATTCGCGACTGCATGATCAAGGCACAGATCGCGCCAAATGCCGTAACGCAGGTCAATCCGGACTGGAACTTGTTGGCGCAGGCCTATGGATGCGAATTTGCCGAGCCAGGCTCGATTGAAGAACTGTGTGTGGCAGTGAACGATGGCTTTGGCGCAGGGCGTCCGACACTAATCCGGGCCACCCCTGGGGGCCTTGCCTAATTCCAGCAGCTGACCAACACGGTTAAGTCGGCGGCCAGAAGTGTAAGATCCTCGGGCGCCATTTCTTCAAATGCTTCGGTCGCGTTGGCGTCGAGGCCATTGGCCAGCAAAAACTCCGCCAACACCGGGGCATCGGCTGCAAAGGCCACGTTTCCCGGTAGTTGCCGGGAACTGTCTTCGCGATCAAGAAGCATTCCCATAACGCCGCCAGAGCCGTCGAACACAGGGCCCCCGGCATCGCTCGGTTCAGATGAAACCTCTAGACGCTGAACGCGTGCATCACCGTCCAGACCTTTCACATCAGCAAAAGTCCCGTATGTCAGCGACGGTGCCGCGAGAACACCACCAAAGCTAAAGCCCGCAACCGCGACATCGGACTGAAGCCGCGGCTCGCTCGCGGTAAGCGAGGCGAAAGCAATTGGTGCCAGCGCATTCAAAGGGCGGAGAAGTGCCAGGCCAAGCGTGCCGTCCTCGGCAGAAATCTCGGCCTCGACTTCGTCGTTCAGCGTAATCCGAGTGCATTGCCGGACAGCTGTCGCAGTCGTCAGAACAGACCCTGCGGCATCGACGAAAAACCCTGAACGCGACCGCTCGGGGCGGCGAATCTCCAGCCCCGCCAAAAGATCGATCGTTTGGTTTTCCGACCCGGCGGTATCGGGCAAAAAGCCATCGGTCGCGCGAAAGCTTTCTTCCATCGAGCCGAGTGCCAGGCGACGGCGCTTTTCATCGCCGGCGGGCCAGATCAGAGTGAATCCCTTGATGTTTTCGCCTTCCAGGCGTGCGTAGGTATGCGACACGATTGCGTCGTTGGCGCCGGTCAGCGTGAAGTCACGTCGGCGAAGAGAGCGTGAGCCGTCCAAAGGGACAATCTCAAGCGTCTGCATGATATCGTAAAGCGCCTGAAGCGTTGCGGCATCACCGGTTTGGCTGATCAGGAGCAGCCGAACGCCGTCATCGGTTTTTGAATTGAAATGAGCGAACGGAGGCTCGTAACGGTCAAAGTCGACAAGGCCTGCAGGCAGATCAATCTCGATGCCCGCGTTGTTTTCAATCACCGGGGTCATTTTCAGGGCTTCGAGTGCGTTGAGATACCCTTCCAGCAGTTGGCGGCGCTGGTTGGTCGTCAGAATTCCGGTTGGTTCGAACCGTGCGCTTTCTTGCCATGCAGACATCGCACGACGGGTTCCCGGCCCAAACGAGGCGTCGATGTTTGAATTGTAAAATCCTTCCCAACGTAGCGCTATTTGCAAGAGTTCGCGTTCGTCGCGCGTCAAAGCGCGTTCAGCAGCGCGAGCTTCGGCCGGGGTTTCTTCGCCCGGTATCAGCGGCGGCAGGGGATCGAGGGGTTCGGCCGCGGCAGCGGCGAGATCTTCGCTACCGAAGAACCGAGTGCGAAAATTGCGGCCGTCCGAGAGAAAGCTGTCGCTTGGTATCGCCCGAGAAATCCGAAGCTGGGCAAGACGCGCGGCAGCTTCAGTTTCTGTATACGGTCCGAGAACAACGGCATACCAGCCCGACGACAACCGAAATCCGCTAACATCCGGAAGGCGCGACGCGTAATCCCCGGCACGATTCAGTGCCAGGGCCTCGTTCGGGCGAGCCTCTACTTGCAACCAGCTAGTTCCCTGAGCTGAGGCTTGGACTGACCACATAAGACCAGCGGCAATAACCACCACGCGAATAATAATCGACATTCAGCACCCGTTCTCCGCTGGCCCGTTCCCGGGCGGCTTTGAGCGTTGTATCTAAGGTGGTCGATCAACAAGGTCAAAAGGGATTCGCGTTCATTGACCCTAATCGGCCACTTGCCTATGGAGAACGCAAATTTTTGAGCCGGAGAGCGCGCATGGCCGCCGCAGATCGCCCGAGCAGTTTTCAGGACATCATCCTGCGTCTTCAGGCCTATTGGGCGGGGCAGGGCTGTGCCGTGTTGCAGCCCTATGACATGGAAGTTGGTGCTGGCACGTTTCATCCAGCGACGACGCTGCGCGCTTTGGGGTCACGGCCCTGGGCTGCCGCTTATGTCCAGCCGTCGCGTCGCCCCACAGATGGGCGCTATGGCGAAAACCCGAACCGGCTGCAGCATTATTATCAGTTTCAGGTTCTGATCAAACCATCGCCGCCGGATTTCCAAGCGCTCTACTTAGGATCGCTCGAGGCGATCGGCATCGACATGGAGATGCACGATATCCGGTTTGTCGAGGATGACTGGGAAAGCCCGACATTGGGCGCCTGGGGCCTGGGCTGGGAAGTCTGGTGCGACGGAATGGAAGTAAGCCAGTTCACTTATTTCCAGCAAGTGGGTGGTCACGACTGCAAACCTGTTTCGGGCGAACTGACGTACGGATTGGAGCGTTTGGCGATGTATGTGCTGGGCATCGACCATGTAATGGAGATGCCGTTCAATGATCCTGGCGCATCTATTCCGTTGAAATACGGCGATATTTTCCGCCAGACCGAAGAAGAGTATTCGCGCTGGAACTTTGATATCGCGGACACGGATACGCTTCTGAAGCATTTTGAGGACGCCGAGGCCGAGTGCCATCGGATACTCAAGGCCGATGAGGCTGATCCCAAAACCGGCAGGCGCATTATTATGGCACACCCGGCCTACGATCAGTGCATCAAGGCCAGCCACATCTTCAACCTGCTGGATGCGCGCGGCGTGATTTCGGTGACTGAGCGGCAGGCCTATATTGGCCGGGTTCGCGCGTTGGCAAAAGTTTGCGCGGACGCGTTCATCACCACCGAGGCGGCGGGAGTAGCCTGATGCTGACGTCCTCGATCCCGGTTTTGCGATCCTCGGATTATGCACAAACTCGGTCATTCCTGACAGACGTGCTTGGGTTCTCTGTGGTCGAAGAAGGCGGGGATCCGGCACGTTTCGGCATTTTTCGTCGCGACAAGGCGACAGTTTTTGCCGACGCCTGGCATGGGGCCGACATCGAGCCAAGTCCTGGTTGGCGCGCCTATTTCCACGTCAAGGATGTAGACGCGTTCGCGGCGGGTTTGAACTGGCCGGAGGTCGAAGGCCCGAGCGACGCTGTCTATGGAATGCGCGAGATCGTGGTTACCGACCCGGACGGAAATCGTCTGTGTTTTGGCATGGACATCGCATGAATGGAAAGGTGATCGTGTCAATCCTAGTTGCATCAGGCGTCGTCGCCGGGGCGGCGATGTACTACCTGCAGGTTTACGGGTTTTATGAGGACGTGCCGGCCACGGGCGTCGATGATGTCGTTGTTACAAGCGTAGTAAGCCAAGAACCGGAACCGATAATTTACAAGGAATTTCAGGCAATTGACGCCGAAAGTTCGCCCTTGCGGTATCGCGCGTGCTTTGAAACGCACATGTCCACGGCGATGATGAGCGAAACTTACGAGCTGTACGACGAGGCAGTGCCGTTGACCGCACCGGAATGGTTCGATTGCTTTGACGCGGCCGAGATCGGTGCTGCCCTTGAAGAGGGCACCGCACTGGCATTCCTGGGCACCGAAAACTTTGAATATGGCATTGATCGGGTCGTGGCGGTTGGCGATGACGGGCGCGGATTTGTCTGGCATCAGATCAATCATTGCGGCGCGGAGGTTTTTGAAGGCAACGCGCCGCCCGAGGGCTGTCCGACGCCCCCTGAAAGGACGAATTAATGCCTGATCTTCTGATCGAGCTTCTTTCCGAAGAAATTCCGGCGCGGATGCAGGCCAAGGCGGCGGCAGACCTGAAACGGCTGGTGACTGATGGTCTGGGCGAGACCGGACTAACTTTTGAGGCGGCGGCGGCATTTTCGACGCCACGTCGGCTGGTATTGTCGGTTGAAGGACTTTTGGCCAAGAGCCCGGAAGTTAGCGAAGAACGCAAAGGCCCCCGTGTCGACGCGCCGGAAAAGGCGCTGGAGGGATTTTTGCGGTCGACTGGATTGACGAAGGATCAGCTGGAGGCGCGGGACGACAAAAAAGGGCAGGTCTGGTTCGCGACGATCGAAAAGCCGGGACGACCAGCGGCAGAAATTGTGGCAGAAGTTCTGGACGCTGTTGTGCGCGATTTCCCCTGGCCGAAGTCGATGCGTTGGGGAAACGGAACCCTCAGATGGGTGCGGCCGCTGCATTCGATCGTTTGCATGCTAACAGACGAAAGTGGCGAGCAAGTGGTCGATCTTGAGATTGATGGCGTTCGAGCTGGCGACTCGACGGCAGGACATCGGTTTATGTCGCCAAAGCCGTTTTCTGTAACGGGTTTTGATGATTATGCGGCGAAGTTGAAGCGCGCGCATGTGATCCTGTCCGCGAGCGCGCGCGCCGAGCATATCTGGCACGACGCCACTCAAGCCGCGTTCGCCCAAGGGCTTGAGGTGGTCGAGGACAAGGGGCTTCTGGCCGAAGTTGCAGGGTTGGTGGAATGGCCCGTGGTGCTGATGGGCGAGATCGACGAAGAGTTCCTCGACCTGCCCGCCGAGGTGCTGCAAACCTCGATGAAGGAACACCAGAAGTTTTTCTCAGTGAAAGACAAGAAGGGCCGGATCGTGAAGTTTGTCACGGTGGCGAACCGTGAGACGGCGGACCACGGTGCGACGATCCTGGCGGGAAATCAGAAAGTGCTGGCCGCGCGGTTGGCGGATGCGAAGTTCTTTTGGGAAAACGATCTGCGTACCGTCAAACAAGTGGGCATGACCGGCATGGCCGCATCGCTTGCCGATGTAACGTTCCACAATAAGCTCGGGTCACAGGCCGAGCGCATCGACCGGATCGCGGCGTTGGCGCACGAGATTGCACCGGTGGTGGGGGCGAAGCCGGACTTGGCGGGTGAGGCGGCGCGGATTGTGAAGGCCGATTTAGCGTCGGAGATGGTCTATGAGTTTCCAGAACTTCAGGG
>JBPCWO010000148.1:0-5413 GCA_051009475.1 Boseongicola sp.
CGATGTCGGGCGTGCAGGTCGCCGTGATTGCGCCGACGACACTTCTGGCGCGGCAACACGCGCTGAGTTTTCGTGAACGATTTCGCGGCTTTCCGATCGAAGTGCGCCAATTGAGCCGCTTTATCAATGCCAAAGAAGCACAAGCGACACGGGACGGGCTGGCGCGCGGCACGGTTGATATAGTCATTGGAACGCATGCTGTGTTGGCAAAACAAGTGCGGTTTAAGAGTCTTGGACTTCTGGTTATCGACGAAGAGCAGCATTTTGGAGTTAGCCACAAGGAAAGGCTAAAAAGCTTGCGGTCGGACATTCATGTTCTGACGCTTACGGCGACACCGATCCCACGTACTCTTCAATTGTCGCTGACCGGGGTTCGTGATCTTTCGATCATCGGAACACCGCCTGTCGACCGATTGGCAATTCGTACATACGTCAGCGAATTTGACACCGTGACGCTGCGCGAAGCGCTTTTGCGAGAGCACTACCGCGGCGGTCAGTCATTCTTCGTTGTTCCAAGAATTGCGGATCTGGCGGAAACAGAAGAGTGGCTCAAAGAACAAGTTCCCGAAATCAGTTATGTCGTTGCGCACGGCCAGATGGCGGCAGGCACACTGGATGACCGAATGAACGCCTTTTACGACGGCAAGTATGGGGTTCTTTTGGCGACATCGATCGTGGAGTCCGGTCTGGATATACCGACCGCGAACACGATGATTGTGCATCGGGCGGATATGTTCGGGCTTGCACAACTTTATCAGATTCGAGGTCGCGTCGGGCGATCAAAACAACGGGCGTATGCATATCTGACGACGAAACCGCGCACGAAACTGACGCCACAGGCAGAAAAGCGATTGCGTGTGTTGGGATCGCTCGATTCACTGGGGGCTGGATTTACACTGGCATCGCAGGATCTGGGTATTCGCGGTGCCGGCAATCTGCTTGGCGAGGAACAGTCCGGCCACGTCCGCGAAGTGGGTTATGAACTTTATCAGTCAATGCTGGAAGAGGCGATCGCCAAGATCAAAGCAGGCGAGCTGGAAGGGCTGTCGGACGCGGATGATCAGTGGGCGCCGCAAATCAATCTCGGTGTTCCGGTATTAATTCCAGAGGCATATGTGCCAGACCTTGATGTAAGGTTGGGGCTTTACCGACGTCTTTCCAGCCTGTCCGGCAAGGTAGAATTAGAGGGTTTCGCCGCCGAATTAATAGATCGATTTGGAAAACTGCCAAAGGAAGTGAATACTCTTCTGTTGGTGGTGCGGATTAAAGGCGAATGCAAAAAGGCCTGTATTGCCCGGCTGGACACTGGCCCCAGAGGCGCGACAATTCAATTTCATGGCGATAAGTATCCAAACCCGGCGGGGCTGGTCGACTTCATCGAGGATCAGCGCGGACTGGCCAAGGTGAAGGACAACAAGATCGTTGTTCGACGGGACTGGAAGAAAGCCTCGGACCGGATCAAGGGTTCATTTGCTGTCGCGCAGGACCTGGCGCGACATGCGTGCGCCGTCAAGAAAACCGGATAATTGCGGTCCCGCGTCATGTGTGGATCTGGGAAGTGATGCGCCTATCCGGCCCTGGGAGTCGGCTTTGGGTCGGATTGTGGGGCCAAATCGCGGAGCATGTTTATGAAAACAATTGCCAAGGCCGTGCCCGCAAGTACACCGAGCGCGGCGGGCAAAGGTGTTCCGTCAAAGGCAAGGCTGATAGGGGCAGCTATCAATACTGACAGAACCGTTGCCACGGCCGAAATGATCGACGCTGCCATACCTGCAATATGTCCCATTGGTTCCATCGCCAGAGCGTTCATGTTTCCGATCCCCAATCCAGCCATATAAAAAACCGCCGTTTGCCAAACGATGTACATTCCGAATGAAGCGTCGGGCGAAAGGTCGAGCGCTGTCAGCGTGACGATAAATATCAACGTGGCAATCAACAGGCCAATCAAAGCCCATCTGACTACAAGCCGCATCCCGAGGCGGACAACGACAATTGCATTCAGCACACTGGCAGTCGCGGATACGGCCGCAATGGCCCCGAACCAGAGCGGAAAACTGTCGCCCCGGTCGAAGGTTTGATCGAAGATTTGTTGTGAGGACATCAGAGCGATAAAAAGGATTGCAAAAACCAACGTCTGAACTGCAATGGCCAGAACCACTTGAGTGTTCTGTGCGACCTCGGTCACGCCTGCCCACAGTTCGTGTCCGCGAAATGGACGTCGCTTTTCAGGCGGGTGAGTTTCGGGTTGGCGCAGCAAAAGCCATGCCATTGAGATGACTGAGAAAATCGCGAATGAGAAAAAAATCGCCCGCCAGCCAAATGCCCAGGCAATCGCCGCACCCATTGTCGGTGCAACAACGGGCACAAGCGTGAAGACGATCATCACGAAGCTGACGATCCGTGCCATTTCCCGTCCGGAAAACAAATCGCGCGTCAGCGCAAGAGCAACAATCCGAGGACCCGCGGCGCCGAACCCCTGTAGCGTGCGAGCCGCCAGCATCATTTCAAGCGTCGGAGCAACAGCTGCGAGAAGTGCGCCTATGATATAGATCGCAGCACCGGCAACGGCGATCGGGCGTCGACCAAATGCGTCGCTTAATGGCCCCGCGAACAATGTACCAACGCCCATACCAACCACAAATGTCGCAATGACAAGCTGCGCCCGGTTTGGTGCGTCGGGGCTTAAGGCATCTGAGATTTCCGGCAACATCGGCAACATTGCGTCGATGGAAAAGGCAACAGTCGCGGCAAGCATTGCCAGAAGCGAGATCAGTTCGACGCGCGAGATTGCGTTCTTTGGATCAGGCGACATGGGCGGGCCATACGTTCATGCGTCCGAACTTTCTGCGCGTTCGACCAGTTCATCAATGACGCGAAGCCAAAGTTCAGGCGCCTGTGCGCCGGGGACAACGTGTTGATTGGCGACGACAAATGTTGGCACGCCGGTCACGCCGCGATTGCGGGCATGCAAATCGCGGGCGCGAACGTCCTCAAGATCGGCGTCAGTTTCGAAAAGCCGATCGGTCATAGCGCGATCAAGACCGGCACCTTCGGCGATATCCAAGAGGATCGCGCGGTCGCTGATGTCCTTGCCTTCTTCAAAATATGCTTTGAAAAGTCGCGCAACGATCCAGGTCTGTCGACCTTCCAGCCCGGCCCAGTGAATAAGGCGGTGGGCGTCAATGGTATTTGGAGTTCTGTCGATTTTTGCAAATTCGATGGCGAGCCCGGCGGCCTCGGCAGCTTCGGCGATCTTTGAATAGACTTTGACGGCGTTTTCCTTGCCGCCAAACTTTGTCTCAAGATATTCTCTGCGATCCATGCCCTTTGCCGGCATGTCCGGATTCAGCTGGAACGGATGCCACTCAATGGACAAGGGGTGATCCGGCCGCGCCTCGAGGGCGCGGTCAAGATTTGCCTTGCCGATATAACACCATGGGCAAATGGGATCCGAGAGAATGTCGAGTTTAATCATCAGAGATTGTCTGTCGCAGCCCGAAGGCGAGCGCGCAAGAGCTTTCCGCCACGCCCGCGCGGAAGTGAATTGTGATGGTGGTAAATTCGAGGTTGCTTGTAGCGCGCCAGGTGTTCAGAGGCATGCGAACTGAGCGTTTGGGTTTCGATCGGGTCGTCTGAAGCATAGTGGAGTGCGACAACTGTGGTTTCAGCATCCAGCTTTTCGTCGACCGCTGCTGCGTCTTCGACCTTTGGATGCTTCATCATTGCGTCTTCGATATCAAGCGGCGAAATGCGATAGCCGCCAGCCGTCAGAATGTCGTCACGACGACCAAGATAGGTGATTGCGCCATCGATAGACATTTGGCCAGTGTCGCCAGTTAGAAACCAGCCGTCGCGATGTCGCGCCGCCGTTGCATCAGGGGCTTCGAAGTAGCCGAGCATAACGCCGGGATCGTCGGCGCTGATTGCGATCTCGCCAGGTTTTTCGCGAGGCACTGGACCGTTTGGGCCCAATACTGCGATCCGTCGTCCGGGCTGGGCAGATCCGATGGCGCCGACTGGCGCGGGGTGATCCGGAGAAGAGGAGATGAAGGTCGAACACTCAGATTGGCCGAACGCCTCGTAAATTTCCTTTCCAGTCAACGCCTTCCATCGTGTGCGGAGAGTTTCCGGTAATTTTTCGCCGGCGGAGAATGCATGACGCAGTTTCGGCAATGTCGGGATTTCCGACCTAAGCAAGCGACGAAATACGCCGGGGGCCGCCGCAAACAAAGTTGCGTCATGTTGCTGCATCAATATCGGCAAATGGGATGGATCTGTATCTTCTGCGGCGACAAGCGCTGTGGCACCGACACTCCACGGATCAAATAGCCCGGTTCCAAGGGTATAGGTCCAATTGAATGCGCCTGCATGCAACAGACGATCGGTGGGACGGATGTCATACCAGCCGCTGTGCATGGCCTGGCGCGCCCAGATTGCCCGATGAGCGTGGACCACGCCCATTGCACGACCCAATGTGCCGGAAGTGAATACTATGTATGCCGGACGTTCCGGATCGCCGACTACCGGTGCGTCAAGGGGGTCAGCAAGGGCCAGGGTTTCTGGGTCCAACATTTTGCTATCGCAATTGCCGACAGTTTCGGCGGGGCTGATTACATCACAAAGTTTTGCAAATTCCCTGTCGGTTAATCCGGCCGCGACGGGAACCGGAAGTATTCCGGCGGATATCGCGGCAAGAAACGTAATTGGGAAATACGGTGTATTCCCAAGCCGCAGAAAAATTCGATCCCCCGGTTTCAGGTCTGAATTCAGCAACCCGGCAGCCGTTCGAAGGACAGCTTCACGCAGACGGCCATAGGTCCAGTCCGAAACTCCGTCAGTGCCCAATACGGCCATCGCAACTTTGTTGTCGTTCGCGCGGTTTGACCAAAGCACATGCGTCGCAAGGTTGAACGGCGCAGGGCAGGGCGGAAAGGGACCTTTGTCATCAACTGAAATCATGCGTCCCGCCTAATTCTCGCGCTCATGCGTTGCAAGAGTGGACGAAGCAACTGAGCTTAAGCAACTGAGCTTCAGCAAGTGACCCCGGAGAGTGCGTCCGCGAACTGCCCAAGAAACCCGCCTTGGCACCGGAGCAAATTGTAAAATTGATCGGATCTGTGCTCAGCGCGATCAGGGCTGAGTTCAAATTGACATCACAATCAGAACGAAACTTACAGGGCGAATAGTTTGCTGCATGAGAGACTCTGAGTTTCCTGCCTGCACTTGGAATCTCTGGGCTAGGAGCCCATGTTGCCAACATCTTCTGATCCAAGGATCGCAGCCCATGAACATCCGCGCGGTCAACGAAAGCGCAAGTTACGGCATTGATATCCAGCCGCTGAACGGACAGGTCACGGCTTATCTGAACGGCGAGGTTCTAGCTTCAAGCACGCATGCAAAGGCGATGTATGAG
>JBPCWO010000149.1:0-3774 GCA_051009475.1 Boseongicola sp.
CCGAAGTGCCGACAGCGCGTCAGTCTGGTGCCACGCGTGGTGCGCTCGAGATCAGCGATCTGCAGGCCGTTGAACGCGACTTTGCCTTTGTGCTCAACGCAGATGTCGAAGCAAACAACGTGGTCAACGCCGCCTTGGGCGCCGATAAGGCGCTGATCGAGGATGTCCGTGTCTTTGACGAATTCATCGGTGGCTCGCTTGGCGACGGCATGAAGTCGCTGGCAATCACCGTGCGCATACAGCCCACCGAGAAGACGCTGACGGATGAAGAGATTGAGGCTGTGTCAGCTAATATCGTGGAAAAAGTCAGCAAAGCGACCGGCGGCGTTCTGCGCGGGTAATGGCGTGAATATCAACGCGATAGGAGAAACGGAATGACGTTAAGAGTTTATCTGTCCGGAGAGATTCACACCGATTGGCGCGAACAGATTATTGAAGGGGCCAGCGGTTTGGATGTTGAGTTTTCGTCCCCCGTTACCGATCACGATGCGTCGGATGATTGCGGAGTTGCTATTCTCGGCGCCGAGAACAGCAAATTCTGGCACGACCACAAGGGTGCAAAAGTCAATGCGATCCGCACCCGCCGCGGCATAGAAAACGCTGATATCGTCGTTGTTCGGTTTGGCGACAAATACAAGCAATGGAATGCCGCGTTTGACGCGGGCATGGCGGCGGCGTTGGGCAAGTCACTGATCGTTTTGAACGCGCCGGAACACGGCCATCCGCTGAAGGAAGTCCACGCCGCGGCTTTGGCGGTGGCAGAAGAGCCGCGTCAGGTCGTCGAAATTCTCAATTATGTCCTATCGGGACGTTTGCCGGGCTGACCAGCTAATTCTGCTTTCAGGATCGTGACAAATCAAACGTTGCGAGGCGGGATATCGAGGCCGCGCTGAACTGCGGGTCGAGCAAGAAACCGATCAAGGTATGCCTGAACGTTGGGGAAATCATCCCAACCCACAAGGCCCCGAGCCTCGTAAAAATTGAGCCCGCGCACCCAGGGCGCAATTGCGATGTCAGCGATGGAATAGTCCCCTGCAATCCACTCATTGCCTTCAAGCGCGCCTTCGAGCACGTTCAGCAACCGTTTCGCCTCGTTGATATATCGTTCGCGTGGCCTAGGATCTTCAATTTCGCTACCGGCGAATTTAACGAAAAACCCGAGCTGTCCAAACAACGGCCCAATGCCGCCCATCTGAAACATCAGCCACTTAATCACGTCGTATTTCGCAGCGCCTTTCGGCATAAGCTTTCCGGTTTTCTCGGCGAGATAAATCAGGATCGCTCCGGACTCGAACAACTCAATTGGCGCGCCGTCCGGCCCATTGGGATCGATCAGCGCGGGGATCTTGTTGTTCGGGTTCAATGACAGGAATTCCGGACTTTTGACGTCTGCGTCCGATAACGTCACCCGGTGCGGTTCATACTCAAGCCCCATTTCTTCAAGCGCGATTGAAACCTTCACACCATTTGGCGTTGGGAAGCTGTAAAGCTGAATAATTTCAGGTCGCGTTGCGGGCCAACGCTGCGTGATTTGGTGGTCAAGAGTTTGGGGCCGTGCATCCATTTTCGAACCTTTTTGAATAGGTGTGCAAGAAATCCACATAAATGCAAATTGACGCAACATAACCCCTTATCACTGTGCGGATTTGTGTTAGGGGCTGTGCACACACAGCGGGGCAAGCCCGTCGACGGGGATTTGGATTAGACAGAGTGGAGAAACCATGATCCAGGAATTCAAAGACTTTATCGCCAAGGGCAATGTCATGGACATGGCCGTTGGTATCATCATTGGTGCTGCGTTTACGGCAATTGTCACATCGCTTGTTGGCGATTTAATCAATCCGATCATCGGGTTAGCTATGGGTGGCGTTGATTTTGTAAACAACTATGCAGTTCTTTCCGGTGACGTCGCCGAAGGTGCAAGTCTTGAAGCAGCGCGCGAGACCGGGGCGGCAGTATTCGCTTTCGGTTCATTCATTATGGCGATCATCAACTTCTTGATCATCGCCTTCGTCGTTTTCATGCTGGTTCGCTACGTGAACAAAGTGAAAGCGGCAAGTGAAGGCCCAGCCGAGGAAGCGCCGGAAGAGCCAGCAGGCCCGACGCAGGAAGAGCTTCTGACGGAAATCCGGGACGCGTTGAAAGCACGCTAAGGCCGGAAAAAATTGACAAGGGGTTCGCCGATCGTCGGCGGACCCTTTTTTATTGCCGCCGTCACGTTAGTATTTCCCTGCACGATAGGAGATACCCATGGCAGCAATTCCCCCCGTCTGCGATTTCGGCTGGCCGGCCCCTGAGTTTCAGCTGCCGGCAACGGATGGCAAGATCTACAGTCTGGCTGATGTCGCTGGCCCGAAAGGTGTGGTCATCGCGTTTATCTGCAATCACTGTCCATATGTTCTGGCGGTTATTGACCGGATCGTTCGGGATGCCAGTGAACTGTCGGAGCTTGGCGTTGGATTTGCCGCGATCTGTGCGAATGACGCCAAAACACATCCTGCGGACAGCTTTGACAACATGAAGATCATGGCCGCTGAGAAGGGATTTGGATTTCCTTATCTGCATGATGCGGATCAATCCGTCGCAAAGGCATACGCCGCCGCCTGCACGCCGGATTTCTTTGGCCTGAATGCCGAAATGACGCTTCATTATCGCGGCCGCCTAGATGCCTCGCGGGCCAGTTCCGGCCCCGAAGACCTGCGTCGCGATCTGTTCGAGGCCATGCGTCAGGTTGCCGAAACCGGCAAAGGGCCGCAGGATCAGATTGCTTCGATGGGCTGCTCGATCAAATGGAAAGCCGAGTAGCTTTTTCTGGTGCGTCTACTCTGCGGACGAAACTGCCGTTCACTGCAAGTGCACCAAATGATGGGCTTCCAATGTCTGCACGCGTTCGCCAAAGGCCCAAAGGTTCGCGTTTCTAGAACGGTGCCCGCTTGCCGGACCGGTATAATCGCTCGATCAGGCTTGCATCGACGAACGAACGTAGGTTAGCGCCACCGTACATAAACCCGAAGGCACGGCACCCAGCGGTGAAAACCACGATCGTCGTGCTACTGCCATCAGCGAAGTTGACCCGAGCAATGATGTGGTAAATGTTTTTGCCGGTGACGAGTGGCCGGTCGGCCAGCCGCTCATCGAAGGACGTCGTGTCGCCTTGATGTTCACCGCGCCTCCCCGCCATCAGCTTGAAGTACTCGTAGATGGCCAGGCGTTTGATTTCGGAATTCTGACCCCAGTCCCGCCATGCCCGCTTGTAATTGTATCTGCCGAATTGCTCTACATCGATATTGGCCAGGAAGTATTCAAACAACGACTTCCGATCGCTGCGATTGATGCCAAATAACTCGTTGAGATTGGTCTTTAGGCACTTCTGGATACTAGCGGGAATTTCCGTATTAGCATTGTCGTCTTGAGCTCTGGCCTGCGTAGATTCCATTAACGACAACACCAGGGAGATCAAAAAGAATGCCAGGATACGCAACATATATTAACCCTTCCGAAAGGTTCATCGAAAAAAAGACAGACGACCAAAGACCATCATTGCCATAGAGCTCTTCCCGAGCGGTGTGATCCGAATCCGAAAGCCGCGGCGGGTATGTCCAGAATAAACTTGGGATGCTGATTCCGCCAGCTTGGGCATTCGGGAAAATTGTTGCTTGCGCGGCTTGATCGAGATGGAGATGAGGTATCGAAATGAAACCGAGCTTCCAGTCTGCCGGGAAGACGGGCGTTCAGGCACCTAAGTCCAGTGACGACAGACGGACAGCACAGTGA
>JBPCWO010000150.1:0-9788 GCA_051009475.1 Boseongicola sp.
GCGCCCAGACGTTCGAGCCACATTTCACGCCAGCCTTCACCGACTGCGGCCGGATCCGGTGGCCGACCGACGCGCTGAAGCATCGAAAATGCCCAGGTTGGATTGCTCACATTCATACATCCACCCATGTAGTGAATGTCATCCGAATAGCGATCGTCAGTACCATCGACGGTGATGATGCATTTCAGTGCAGGCGGTTGAAGCGCCGCCACTTGCAGCGAATTGAACCCGCCCCAGCTCTTGCCGAACATGCCGACACTTCCGGTGCACCAGGGCTGCTTCGCAATCCAGGCAATCACCTCAACACAGTCGTCGAGTTCCTGTTGCAGATACTCATCTAGAATGACGCCTTCGCTTTCGCCCGAGCCCCTGATGTCAACCCGGATGCTGGCATACCCATGCCCGGCAAAATACGGATGCATCGCCTCGTCGCGCGCCGCCGTACCGTCGCGTTTGCAATAGGGAATATACTCTAGAATTGCCGGCACAGGGTTGTCACTCGCGTCCACCGGCAGCCAATAACGTGCTGCAAGTCTGGTGCCGTCAGGAAGTTCTATCCAATCATGCGAGACTTCACGAATCTGGCGTGGAAAATCGGACTGCGTATTCAAAAGCCTGCTCCTTGTGAATCGACAAGTGGGTGGTGGCACATGATGTGGCGGCCCGGAGCGATTTCTCGCTGCTTGGGCATTTCGGCGCGACATATGTCGGTCGAAAATGGGCAACGGTTGTGGAACTCGCAGCCCATCGGACGGTTCGACAAACTTGGAACCTCTCCCTCGACCGAAACGAAATCGCGCTTAACATTTGGGTCCGGGACAGGAATTGAGCTTAGAAGCCCCTTTGTATAGGGATGCATGGGTTGCGCAAAAATGTCTTCCGCATTCCCTTGCTCCACCAACCGTCCAAGATACATGATGCCGAGTTTGTCGCAGACATGCCGAATGACCGGAAGATTGTGGCTGACAATAAGATAGCTGAGCCCCAATTCGTCCTGCAGTCGGCCCATAAGGTTCAATATCTCGCCCTGGACAGAGACATCCAATCCCGCTGTGGGTTCATCCGCAATGATAAGTTTTGGTGACAAAGCCAGCGCGCGCGCGACGCCGACCCGACGCGCCTGACCACCCGACAGCTCGTGCGGGTATCGCGACAAAAACGCAGGTGACAGCCCAACCATATCGAAAAGCTCTTCAGCTCTCGCGTTTCGGTCAAATCCGGTGACGCCGTGAATGTCGTAGGGCTCAAGAACCAAAGCTTTCGCCGTGCGCCGCGGAGACAAAGATGCAACCGGGTCCTGGAACATCATTGCCGCGTTTCGACGGACCGGCTTGAATTCTCGTTCGGTCAATGCTGTCAGTTCGCGGCCGTCGAGTTCAATTGTTCCGGACTCTGCCTGCGCGAGGCCGATCATCGTTCGTCCCAACGTCGTTTTTCCGGAACCGCTTTCACCCGCCAGCCCGTAAGTTTGTCCCTCACCGATGCGCAGCGATATATCGAAGACAGCGTCAATGAATGGATCACGTATTTGCTGGAGAAAAGCTGCGACTGGACCCTTGGTGCGAAACCGGACCCGCAGCTCGTCTACAACAACTGCGGGTTTAGCCGAAGTCTCGCACGAGCTAACAACGCTCTCAAACGAATGCTCGAACGGGGGCATATTCACTTCGCCACCGTCTGACAAAAGCAGGCATCGAGCATGATGGTCCCCAGCGATCGCAATCTCTTTTGGGTGTAGTTCGCGGCACTGAGACTGTGCTGCAGGACAACGATCAGAAAATACGCAACCCTTGGGACGGAAGCGCAAATCAGGGACGTTGCCTGGAATAGTCGGCAGCTGCTTTGTGCGCTTCAGCACTAACGCCGGGTCGCATTCCAGGAGTTTGCGTGTGTAGGGATGCTGAGGCCGTTCGAATATGTCATAGACGGTTCCGCGTTCAACGACCTCGCCCGCATACATGACCACAACGTCATCGCAAAGTTCTGCTATCAGACCCAGGTTGTGGGAAACAAATACAACCGACCCTTCGAATTCGGCTTTCATCTTTTGAATAAGATGAACGATCTGCGCTTCCATAGTGACATCAAGCGCTGTGGTCGGTTCGTCAGCGATCAAAAGGCGCGGATTTACCAGCAATGCCATCGCGATTGAAATTCGCTGACGCATTCCACCGGAAAATTCGTGCGGATACTGATCAAACCGGAGCTCTGGGTCGGCGATCCCGACTTTGCGAAGCATGTCGATGGCCAGTTCGCGCCTAGCTTCTGTCGGCAACTCATGCCTGCGATACAATACATCGACTAACTGCCGGCCAATCGGAATCACCGGGTTCTGCGATGTCATCGGATCCTGAAAAACCATCGATATTTTCTGGCCTCGCAGTGCTTGCAGACGAGCCTCGTCAGCAGTCAGAATGTCTTCGCCTTCAAATAGAATTTCGCCGGACGGGGTCTGTGCATTTTTTGCCAATAATCGCATCGCTGCAGAGACAACCGTCGATTTTCCACACCCCGACTCTCCGACGATGCCGACAACACGGTTTTCGGGCACCGTAATCGACACATCTTTTAGCACTTCGACGGTTCCGCGCGGCGTTCGGAAATTCAGATTGAGGCCGCGGATGTCCAGAATGGGAGCAGATGAAGTATTCATCATCTCGCCTTATCGACTGCCGCGAAGTTTCGGGTCGATCACGTCCCGCAGTGCCTCGCCCAAGAATGTGAACCCCAATGTCGTTAATATCAGTGGCACGCCCCCCGCGATCACCGGCCATGGAGTGTCGCGAATTACGCTGAAACCCTCATTCAGAACGGTGCCCCAGGTTGCTGTTGGCGGAAGCACGCCCAATCCCAAAAAGCTCAGTCCTGCCTCGACTGTGACGACAACTGGAACATCCATCGCCGCAAGGATGAGCAATGGCCCGATCGCATTGGGAAGAATGTGGCGACGGATTACAGTGAACGGGCTGGCCCCAAGCGATCGGATAGCCAAAATGTATTCTGCATTCTTTAGCGATAGTGTCTGCGTTCGTGCGATGCGGCCAAAGCTCGGAATTGCGCCAATAACAAATATGATTCCGACCATTTTCACACTTGGTTCGGTTAAAGTCAGAATGGCCAATGCCAGAACGATAGAGGGGAATGACCGGATCGTGTCAAAAAGCAGGACAAGCGCATTGTCTAACCACACAGGGCCGTAACCAGCGATCATTCCCAAAAACAGACCAATAACCAGTGAGGTTGGCACAGCGATAAACGCCAGCGTCAATTCTATGCGCCCGCCATACAAGATGCGCGTCAGCAGATCGCGTCCCAACTCGTCAGTTCCGATTGGATGTTTCGCAGACGGTGGCTCTAGGGGAAGCCCCACGAAATCGTAAGGTCCGAAGGGCGTGAGCAACGGCGCAAATAGCGCGGAGAGCAGGAAGAGTATGACAAGCACCAGCCCCATTAGCCCCATCGGATTTGACAGCAGTGCACGAACTGCAATCGAAAATTCAGACCGGGTTGTTTCAGGATTACGCGCCACTGTGCTGTCGGTCATTGCGTGCCCTATCCCAGTTTCTGCCGCATGCGCGGATCCAGTAAGGCCGCAAGAATGTCGGCTGCCAGCAAGGCAAAAACGTAAAGCAATGCGGTGACCAGCACAGCGCCTTGAACCACCGGAAAGTTGCGCGCTTCAACCATATCGAAAATGAGCTTGCCGACGCCCGGTCGCGTAAAAATGATCTCCGCGAATACAGCGCCAGACAAAAGGCCGCCAAAGCCAACGCCGATCAAAGTGATGGCAGGGAGAATTGCCACGCGAAGTGCGTAGTTATAGACGATCTTTCGGCGTGGTAGTCCGAATGCTGTCGCGGCGCGCACGTGATTTTCGCCAAGCACCTCAAGCATTGATGCACGAACGATGCGAGCCAAGTATCCAACCCATCCCAACCCGACAGCAAATGCCGGTAATGCCAGATAGCGTAGTTGTGGCCAGAATCCGGGCGTGTCGTTTATTCCGATGACAGGAAACCAGCGCAATTTGATTGCAAAAAACAACAGCGCGTAAATTGATACAACGAAGGATGGAACAGCAATTGTTCCAACAGAAAGAATCCCCGTAACACGATCCGCGAATGAATTCGGATGCGCCGCGGAAAGGCATCCCAGCGGTATCCCAAGCAAAACGGCCCAGCCCAATCCAGCGACGGCCAAAATTATCGTATTCGGCAGCTGGGCCAAAACCAGATCGAGCACTGGACGATCTGTGAAGATGTCCCTGCCCAAGTCTCCGGTAAAAAGATTCCCGAAAAACGCCGCCAACTGAATGTAAATTGGTTGGTCCAGTCGCATCTTCGCGATGAACCGTGCTTCTGCCTCCGGCGTCGCACGAGGCCCCAGGGCAATTGTGATTGGGTCGCCCGGGATCAGATGAATCATCAGAAAAAGAACGACGATAACCAACGCAACGATGACCAGCGCCAATCCAGTTCGGCGAACGAGATATGCTATCATTTCTGCTTAAACCTGTGCCCGGGTTAAACCTTGCTGCGCGCCACAACTAGGGCGCGCAGCTGCGTTCAATCCGACTATGCCACCGGGTTCGTTGACCGGAACAGATAGACACCAGTTGGATCAACCGAGGGTTCAATCAACTTGGAGTACAAGAATACCTCCGGCTCATGATTGATCCAAACGTAGGCGCCGGTTTCTTCCATCATTTCCTGCATTTTTAGATAGATGGATTTGCGCTCGGCCTCGTCTGTCGACGCAATCGCGGTTTCGTAAAGCGCGTCGAATTCTTCGTTGGTCCAGCGTTCCCAATTCCAATTGCCTTTCTGGGCGCTGATGAACCACTGGAAGTAATCGGCCGGATCCACGTTTCCGCCAAATCGCATGATCCAGAGTTGGCTATCTTGCCAGGCGTCGCCTTTCTTCTCGCGTCCATGACCCCAAAACTGGCCACTTTCCAACGGCAGGATGTTCAGCGTAACACCAACGTCCGCGAGGTTCTGCTGCATGACCTGCGCGGCCAAAAGACGCTCGCGATTCTTGTTAATCGTTACAATATTCAGTTCCAGCCCTTCGACGCCAGCTTCTGCCAAAAGCGCGCGGGCCGCTTCGGGATCGTATGAATATCCGGGCGCTTCTCTTCGTCCCAAAATACCTGGTGGAATGATGCCATTTGCGGTTGCGGCCACACCTTTGAAGGCGATTTGTTGAACCTTTTCGATGTCAATTGCGCGCTGAATGGCTTTGCGCACACGAACGTCCTGTAGTTTCGGATGCTCGGTGTTCATGCCCACCCACGCATACTGCAAGTTGCCGGCAACTAAGATGCCGGAGTTTGCCGGCGGGTTGTCCTGATAGCGCGGAATCGAAGCCGATTCGATTTTCGTGATATCAACTTCTCCGGCCTCAAACGCCAGCTCACCTGCACTGCCGCTCTCGACGACGATGCACTGAATTTCCTGGAAATCAGGCGGCGCACCGGTCCAGTCGGGATTCGGCGACAGAACCAGCTTTTGTCGCTGAACGTGCTCGCTGATGTAGTAGGGTCCGCAGGACGCCGGTACGGTGAGAGTGTACTTTTTCTCCTCGAGTGCTTCGACGGCTTCTTTGCACACCACAGTTCCAACGCCAGTACATAGCGTGGTGGTCATGAACGGTGCATATGGGTGCTTTAGTGTAATTGCGCCGGAATGGCTTCCGGTCACTTCGATGCTTTCCATCGTGGTGAAACGCTTCGCCCAGTCACCTTCGAGCTGCCGCGTGTACGAATAGGCCACATCTTCTGCTGTGAGTTCGCCGAAGCCGTTGGTCCACATCAGACCCTTCTTAAGCTCAAACTCTATCCTAGTTGGGCTAACTATCTCGATTCGTGAAACAAATTCAGTAGGCTTCCAACTCACGGCGTCGCCCGAGAGATCAAGCTCGACGAGTCTTGGCATAATGGCATACTGAATCGCCATCTCTTGCCCGCCGATCATATAGGCCGGATCAAGAACTTCCATATCGCGGGAAATTCGGGCGCGAAGCATATTTGACCCCTGCGCACTAACGACCTGTGTAGTCAGCCCCAATGCCGCAAAACTTGTCGCGATCGTGGAGCCGGCCAGGAATCTTCGTCGAGTTGTGTTCATAAGTTCCTCCCAGGATTGCTCAAAGAAGACACCGAACGTTGGTCATTCGATGCCACGTTCATTCGTTAAACAACTCTGGCGATATGGATGTCGAAAGGCGAAAGACCATCCATCACGCCTTGCATGTCTATTCAGGAGCAGTGAACCGGATCGACCAATTGAATTTAATTCAACTCATATTGGTTGCAGCACCGGATTGACCGGCACCGATTCAACGCCCGGTGACAACAAAATCGCCACCATGATAGCGCAGAAGCGGGCTGTTGTCGTCCCCATCTGCGTGTTCGCATTCGATCTGGGCTCGAAAACGCTCGGCGTTATCCACCGGCTGGAACATTATGTGCTCAGCACCTGAGTTGTCCCAAAAGCGTGCGTCATTTGCGGAAACTCCGTATATAACCGAGTGCCCGACTTTTGGTGCCAATAGAGCAGCCTCTATTAATCGCAGAAAGTCTGGATAACTGAGCCATGTCGCAAGCATCCGCGTGTTCATTGGTCTTTCAACACAAGATCCAATACGAATAGAAACCGATTCCAGGCCGAATTTTTCCCAATAAAACTGGGCCAGCGCCTCGCCCGATGCTTTTGATACGCCGTACAAACTGTCGGGCCGCGGGGCAGCATCCACTCCAATCGTGTCGCGCGTAGAGTAAAACCCAATGGCGTGGTTTGAGCTGCCCCAAACGACGCGCCTGACGCCAGCTTTTTGCGCCTCGGAAAATATATTCTGTGTAGCGACGATATTCGATCGGACAATATCGTCGAATGACTGTTCGCTGGTCACCGCCGCCAAATGCACCACTGCATCGACATCTTTGGTCAGTGACGCAACAAATTCGCGTTCTGCCAGATCCCCGGTTATCGCTTCCTCATGTGGCTCCAAATCGTCGAGCGGCGCCATATCGGTAATCCGCACGCGTGCAGCAAAGTTACTGGCATATGAGCGAAGGACTTTTCCGAGCACGCCAGCGGCACCCGTAATCAACAGATTCGCAAACTTTGACCCATCCGGACTTTTGCTGGTCAATGCACACCTCTAGAAATTTCCACTTCCCAGGAGTTTGCCGGATAGCTGCGGTGCCACCCGCGTTGGTGTCCGGGATGGTCCGGCGTCATGGTCATGTAGGGGTAGGCCTTATCGCCGTGGCCGTCGATTACGGACGCCAGGACCCAGTTTTGGAGATTGCAATCCATCCTATCGCGCCTTTCGCTCTGCGCGGGATCCGTCCATAGATTGCGCTGTTCAGCCGGGTCGTCGATGACGTCATGCAAAGTACATATTGAGTTGCGATAACGGCAAAGCTTCCATCTGCCGTCGGCAATCATGTAGCCCTTTTCAGTCGCTCCCATTACGAATTCTCGTTTTGCGTCGCCGAGCCCGATTTTTGGAAGCACTGCGCTGTCCTGCTGCGGCGGTGAAAGTTTGGCAGCCGCGGTGAAAGTTGCAAAGACATCGGTCAGCGACACGCAGTCATCGACGCGGCGAGTGTCAATATTACTGCGCCGGACGATCATCGGAACCCGCATCGACGATTCGAAGAACAACGTCTTTCCAAGAAACCCAAAATCGCCGAGGAAATCACCGTGGTCCGAGGCAAAGACGACCAATGTGTCACGCCCGTCATCGCGCGAATCGAACGCCGCTAGAATAGCCCCTACTTGCGCGTCGATAATTGATACAAGTACTTGATAATGTTGACGTATTCTTGACGTAAGCTCCGCCGGCATATTGGAAATATCAACACCGGCCGAACCCTTGAGATGCGCGTCGACAATATTTGCACGGAACGCCGCGCTCTCGTCCGTTTCGGCAAATGCCGGCGGCATCTCGGCCGCCACTTCGGCTAATATGTCGGCTGGCGGGTTATAGGGGTCATGTGGGCCCGGGAAGGCTGACCAAAGAAAGAACGGTTTGTCGTCATCATAGCCTTCAAGGAATTTGCAGCACTGTTCACCGACCCAGGTATCGACTTGGAGTTCTTTTGGAAGAACTCCGATTGATGCCATCCGTCCCTCGACATACTCCGGCTCTGAGGGGCCTGAAGGTTTTGCAGAATGCCGCGATTGAAGGAAATCGTGGTAGTCGTCCTTGATGTGAATATGTCGTTTGTCTTCGGCAATCACCCGATGATCGAACCCTTCACTAATATCCCACGGGATGAAGTGCATCTTTCCGATAGCCTCGGTGTGATAACCGCATTCCGATAGAAGACGCGCAAAGGTCTTTACGCCGCACGCATCGTGGTCTGGCCGCAGCCAGTAGTTATTATTCAGGACACCCGTGGACAGCGCGTTGTGTCCTGTCAGCATCGACGCGCGCGCCGGAATGCATAGCGGTGACGGCGACAGGCACCGTTCAAAAGTCACCCCGCTTTCTGCGAGGGCGTCGATATTCGGTGTTCTGGCGTGAGTTTGTCCGTAAGCCCCAACGAAATCCCACCGCAACTGATCGGGCATGAGGAATAAAATATTCGGCTGCACGTCCTTCATATTAACACCTTGGTGGAAGTGGCTCGGCCGAGTTCGAAATAGTCTCGAATCGCCACGATCAATTTTTCATAATCTGACAACTCGTTGTAAACTTGTGCAGATATCCGAACGGCCAGCTCTTCGTTCCAGGGCACAAAGCTCGTTTCCATTGCGTATCTTGAGGAAAAATCGCGTTGTATTCGTTCGCTTGACGATGCGTCGGCAGCCTTGGGAAGGCGTATGCTTGTCATTGCGGTTTGCATGTCCGGCGGACCTGCCACCGAAGTTCCAAATTCCGCCGCGATCAGTGCACCGGCCTCTGCTGCAAGCGCACGGTTGCGCTTCATTAGGCGCAGACCTCCAAAGCCATCGTGCGCCGCGATCGCTGATTGAAACGCAAACCACGCGCTTGAATCTCGGGTTCCAATCCAACTGAACTCTGCGTGCAGGCCCTGGCCTAAACCATGAGAAATTGTTGTTGGGTGTACGGACAAAGCCCGGTCCGGCTTCACCCACAGCAGCCCGCATCCTTTTGGCGCGAAATGCCATTTGTGGGCATTGCACGCGTAGTAATCTACATCCAGCGACGGGACGTCCAATTGCATTTGACCGGGAACATGCGCCCCATCAACATAAACTCGGGTTTCGTTTTTTCGGCACAGTTTGGAAATCTCCGTAACCGGCAGTGTTAGTGCAGATGTCGACGTGATGTGGTCTATCACGAGCAGCTTTGTGCGGGGCGTAAGCGCTTCGGAAATCTGGTTGATGACCTGGGCGCTGCTCGCCAGCGGAAGATCAATGACCACCTCTCGCAAATTTACTTCTTGCGGCTTTATCCTGTGAAGAATGGCTTTTCGCACCGCGCCGTAGATGTGTGACGTAAACAGGACCTCATCGCCGGCGCGGAACACCTCGGATTGAAAGACAGCGTTACTGGCCGACGTGGCATTTTCGACAAAGACCCAATCATCTTTTGTGCCGCCGTATTGATCGGCAGCAGCAGAAAGATTTGTGGCGATGTGTCGATAGTAATCCTCGCGAAAATAGGTGGAACACTTGGCCTCTGCATCGGTTTGTAGGCGTTGGTATTCGCGCATAACCGACTTTGGAACGGCCCCGTATGAACCATGATTCAAGTGTAGTACATCCGGGTCGAGGTAGAACTCATCCAGTGTCGAATGTCCGAATGTT
>JBPCWO010000151.1:0-53379 GCA_051009475.1 Boseongicola sp.
AACCAGAAATGGCAAACGCAATAGGCAAAGTGACCCAGGTCATCGGCGCTGTCGTGGACGTGCAGTTCGGCGACCATCTGCCCGAAATCTTGAACGCGCTGGAAACAGACAACCACGGCAACCGCCTGGTCCTCGAAGTGGCGCAGCACCTTGGTGAAAACACCGTTCGCACCATCGCCATGGACTCGTCCGAAGGACTGGTTCGCGGTCAGGAAGTGACGGATACCGGCGGCCCGATCACGGTGCCTGTGGGCAACGCGACTTTAGGTCGGATCATCAACGTTGTGGGCGAACCCGTGGACGAAAAGGGTCCTGTTGATACCGAGGAACGACGGGCGATCCATCAGGACGCACCGGAATTTTCCGATCAGGCCACCGAATCCGAAGTGTTGGTGACCGGCATCAAGGTTGTCGACCTTCTGGCGCCATACGCAAAAGGCGGCAAAATCGGTCTGTTCGGCGGTGCTGGCGTTGGCAAAACAGTTCTGATCATGGAACTGATCAACAACATCGCCAAAGTGCACTCTGGCCTTTCGGTTTTCGCCGGCGTCGGCGAACGGACCCGCGAAGGAAACGATCTTTATCACGAGATGATCGAAAGCGGCGTAATCGTTCCTGAAAAGCTGGAAGACAGCAAAATTTCGCTAGTCTATGGCCAGATGAACGAGCCTCCGGGTGCCCGGATGCGGATCGCGTTGTCGGGTCTGACTTTGGCCGAACAGTTCCGCGATGCCACCGGTGCCGATGTGCTGTTCTTCGTAGACAACATTTTCCGCTTCACGCAGGCGGGTTCCGAGTGTTCGGCGCTGCTTGGCCGTATTCCTTCGGCTGTGGGTTATCAGCCGACGCTGGCAACAGATATGGGCGCGATGCAGGAACGCATCACGTCGACTAAGGCGGGCTCGATCACCTCGGTGCAAGCCGTCTACGTCCCCGCGGATGACCTGACCGACCCTGCGCCAGCAACATCGTTTGCTCACCTGGATGCTACAACGGTTCTGTCGCGCGCTATCTCAGAGCTTGGTATCTATCCGGCGGTTGATCCGCTCGATTCGACTTCTCGTCTGATGGACCCGGCAGTGGTCGGCGAAGAACACTACAACGTAGCGTTTGCCGTCCAGGGTATCCTTCAGCGTTACAAGTCGCTGCAGGATATTATCGCTATTCTCGGGATGGATGAACTCAGCGAAGAGGACAAGGTGACCGTGGCCCGGGCGCGGAAGATCCAGCGGTTCCTTTCACAGCCTTTCGACGTGGCCGAGGTTTTCACCGGTTCACCGGGTGTGCAGGTGCCGCTTGAAGACACAATTTCATCGTTCAAGGCGGTTGTGGCCGGTGAATACGACCACTTGCCAGAAGCGGCATTCTATATGGTTGGCGGCATCGATGAAGTGATCGCAAAGGCCGAAAAGTTGGCCGCAGAAGCGGCCTAAGGAGCGGATATGGCCGACACGATGCAATTCGATCTGGTCTCGCCCGAACGCCGGTTGGTGTCTGGGCAGGCAACGGCAGTTCGGATACCAGGTGCGGACGGCGACATGACGGCAATGCCGGACCATGCGCCAGTTGTCACGACGCTTCGTCCCGGAATTCTTACGGTTGAGATGGATGGCGGCGAACAGGAATTCGCAATTCTGGGTGGTTTCGCGCAGATCTCGGCCGACGGCGCGACCGTTCTGGCCGAAGAAGCGCTTCCGAAGGACGAACTGACCGGCGAGTTTCTGGATGAGCGAATTGCCAAGGCTGAGGCGGCGCGCGACGTCGCTGATGGAACAGCCGTGGATGGTGCATCCAAGCGTCTGGCTGATCTACAAGCGCTGCGCGAAGCGATCTAAAATATCCGAAATTGTTAGTATCCAGTGCGGCCCTTTGAGGCCGCATTGTTTTTGATGCACTGGTAGTTTGAGCTGTGCTTCGTGCGGCTTGCCCCTTTCGTCTCTTGCCAGTGCCGCCTATCAATGCGTGATAGATCGGAGACGCCAAATGCCCTTCACGATTGCAACCTGGAACATTAACTCGGTCCGTCTTCGCGAACCGATAGTTTTGAAGCTTCTTAAAGAAGAAGCCCCCGATATTCTTTGCTTGCAGGAATGCAAATCTCCGGTTGAAAAAATTCCGACCGAGGGCTTCGCGGCACTTGGCTACACTCACATGGTCGCGCGTGGACAAAAAGGCTATAACGGCGTCGCCATATTGTCCAAGATCGCGATTGAAGACGCGGGCGATGTCGACTACGCGGCGCTCGGACACGCGCGACACGTCGCGGGCCGTTTGGAAAATGGTGTTACAATTCACAATTTTTATGTTCCCGCTGGCGGTGATGTTCCGGACCGCGAAGCGAATGAAAAATTTGGTCAGAAACTCGACTACCTGACCGAAATGCGGGATGCGTTCCATAATGATAAGCCAGGGCAATCAATATTGGTCGGAGATCTGAATATTGCCCCACGCGAGGACGATGTTTGGGATCACAAGAAGTTGCTGAAAGTCGTCAGTCATACTCCGATCGAAGTCGAACATCTGGCCGAGACACAGGATGCCGGCGGCTGGGTCGACATCACGCGCAATGATATTCCCGATGGCCCGCTGTTTAGCTGGTGGTCGTATCGGTCACCGGATTGGGAAGCGGCTGACAAAGGAAGACGGCTGGACCACATATGGGCGACGTCCGATATCGCGAACACTGGGCATTCGAGCCGCGTGTTGCGCGCAGCCCGCGGTTGGGAAAAGCCCAGTGACCACGCGCCTATTTTTGCGACATTTGACGTTTAAAGGGGCACAGTAGCCCGAAATTAGGGGATCGGTATGGGTCAGATGACACGTCGCACAGCCCTTCTTGCTGGCGGCATGCTACTGGGCGGGTTTGCCGGGGCGAAGCTGACGTCAAAAGTGCCGCCCATCGCTCGCACAAAGTCGCTTCGGCCTGTTGGCGCCGAAGGCACGCTGAATGATGCGAGCCTGCTGAATGAAACGCCCGTGGCTAGGCACATAATCTACCAAGAGAACCCAGGCGACGCGCTGATCCGCCGAATTCGAAGTGAAATTGAAACTGCGCGCGAAGAAGGTCGCCCGCTAAATATTGGCGCGGCGAGGCATTCGATGGGCGGGCACGCCATTCCAACCAACGGCAATGCG
The DNA here is from genome assembly GCA_051009475.1 of Boseongicola sp. Classification (GTDB taxonomy): domain Bacteria; phylum Pseudomonadota; class Alphaproteobacteria; order Rhodobacterales; family Rhodobacteraceae; genus CAXMNX01. Next base: position 3,136 of record JBPCWO010000151.1, read on the forward strand.
GTCACGTTTGACAGTGGATTTACTGAACTCGACAGCGCGGCTGGCACATATCGTGTGCATGCCGGTGCGAGGTGGAGCCAGGTAATCGCAGCGTTGGATCCTCTTAGGTTCGGACCTAAGGTCATGCAATCAAACAATGATTTCGGCGTCGCGGCAACATTTTGCGTCAACGCTCACGGCTGGCCGGTACCCCACGGCCCGATGGGCGCGACAGTCAGAAGTATTCACATGGTGCGCCCCGACGGCGAAGTGGTGAAATGTTCCCGCACCGAGAACGCGCCACTTTTTTTCCTCACGATGGGCGGCTATGGCCTAACTGGCGCGATCATTGAGCTGGAAGTCGAAGCGGAAGCCAACCAAAACCTCGTGCCGACCTTTCAGGAAATGCCTTCGCGCGATTTTGCGAAATTCTTTCAGGGCGCAATCGAAGGTGGCGACGTAAATATGGCATACGGCCGTTTAAACGTGGACCGCGAGACGTTCTTTGAAGATGCTTTGATGATCACATATCGCGCTGCTGATGATCAGTCAGAAATTCTACCCGTGGGCGGATCGGGAACGCTAAGCCGCACTTCGCGGCATATTTTCCGAGCGCAGTTGATGAACGAAACTGCAAAGAACCTTCGCTGGTGGTTTGAGACCGATCTGGGTCCGACGTTTGGCGGCGGATCAGTCAGCCGCAATTCACTGATCAACGAACCAGTGGTGACGCTAGACGACAACGATCCGACCCGCACCGATATCCTGCACGAGTATTTTGTCCCGCCAGGCAGATTTGCCGATTTTATTGACGCTTGTCAGGATGTGATTCCTGCCAGCTATCAGGAGATGATGAATATCACGCTGCGTTATGTCGCGGCAGATACGGAAAGTGTTCTATCCTATGCTCCTGCTGCGCGGATCGCCTGTGTGATGCTTTTCAGTCAGGAAATGACGGCTCGTGCCGAAGCCGATCACGCGCGGATGACGCGGGCATTGATTGATCGGGTGCTTGATCTTGGTGGCAACTACTATTTGCCTTACCGCCCCCACGCGACACGGTCACAGTTTTTGCGCGCTTACCCTCGCGCTCGGGAATTTGCTGCGGAAAAGCGGGATTACGATCCCGATCTGGTTTTTCAGAATGGATTTTGGGAAAATTATTTGAAGGACCTGTAGTGAATATTCACCAAAAGATATCACTAGGGTATTTTGGTGTTCTGCTATTTGCAGCGGCACTGAACTATATCCCAGGCGTGACTGACGCCGAGGGCGTCGCCTTTGGAATCTTCGCTTTGGACATATTCGACGACGCGCTACACGCCGCCTCTGCGATCTGGGCGCTCGTCGCAGCGCTTTTGTCGGCCCGCGCAGCAAAGCTGTTCTTGCTGATTTTCGGAGCGCTTTATCTTGGCGACGGGCTCTTGGGCCTGGCGACCGGCTCGGGCTATCTGGATTTCGGTATTTTCAACTACGGCGTTCAGGACTTGCCGTTCAGCTTCAAGATTCTTGCCAATACACCGCACATTGGTTTGGGCGGGATTGCATTGTTGTCGGGTCTATTTCTGGGCCGCGACTGATGCGTTTCGTCTGGCGATGGCTGAAGCGTGGCGTTTTCGCGGTTTTGCTTGTGGTTCTGCTTTTGCTTGCGCCGATTGGGTATGTCGAAGTTGCTTGCAGAGGCGACGTGTTGGCTGACGAATATCAACCAATAATTGCCACCGCTGAGTGGCACCGCGCAGAAAGCCGGACCTTGCTGACTTATCCTGAATGGCACATCGTTCACGCCTATGACGACTATGCACGCGTGATCCGCGACGGTGATCCGCACGATTTTGCCTACGTTCGTGCGATTGCAGGGTTTTGGACGTCGCTTTGCCCGCTGACTAAACGCGCAGCCGCGATGGGTGGTGTCACCGGCGACACGAAAGCGACGATCTACACAATTGGTGTCAGCTTTACCGCCGAAATGCTGATGAAAGCGCTTTATGAAGAATCCTTGGGCAGAGTAGCGACCTGGTTTCGCGGTGCCACCCGCGCGCCGCTGGATGATCTGAGCGCCCGGCAGGCTAAATCCTATGCAGACTTCCTACAACAAACGCCGTGGTACAAATGGGATTTCGCGTCGGACGCCGATGCCTTGATTGAAGGTGCGGGCCCCGGAGTTCGGGATTGGGAACGCCGCATGGCGCTTGGCATCGAATACAAGGGTAAAGCGGCATATGCTGGTATAATCGCGCAAGCCGTCGCAGGTGTTGGCGCCGATGAATTGCGCTTGCGGTCTTTGATTGCGGGGAAAGAAAGCGTTGCGTTAAGTGGTATCCCGGGCGTCACTGTGATCGAGCAGATCCCCGAAGGCATCGTCATCGAAACTGACCGCTATCGGGCATTCACCAGAATTGCCGGACAGTTGGCCGCTTCTGGTGCTGAATTTGTCGAGATTTCCGGCAACGATGAGATACTTATTACATCAATATCAGATACTTCCGCGATATCTGATGCAATATTTTCGTTCCAGCGTCAGGGATATGGCGATTACCGGCATTTGATCCTGGTGCCAGTTTCCAAGCTAGCAGATCGCCTTCGCAACCTGGACGGATTAGTATTGGAACATGTCCACGACTATTAAGCGCATCGTATTGGCCATGCCGATTGTACTGATCGCCTGGATCGGGATCATGGCTGGGGTCATGCGATTCTCTGATACAGCGCCCGCTGCGGTCGTGCCTTTCCCGAATGCGACGTTGTTGGCAGCTCTGCCCAGCGAAACCGGGATCCTCGGACTAAGTCGATTTGCCCTGACAGTCGCCAACCGGCCAGATATGGCTCACGATCTTTATGAGATTGGCGCGTTGTTGGTGTTGCCCGCCGGGCTGACAGGGTGCTTGCCGCTGACCAAGGCACAGCGCGATCGGTTGCCTTGATTAGCCGCACGCCCCTTGGTCTTTCTCGAACTGATCGCATATAAAGCCCAACAACAGAATTCCGGGAAACCCCATGCTTGAACTCAATCCAAATGCATCCGCTGAACCTCAAGTCGATCTTATTAAGGACGGCACAGAAGCGACCTTTATGGCGGATGTCATTGAAGCAAGCCAAACGGTGCCGATCATCGTTGATTTCTGGGCGCCCTGGTGCGGTCCGTGTCGCCAGCTGACTCCGGCAATCGAAACGGCCGTGACTGACGCGCGTGGCAAAGTGAAATTAGTCAAGATTAATGTCGACGAAAGCCAGGGAATTGCCGCGCAACTAAAGATTCAGTCGATTCCGACGGTTTATGCCTTCTGGCAAGGCCAGCCTGTCGACGGGTTTCAAGGTGCGCTCGCTGGTTCCGAATTGAAGGCTTTTGTCGATCGTGTCGTCGAGGCCGCGGGAGGGGAACCGGGCGGCGGATTGTCCGAGGCCCTGGAAAGCGCCGAGGCTATGTTGGCGGAAGGCGCTGCCGCGGACGCCGCGCAGGTTTTTGCCGCTGTGCTCGGCGAAGACCCAAGCAATGCGGCGGCCTATAGCGGCATGGCACGGACGTACCTGGCGCTCGATCAAGTCGATCAAGCGGCACAAGTCCTGTCAACAGTCCCCGAAGAGATCGCGACGGCCCCCGAAATCGAAGCTGTGCGTGCACAGATCGAACTCGCGCGCCAGGCGGCTGATGCCGGACCGGTGGCAGAGCTTCGCACCGCGGTGGATACCAATCCGGATGATCATCAGGCGCGGTTTGATCTTGCACAGGCGCTTTATGCAGCAGGCGATACCGACGCGGCGGTTGAAGAGTTACTGGGTTTGTTCCAGCGCGATCGGGAATGGAATGAAGGTGCCGCGAAAGCACAGCTCTTCACGATCTTCGAGGCTTTGAATTCAAATGATCCTGTAGTTCTTAACGGTCGGCGTAAATTGTCTTCAATGATATTTGCCTGATTGAAGGAGTTCTCACGTGTCTCGCAAGCTGTCGCGCTCCGACCTGCCTGACGCAATCCCGGTGTTTCCTCTTCCCGGCGCGCTTTTGTTGCCGCGGTCACGCTTGCCGCTGCACATTTTCGAACCGCGTTATCTTGCCATGATCGACGATACGCTGAAGACGACACATAGACTAGTCGGAATGGTCCAGCCTCGCAGCGATAAGACCCAGAGCGATTTCGACCTTCATTCGATTGGATGCGCCGGTAAGCTGACGTCGTTCACCGAAACCGAAGATGGCCGATACATGATCACGCTCAGTGGCGTGTCGCGATTTCGATTAGGCGATGCGGTTGAAGGGTTTACGCCCTATCGACGCTGCATTGCCAACTGGGAAGGATTTGATCGCGATCTGGGGACGTCAGAGCATGATACAGAGTTTGATCGCGAAAGCTTTTTTGAGATTCTGGGTCGTTATTTCACAACCGAGGGCCTGCAAACTGACTGGGCATCGCTGAAAGAGGCGGAAGACGAACTATTGATAAACTCGTTGTCGATGCTCTGTCCCTTCGAACCCGAGGACAAACAGGCTTTGCTGGAATCGCCATCGCTAAAGTGTCGTCGCGAAACGCTGGTGACGCTGATCGAGTTCGCACTTAGAAGTGGTGGCGTTGAGGAAACGGTGCAATGAGCGAGGCAATATACGATCGGCGCATGCTTGAGGCGCTTGTCTGCCCGGAAACACGGGCCCCGCTTGCGTTTGATGCAGAGCGGCAGGAGCTGATCTCGAAGGCGGCACATCTGGCTTATCCCATCCGAAACGGAATCCCGATAATGCTGGTGGACGAGGCGCGAGCGCTGGAGTGAGAATTGTCGTCGTCATTTGCAAGAGTGCCCGCCGACAAATTCCAATCATAATCTTCTAAAGTGGTTTGCCTTTCGCCAACCGCGGCAGATCGCCAGTTAGACCGGCCGCTTCGCGAATAAGGCGCCGACGCAGCTCGGGCATCGCATTTACGGCACCTAATCCTATGTCGCGAACCCATCGAAGCAAGCTATTGTCATTGGAAAACAGGCGGTTAAATCCATCCATGGCAATCGAAAGCGCTGTTGCATCAAATCGGCGCCATTGCTGATATCTGGCCAAAACATCTGCGCGACCGATATCTTCGCCGCGGCGGTTCGCATCCGTTAAGACTTCGGCCAGAGCCGCGACGTCTTTGAGCCCGGCGTTCAATCCTTGCCCGGCAATTGGATGGATCGAATGGGCCGCGTCGCCGACAAGTGCGACCCGTTCGGAGATAAAGTCCTGAGCCAGAGACAAAGCGAGCGGATAAGTGAAGCGTTTTCCTGCCAGAGATATCTCGCCCAGAAAATCACCAAATCGCGGACGCAAAACGTCAAGATAGTCATTGTCCGCCATCGATTGAATTTCAGCTGCGCGGGCGGTTTCTTCAGTCCAGACAATCGACGAACGATTGCCGGTTAGTGGCAGAATGGCCAGCGGTCCCGACGGCATGAAGAACTGATGCGCGGTTCCTTGGTGCGGCTTTTCATGTGCAATCGCGCAAACCAGTGCGGACTGGTCATAGCTCCAGCTCGTGCGGTGAATTCCCGCTCGCTTTGCGACCGAGCTTTGCTTCCCATCGCAACCGATCAGAAGCGACGTCTTAAGCGCATTGCCATCGCCAAGAATGACGGAGACACCAGCAGTTTCAGGTGTCTGATCGGTAACCGCGGCTTCGTTCAGCAGCGTGACGCTGGTTTCGTCCAGCGCAGACAAAAGCGCGGGCCGAAGATGGCGGTCTTCGACCATGTAACCCATTGGGCCTTCTTCGATCTCGGCGTGATCAAAGGCGAGCAGAAATGGCGACGGACCTTCGCCGGCACGGCCGTCGGTCACCTTGATATCTAGAATCGGCTGCGATTTCCCGGCAACCTTGGGCCAGACGCCAAGGGCGCTGAGAACCCGTTGTGATGACACCGAAAGCGCATATCCGCGCCCGTCGAAATCATCTGCGCTACGCTCGGCGCGCGGCAACGGATCGACCAGCGTCACGGAAAAACCGACAGAGCTCAGCGCCAATGCCAGAGTTGTCCCGTTCAGTCCGCCGCCCGCGATTACAATATTGGCGTCCATTCCCATGACCGTGAAATAGGCGCTGAACGGGGCCATTGTCCATGCGCCGGACTGACGCTAGGGTCGCGGAATTGCATCGAGGACGCGGCATGAAAGAATGGCTTTGGGCAAGTGCAGCCGATCTTGGGCGTGGGATCGAGGCGGGCGATATCGACCCGGTTGAGCTAGCCGAACGCTATATCGACGCAATAAGCCAGCACGAGTTCAGCGAACGCATTTATGCGCGCGTGACCGAAACCCGGGCGCGGGCAGAGGCGAAGGCGGCCAGCGATCGGGCCCGCTCGGGGCTCAGGCGATCGCCGCTAGATGGCGTGCCGATTTCCTGGAAAGACCTTTACGATACCGCAGGCGTGGCAACAGAAGCGGGGACTGCGCTTCTTGCCGGGCGGGTGCCAGACCGCGACGCGCGCGTTTTGCGCACCGCCACAGACGCTGGGCTAATTTGCCTTGGTAAAACCCACATGACAGAGCTTGCTTTCTCTGGTCTGGGATACAATCCGGTGACGGCTTCGCCTCCTTGTGTAAATGATAACGAGGCCGTGTCAGGTGGGTCGTCATCCGGGGCCGCGACCTCGGTTGCCTTTGGGCTGGCCGCCGCCGGCATTGGTTCGGACACCGGTGGATCGGTGCGGGTGCCGTCAGCCTGGAATGATCTTGTCGGACTAAAAACACGAACGGGACGTTTGTCGCTTGATGGGGTCGTCCCACTCTGCGCGCGGTTTGATACTGTTGGGCCGCTATGTCGGACGGTCGAGGATGCAACGTTGCTTTTGGCAGCCTTAGAGGGCAGGACAGCGGCATCACTTGAAGGCGCAACAATCAAAGGCGCAAAGATTGGGATCCTCGTTACTTCGGCGTTTGATGGCATCCGGGATGCGCCGCGAGCGGCCTTTCAAAGTGCTGTAGAACGCCTGGAAGCAGCTGGTGCCGTGGTCGAACGTATTGAATCGCCGGTTGTTTCCGACGCAATGGTGCTTGCCGGGACACTTTACGCACCCGAGGCCTACGGTACTTGGAAGGACCGCATCGAAGCAGAACCGGAAAGGATGTTCGGCCCCGTCCGCGAACGATTTCGTGGCGGCGCGAAGGTTATGGCCGCAGATTATGTGGCGGCGTGGCAAAAGCTGGACCAGCTTCGGGAAGGATATTCGCAGGCCACGGCTGCTTATGACGCAGTAGTTTTGCCCACGGTGCCGATTTTACCGCCGAATATGGAGGCGATTGCGATCGATGACGATTTTTTTGTCGCCGAGAATCTGTTGGCGTTGCAAAATACTCGTATCGGCAATCTGTTGGGCCTTGCAGGTCTGACAATACCGACAGGCGTTCCTTCGTGTGGCATCCAATTTCAGGGGCCATCGGAAGAGCGTTTACTGCGGATCGGTTTCGCAGTGGAGCAGGCGCTGGCGTAAAAGCCACATTATTTTCGCCTATGGCCGAATTTCCGCGAGTTCACGGTGGACCAGGGCGTGTCCCTTAGGCTAACCTTCGGGAAACGGGGCGAAATGACCCCGACCTTGAGGCAGTTATGGTTTTTCCCGAGCGGTTTTCGAACCTTCCGGAATATGCGTTCCCGCGTTTGCGGGCTCTTCTCGATGTGCATGCACCGGGCGGTGACGTTTTGCATATGACGATCGGTGAACCTCGACATGCTTATCCGGAGTTTCTGAAAGACGTCATCGCGGCGAATACAGACGGCTTTGGCCGGTATCCGCCGAACGAAGGCACGCCCGAGTTGTTGCGCGCGATCTCCGACTGGTTGCGCCGGAGATACAGCGTTGAAGTACCGCCCGCTCAGATAATGACGCTGAACGGCACTCGCGAAGGTTTGTTCAACGCAGCCTTGGCATTGTGCCCAGAAGCAAAAAACGGGCGACGCCCGATCGTCTTGACCCCCAATCCTTTCTACCAGGTCTACGCGATCGGAGCCCTGGCCGCCGGCGCAGTTCCGGTTTATGTCCCTGCGACTCGCGAGACTGGCTTTTTGCCAGATTTTGCGTCCCTGCCGGGCGACGTGCTGGAACAAACTGCCATTGTCTATATTTGCTCGCCGTCAAATCCACAGGGCGCGGTGGCGGATAAGACCTATTGGGCTCGGCTGTTGGAACTGGCTGATCGTTACGATTTCCGAATTTTCGCAGACGAGTGTTATTCCGAAATTTGGCGTGCCGAAGAGCCGGTCGGAGCGCTCCAGGTCGCAAATGAAGCCGGAACCGACCCGGAACGCGTGTTGATATTTCATTCGCTTTCGAAACGCTCCAATCTGCCGGGTTTGCGTTCGGGATTTGTGGCAGGTGGACCGGAATGCATCGCCCGCATCCGCCAGCTTCGCACCTATGCCGGCGCCCCGCTTCCACTGCCGCTACAGCGCGCCGCCGAGGCCGCCTGGCAAGACGAGGCCCACGTCGAGGAAAGCCGGGCGCGATATCAGGGAAAATACGACATCGCGGACGAGGTGTTTGCCGGTGTTGACGATTGTGCCGCGCCGGATGCGGGCTTTTTCCTTTGGTTGCCGGTGGATGACGGCGAGACAGCGGCGCTGAGGCTTTGGCGCGAGACCGGCGTGCGTGTTTTGCCAGGGGCATTTCTTTCTCGCGACGCAGACGGGACTAACCCGGGTCGGGGCTACATCCGCGTCGCGATGGTGGTTGAAGAACAAGAATTACAGCGCGGGCTTACGAAGCTTCGCGACTGTTTATACACGTAAGGACAGGTAGGTATGGCGTATCAGGCAAGGCATCGCGACCCTCTTTTCGACAGCGACACGCAGGCGATCATCGAACGCAGGGGCAAGGAACTTATCGGCCTGACACTGCTTGGTATGGCGGCTTTGATCGCGCTGATACTGGGATCGTATTCGCCCGATGACCCGAACTGGCTGAACGCGACGGATGCACATGCTCTAAATATTCTTGGCCCGCTCGGGGCTGCTATTGCTTCGCCGTTGTATGTCATTGCGGGTTACGGAAGCTGGGCGATTGCCGTAGTTTTCGCTGTTTGGGGGCTTCGTTTCCTGCTGCATCACGGCGAAGAACGCGCGATGTCGCGACTGATATTTGCACCAATCTGCGTCGCGATGGTTTCAGTCTATGCCTCAACCCATGTTCCTGGTGCGGAATGGACGCATTCCTTTGGATTGGGCGGTCTATTTGGTGATACCGTGCTGGGCGCAATTCTGGGGGTGCTACCTGTCGCGGCCGGGACCGGCCTGAAGGTCATGGCACTGGTGCTGTTCCTGGGATCGATTGTGATGGCGGGGTTTGTCTTAGGCTGCGATCGCGAAGAACTTTGGAACTACACCCGGTATCTCGTGGGCGGGATTATTCTTCTCTATGCCACGTTGATGACTTTACTGGGACGCAGTGCAAGCGGCAGCTGGCGATTGGCAATGGATGCGCGGGCTCGCGCCTTGGAGCGTCGGACAGCGCCCGAGCACTTGCCTGAAGTTGAACCCAGCGACGTGAATGCAGCGGTGTTGCGGGCAACTCGCGCCTACCGTGACGCCGCACACGCACCGCAAAAGCCAGGCCTTTTGTCACGACTTCCTTCTTTGAGAAAAAAGGAACCCGAAGCACCTGCCGAGCCGCATTTCGACGATCCGGAATCCGACAGGATCGCGGCGCGGATTGCCAATGTGATAGAAAGTCGTGTTCGCCGTCCTGGGGAATTGTGGCGCGCGGAACCGCCCCTTCAGGCGGATGGATTGCCGCGGACAGCAATGCTGGACGAATTCGGCGATGTCAGCGACTTCGATGAATTGCAGCACGGGCCTTTGCCGGAGCCCGAGATTGTCGGAACACCGCAAGAACCGGCTGGCGGATTTCATTCAAGCAGGGTGCACAACCGAGATCCGCATCCCGTAGTGCAACATGGGGTGAAGAAAGCTTCGCCTTCTCGCCGAGCAAAGCGCGAAGCCCAGCCGCAGCTAAACTTTGAGGATCAGGCAGCGGATTACGAGATCCCGCCACTCAGCCTACTCAGCGATCCGATCGCAGTCGAAAGGCACCACCTGTCGGATGAGGCGCTGGAAGAGAACGCGCGGATGCTGGAAAGCGTGTTGGATGACTACGGTGTCAAAGGCGACATCGTCAGTGTTCGCCCCGGACCTGTCGTGACAATGTATGAGCTTGAGCCGGCTCCGGGGCTAAAGGCATCGCGGGTCATTGGCTTGGCGGATGATATTGCACGATCGATGTCGGCGCTATCGGCACGAGTATCTACAGTGCCGGGCCGGTCGGTCATTGGGATCGAACTGCCAAATGAGAATCGAGAGAAAGTCGTTCTGAGAGAGCTTCTGTCCGGACGCGATTACGGTGACGGAAATCAAAGACTGCCGCTTGCGCTTGGCAAGAATATCGGTGGTGATCCGGTGGTCGCGAACCTTGACAAGATGCCACACCTGTTGATTGCAGGAACCACGGGTTCAGGTAAATCCGTCGCGATCAACACGATGATCCTCAGCCTGCTTTACAAGCTGACACCCGAGGAATGCCGGTTGATCATGATCGATCCTAAGATGCTGGAACTCAGCGTCTACGATGGAATTCCCCATCTGCTTTCACCGGTCGTCACTGACCCGAAGAGGGCGGTCGTCGCGTTGAAATGGGTCGTTGGCGAAATGGAGGAACGTTATCGTCGAATGTCCAAGATGGGCGTTCGAAATATTGAGGGCTACAATGGCCGGGTTCGCGATGCGTTAAAAAAGGGCGAGCTTTTCTCGCGTACCGTTCAAACCGGGTTCGACGACCACACCGGCGAGCCAATTTTCGAAACTGAAGAATTCGCACCGGAAACCTTGCCCTATATCGTCGTCATCGTCGACGAGATGGCCGATTTGATGATGGTGGCTGGCAAAGAAATCGAGGCCTGCATTCAGCGTCTCGCCCAAATGGCACGGGCGTCAGGCATTCATCTGATTATGGCCACGCAGCGTCCGTCGGTTGACGTGATAACCGGCACGATCAAGGCGAACTTTCCGACGCGAATTAGCTTCCAGGTGACCTCGAAAATCGATAGTCGCACGATCCTGGGCGAAATGGGAGCCGAACAGCTTTTGGGTATGGGCGACATGCTCTACATGGCGGGCGGCGCAAAAATCACGCGCGTTCACGGGCCATTTGTCAGCGACGAAGAAGTCGAAGAGATCGTAAATCACCTCAAGTCCTTTGGGGCGCCAGAATATGTTTCGGGTGTTCAGGAAGGACCTGCGGACGATTCCGAAACCGACATCGATATGGTGCTTGGACTGGGCGGCAATACTTCTGGCGAGGATGCCCTTTACGACCAAGCTGTCGGAATCGTCATCAGAGATCGGAAATGTTCAACATCTTACATCCAGCGGAAGCTCGCGATTGGCTACAACAAAGCCGCGCGATTGGTGGAACAAATGGAAGATAGCGGCCTCGTCAGCGCCGCGAACCATGTTGGAAAACGCGAGATTTTAGTGCCGGAGCAGGGGTAAGCTTCACGCGCGTGCTGGCAACCCTCACCGCCAGCACGCGCCGTTTCGCCGATGATAGCGCCTAGCCTGTCAGTGTTATTGCCTAACTGCCGTCCAATACCCCATATGCGCATAGTCGAGACGAATAATACGTGTAGGTGATAGGTATGAACCGAAGAACATTCCTGATGGCAACTGGCGCCGTTCTAGTGGCGCAGCCTGCGTTCGCGCAAAAATTGTCGCTGAATTCAATTTCGCGCTATTTGAACGGGATTCAGACCGCCGAGGCGGAGTTCACGCAAGTTAATGACGATGGAACTCTCTCGACCGGCAAGCTTCTGCTGCACCGTCCTGGGCGAATGCGATTTGAATATAACCCACCGGAAAAACTGCTGGTGATGGCAGGTGGAAGCCAGATTGCCATTTTCGACGGAAAATCAAATGTCCAACAGGCGGAAAAGTATCCTCTAAAGCAAACGCCGCTGAATTTGATTCTTGAACGGAACGTTAACCTCGCGGCTCGGAACATGGTTGTGGGGCATGATTACGACGGCACCGCAACGACCGTCGTGGCTCAGGACCCCGAACACCCCGAAATTGGCACTCTCGCTTTGAAATTCACAGGGAACCCGGTTGAATTGCGCCAATGGATCGTAACTGACGGGCAAGGTGCCCAAACTACTGTCATCCTTGGCGAGTTAAGCAAAGGTGTCCGTCTATCGCCGCAACTATTCAGTATTGTTCACGAAGAAAGTAGTCGCGGACGAGACTAATGATTGCCTCAAATGTAACCGCAGGACCGTAGTTGCGTGTCGTATAGCACGGCGCGGTCTGCCACCTCATGCGATACCTTCATTAGCCAGTCTTTTCTGCGGTAACTCCCCCGAGAATAGCCGGTGCGGCCCTCGTGATAAGCCAGATATTGGTGTCTGGCGTCAGAGAGTGAGATTCCAAGTTCTTCCTGCGTTTCAGTGAAATACCAACCCATGAAATCCGTTGCGTCGCGGATATCATCGCGCCGTGCGCCGCGTCCGCCCTCGGCGCGTTGGTATTCTTTCCAAGTGCCGTCCAGGGCCTGACTGTAGCCGTATGCCGATGACTGCCGGCCCATCGGAATGATCCCCATGGAGTATTGAACTGGTGTCCGGGCGTTTCCGATAAATTTTGATTCCTGATAGATCGTCGCCATTTGAACCGCCACAGGCACGCCCCATCGATTTTGGGTGCGCTGCATTGCCGAAAGGTAACTCGGCCGCTGTTTAACAATTGAACAGGCGTCGTTCAGGTTTCTGGGCGCGGAATAATTGCTGCTGCCGCAGGCCGCGACAAACACCAGTAAAATCAACGCGCGAAGGGGTCTGCTCATGCCTCAGTCGCTCTTCTTGTTTTAGGTATCTTAGCTGAAGGTCTGCAAACCTCAAATGATGAATTTTCAATCTCAGATCACAAATGCGAGGATCAGCGGCAGAATGCCCACGCTCATTAGCGTAGAAATGACCACAAGTCCGGCAATCGCCTCGGCATCAGCGCCGTATTTTTCCGCCAAAAGATATGACGTCACTGCTACGGGCGTTCCCACCTGCAGCACAAATACTGCAAATGCGATGTCATCCAGTTGGAACCATAGACCGACAGCAATCGCCAGCCCGATGCAGATGACCGCCTTCAAGAGCGATAGCGCGGCAGTCAGACCAAGGCTGGTGGACTGCAGACGCGCCAAGGTAACGCCCAGCGTAATAAGCATCAGTGGAATAGCGAGTTGGCCGACTAGCGTTAGTGTGTTTGTAAGGAACCTAGGTGTTTCCCAATCTTGCCAGAGAAACAATCCGCCCAAAAGCGTAGCGCCGACAAGCGGCTCCTTGATAACCGCCAAAAGAGAGCTGCCACCTGACACAAGCCAGACGCCAAACGTGAATGCATAGATCCCCATGATCGCAAAAATGACTGCGGCATAATCTAGGCCTAGGTCACCGAACGCAAACAACGCCAACGGCAATCCTAAATTGCCGGTATTGCCAAAAATTAGAGGCGCAAGATAAGTGCGGCTGTTCAGATTTCCAAGTTTGATACAGGCCCAAAAAACGATCGTGATCAATGCATAGACAACTATTGTTGCCAGCGATATTGCTGACAGCGAAGCCAGATCGATCTCGGTCTGCATCAGCGTGATAAAGATCAAACAGGGAATGCCGAGGCTCATGGAGATCTGCGTTACAAAGCCGACACGATACTCGTAACCGAGTTTGACCCAGGCAAAACCAAGGGCCGCCAGCAAAAACACCGGGGCCACGATTTCTGCCACTGTCAGGACGACGTTCACAGTCTGTTTCCCCGATTTCATCCCAATTTCATCGACATGGCCTCAATCGGGGCGCTATACCGTATTACAGGGGGTTTGGTTATGTTCAAGACGCGTGCGAAATACGCTCTGGGTCAAGTTGTACGACACCGCAAGCATCCGTTTCGCGGTGTTGTATTCGATGTGGATGCAATGTTTTCCAACACTGACGAATGGTACGAAGCCATTCCCGAAGACAGCCGTCCGAAGAAAGACCAACCTTTCTATCATTTGTTGGCCGAAAACGACCAAAGTTACTATGTAGCTTACGTGTCAGAACAGAATCTGGTGGCAGATTATTCTGGCGAACCTATCGAACATCCGGATCTACCTGAATTCTTTGGTGATTTTGATGATGGCCGCTATCCGCTCTATGTGCAGATGAACTAGCTGGCCGGCAGATTTTCTAAGCAAAAAACATCAATACCCCAGCGCAATGCCGTCTTTACGAGGGTCCGATCCCCCAATTAATACTCCGCGTTCATGGTCAATCTGAATTGCCTGCGCGCCACCGATGGGGCGACGGGGGACAACGATATCATGGCCGAGGTCCTTCAAGGCCCCCACCGTATTGGTTGGGATGCTGTTTTCGACCTGCAATTTACCGGTAATTGGGTCGGCAAAAGCCCGTGGTGCGTCAATCGCTTCTTGCACATCCATCCCAAAATCATGGAGATTTGATAGGAAATGGGCGTGACCCGTTGCCTGGTATTGTCCGCCCATGACGCCAAATGTCATGTCGATGCGGCTATTGTCGCGGGTCATTGCCGGTATGATCGTGTGCATCGGTCGCTTCCCGGGACCTGCTTCATTTGGGTGGCCAGGGATCAAATTGAATCCCGAACCCCGGTTGTGAAACAGGACGCCGAACTTAGGACTGGCAACGCCAGCTCCAAATCTCGCGAAGATTGAATAAATCATGCTGACGGCCATGCCGTCGCGGTCGACGGTTGTGATCAGGACGGTGTCTTTGTGAACGGATTCGCTTAGTGGTGCCGGCGCCTGCATGACCGTTTTTGGATCAATCAGTGCGGCAAGCGAACGTGCTGTGTCATCCGACAGCATGTGCTCGAGACGCCGAACATGATCCGGATCGGCCAGAAAGCGGTTTCTGGCATCGTAAGCCAGTTTTGATGCTTCCGCTTCCAGGTGAAACCGCTCCGCGCCGCTGGGATCCATTGATGTAAGATCGAACTCTGAAAGTATTCGCGAAAGCAAAATCGCCGTCGCACCCTGCCCGTTCGGGGGATGCTCCAGCAACTCGACAGTTCGATAATCACCGCTGACCGGGGTGCCCCAGGTCGCCTTGGTAGCTGCTATATCCTCGGCCGTGTGAGAAGCGCCAATATGCTCCAGAGCTGCCAGCATGTCGTGGGCAATTTCGCCCTCGTAGAATGCCGCCCGACCTTCACGGGCAATCAGGCGCAACGCGTCTGCCTGAGCAGGGCAGGAAAACTTGTCGCCTTGGGCAAATGCCCGACCGGCATTCATGTAGTAGTTGCGCGCGTGGCCTTTGAGATAGTCGTCGACAGGTCCGATATCGAAAGCAACTCGCGGTGCAATCGGCACTCCTTCGTCGAAATATCGGATTGCCGGTGTCAGACATCGTTCTAACCCCACGCGCCCAAACCGATCTGACAACTGGCAGAATGCATCAATGGCGCCCGGAACGGTTATTGAGGCAGGATGCCCCGGAGTGATCGCGGTCAATCCTTCGTTGCGCAATGCATCTGCCGACAAACCGGCTGGCGCACGGCCCGATCCGTTGATTGCAACGACGTCGTCGGTTCCGGCCGGTTTGACAAGTGCGAAGCAGTCACCGCCGATCCCGGTCATCTGCGGTTCGCAGGCACCGAGCAGAATCGCGCCAGCAATTGCGGCGTCTACTGCGTTGCCGCCATCGCGTAGAACCGTCAGCGCTTCGCTTGCTGCAAGTGGATGCGATGTCGCCACCATCCCATTGCTTGCGATTGCAGGTGAACGACCAGGTTGTTGGTAATCTCTCATGCGGCCCCGAATTCATGTAATTCAAGGCAGGACCCTAATTCGATTGAGTCCATTTGCAATAAAAGATGAAGATGGAGAACCTCGACGCCACGCACTGGGTGGGGGCTGTAAGACAGCGCAGCGCCGAGGGAAGCTTTAGTCAGCTACGGCATCGGAATGACTCCGGCTCAAGGCGGCATTGCGGTGCGAATGTGTCAAAATGGTGTCGCTGTTTCCAAGCTTGCAGCAGTCGCCGGCGTTGCACGAACATTGTTGCCAACACTAACGCTCGCAGTGCGATGTTTTTGAATTCGCAAACGTTTTTCATTAACTGGCATCGGTTTTGGCGACGAGAAATCTGGTTTGCGCATCCTGTCTCAATTGCGTTTTGACCAGTTCAAAAGTTGGATAAAATCTTGAAATCTCTGGATAAGATCAGCAAATGCCGCGGCTGACCGGTTAGCGACCGGGTTTTTGATTATCGCCAAGCGGCATCCGGAATATCAGAAAGTTTTCGCCATTCTCGCGGTCATAAACCATATCGCGTGCCAGCTGTTTGATCAGAAACCAGCCATACCCTCCTTCGGGCATAATGTTTTGCGGGGCCGCGTCAGCTGGGTGCTCACCACCCGGCGTCCGACCGTTGGGCATCGGCTTACCACTGTCCCGGATCTCGATCAGTAGACCTGCCCGGCCATGACGCAAGACGAGTTTTATGTCACCCGGGTGCTCTTGCGGATATGCGTGCTCGACAACATTGTTCAATGCTAGCAAGAACTATCTCTACTGCACTGGCGTCTTCGTTGGATAAGTAAAGTGGCTGAAGTGTCGACATCGCCTTTTCGATCGCAAGGCGAACATTTTCAAATGTAGCGCGAAACGCCGTCCGCGATAATACGCCGCCCGAGGCCGCCGCCGGTGGTTCGGCGTTGATGTGGTTCATGGCCGCGTCATGAGGCATGGGCGATGTCCTGCAGCGCATGGCCAACGTCGTCGTAGATGCGAAACACGGAATCCATCCGGGTCATGCGAAATACCTTGTCTACGGTTGGAGTCAGCCCGGCGAGGTCAAGTTTTCGTCCGCTCCCGATCTGCTTCATTGATCCAACAACCGCACCAAGCCCGCTGGAATCAAGAAACTCCACCTGCGACAGATCCAAAACAATCCTCTGTGCGGGATGATCAGTGAGTTCGCGCATCAAGTCCTTGAAGCGAACGGCGACGGCTGCGTCGATGCGATCATCTGCAACCGAAACTACCAGCGCTTCACCGGCTTCTGACGCCTTCATTTGCATACCCATGCTCCTTCAAGTCGATTTCGACTGGACGCTAGACGGAAGGGGTTACCATTCTGTAAGCAGGGCTTAGTTCTAAAGGATTTTAATCATGCAAGAGGTGGTCATTTCCGGCGCGGCCCGCACCGCCATGGGAGGCTTTCAGGGCGCGTTTTCTTCCGTATCAGCGAGCGCGCTTGGCGGAGTTGCCGTTAAAGCGGCCCTTGAACAGGCCGGCCTGTCTTCTCCACAGGAACTTCTGATGGGGTGTGTTTTGGCCGCAGGTCAGGGTCAGGCACCGGCTCGTCAGGCCGGTTTCGCCGCAGGTCTTGATGATAGTGTCCCTGCGGTCACCCTGAATAAGATGTGTGGTTCCGGGTTGGCCAGTGTCGCGGCAGCGCACGATGCGATTTCGGCTGGTCGCATCCGGAATGCAGTGGCAGGCGGGATGGAGAGTATGACCAATGCGCCCTACCTTTTGCCAAAAATGCGTGGCGGCGCACGCTTAGGGCACGGCGATGTTGTTGATCACATGTTCCTGGACGGCCTTGAAGACGCCTACGACAAAGGGCGGCTTATGGGAACTTTCGCCGAAGATTGCGCCGAACGCTATCAATTCACCCGCGAAGCCCAAGATGAATACGCCATTGCGTCGCTTGAGCGCGCGTTGGCCGCCCAAAAGTGCGGCGCATTCAACGACGAGATCGCCGGAGTTGCGGTTTCGAACCGGAAATCCACAATTTTTGTAGATGCCGACGAACAACCGCAATCTGCACGCCCCGACAAGATCCCGCATTTGAAGCCAGCGTTTCGCAAAGACGGAACGGTTACACCAGCAAATGCGTCGTCGATTTCGGATGGTGCGGCAGCTCTTGCACTGGCAGATCGCGGTCAGGCGGACCAATTGGGCATGCCCGTGCGCGCGATCATTCGTGGGCACGCCGTTCACGCTCAGGCGCCGGGGTGGTTCACTACTGCGCCTGTTCCAGCGGCGCGAAGTCTACTGGACCGCGTAGGCTGGTCGGTCAGTGACGTGGATCTTTGGGAGATCAACGAGGCCTTCGCCGTGGTGCCAATGGCATTCATGTCCGAGTTTGGATTGGATCATGAACTGGTCAATGTAAACGGTGGTGCCTGCGCTCTTGGTCACCCGATCGGCGCCTCAGGCGCGCGCATTATTGTGACTTTATTGAACGCGCTTGAGAAACGGGAACTAAAGCGCGGGCTGGCGGCGATTTGTATCGGCGGCGGCGAAGGAATGGCGATTGCGATAGAGCGCCCATGAGCCATTGCCGTCCGGAAATATCGATTGAGAATGAGCTGGCAAAAGGCCGAGAGGCGTCAGTTCACACGGTCGAATACAAAGATCTCGCCAACCGGATCGCCGCACTGACCGAAGGCGAAGACGATACCGTCGCGCTTATGGCAACGGTTGCTTGCGAGGTGCATCATTCGGATGACCGCTTTGATTGGACAGGTTTCTACCGCGTCGTTGCGCCAGAAATTTTGAAGATCGGACCGTATCAGGGTGGGCACGGATGTTTGGTCATTCCGTTTTCGCGCGGAGTATGCGGCGCGGCGGCGAGAACCGGTTCTGTTCAACTCGTTGACGACGTAGAAGCATTTTCTGACCATATCGCCTGTTCGTCATCAACTCGATCCGAGTTGGTACTACCGGTGCATGATGCGACAGGTGAACTGATTGCAGTTTTTGACATCGACAGTGACCGACCCGCGGCATTTACGGACGACGATGCAACTGCAATTGGCGCAATTCTAGGCAGTGTATTTGAGAAACGGGCAGCGGGGGACACATGAGGGGACAATGCCTCTGCGGCGGGGTGAAATACGAAGTGACCGGAGATGTCCGGTTCGCGTCGGCGTGCCACTGCAGTCAATGCCGCCGACAATCAGGGCATGTCTGGTCGTCGGCGCAAGCACCGGTTGATGGCATTAGTTTTGCGGGCGATGTGCGTTGGTATGAGGCATCTCATTCCGCAATGCGTGGGTTTTGTCCCAAATGCGGGTCGTTCCTATTCTGGAAGGCCCATGACGAGGAGGCGATTTCATTTTCACTCGGATCGGTGGATGGCCCGACTGGGCTTGTCTTGGAAAAGCACATCTTCACTGCCGATAAGGGCGACTACTATGAGATCACTGACGGCGTGCTCCAACAGTGAGCGATAAATACGCGCCGCCTGATCTGCCGCTGGGCATCATCCATGCCGACCATGAAATCTTGATCGTGGAAAAGCCGCCAGGGCTATTGTCAGTGCCCGGCAAGGGCGCGCATCTGGCAGATTGCCTGTTGGCTCGAGTTCAAGCCGTTTATCCAGAAGCCTTACTAGTGCATCGCTTGGATCGGGACACGTCAGGCGTCATGGTCTTTGCGCTCAGCGCGCACGCGCAGCGTCATCTGGGACTGCAATTCGAGAAACGGCAAATACGTAAAACATACTTGGCGAGGGTCTGGGGCCAAATGTCAGAAAAGACCGGCACAGTCGACTTGCCGTTAATCGTCGACTGGCCGAACCGGCCGCGGCAGATGGTTGATCACGAGAACGGCCGGGCTGCCGTCACGGACTGGCGCGTTGTCCGTTCGTCGGAGGCCGAAAGCCGCGTGCGCCTTTATCCGAAGACCGGGCGATCGCATCAATTGCGGGTTCACATGAAGGAAATTGGGCACCCGATATTGGGCGACCCGCTCTATGCGGAGGGTTCTGCGCGCGACTTTGATCGCCTGATGCTGCACGCCGAAAACTTGCGTTTCCGGCACCCGGATGGCGGTGCAGGCGTCAGCTACTCGGCAAAGGTCTCGTTTTAGTCCAAAGCGTCAACGGCGCGTTTCCACTCGGTTTACAATGGCTTCAGGGTCTTTGTTTTGATCTTTTTCGCCCCTATGTTAATCTGATTAAGATTGAAAGGGAGACGTGAAATGGTCACTCGGCGAGCATTCAATACCGGATTAGGCGCTGGCATTGCCGCGTCAGCAATTCCGCAGATTGCGCAGGCGAAAACATACCGTGGACCAAACGTTATCCTGATCCGTTTCGGCGGCGGTGTCCGCCGACACGAAACCATTGACGAAGCCGGCACCTACGCGCCCTACACCAGAAAGGTATTGGCAAAGCGTGGGGTACTTATCCCGGATCTCAGGATTGACCGGCTGGAGGGCGGCAACACCAGTCACGCGGAGGGCACTCTGAACTTGTTGACGGGTCGGTATCAGGCCTATCGCGATGCGGGTTCAAAGCTCTTTGAAGATCGGCTTGAACCAACAGAGCCAACGCTTTTTGAGTATATGCGCCGAACTTACGACATCCCCTCGCACCAGGCATTGCTGATCAATGGCGAGGACCGGCCGCAAGAAGAGTTTTTCACTTACGGTATCCACGGCCACTACGGCATCGATTTCCGTTCTGAGATGCTCAGCCTGCATCGCTTCAAGCTCTACAAATTCGCCCGAATATTAGAGGCGGGCAGTCTAAACGATCCAGAGCGTGAAGCGGCTGAGAAAGCCTATGCAGAACTGCTTGCGGTTGATGCTCGCGAAATTGCGCCTGAGCAGTCACCGGAAATTCAGTCGATGTGGGCCAAATGGCGCGAGCATTACGGCGACGATGGTTTCAAAAATCCACGCGGCGACCGGTTGCTGACTGAACTGGCGCTTTGGTCGCTAAGGGATCTTCAGCCGCGGCTGATGATGATCAACTATCAGGACCCCGACTATGTTCATTGGGGCAATGCTTCGCATTACACACGGGCCATCGCCATCATCGACGACGGGATCCGTCGGATCACAGAGGCCGTCGACCAGGACGAGCGCTATAGGGACAATACAATCATCGTCATCACACCAGACTGCGGGCGGGACGCAAATCCACTGATGTCAGTGCCGTTCCAGCACCATTTCAACAGCCGGGCCGCACACGAGGTCTGGGCGTTAGTGGTTGGCGCAGGTGTTACAACGAACCGCGTCTATGATCGCAAGATAGACCAAATATCAATTGCAGCGACACTGGCCGAGGCGATGGGCGTCCGCGCTGAGCGCGCGGAAGGCGACGTTCTGTCCGGGCTGTTCACATGAGTGTCGCAGCCGACATACCGCACGAAAGCGGGCTCCTAATGCGTCTTCTTGGATTTCTCAAGACACTGATCGTTGGCACATTGCTTTGTATGACACCAGTAACCTCGGTTCTGGTGCTTGGCTGGCTTATGCGAAGAATGCGATTTGTTGCGCATCGTCGTGCCGGTCTTGATGCCGCGCGGCCGGGCTGGGTTCTAGGAAGTCGCGGCAGTGGCTGGTTGGCAAGGCTGTTGGGCGGACTGGCCGCCAATATCAGGACCGGATTTGGAGCAGCCTTCAGTCTTCTATTGGCGACTCTGCCTTTTACGGCGATCTGGGCGCTGTCCTGGTGGGCCGGATGGGAAAACTCTTTTGGCAAAGGCTACGAACAGGCATTTGTCGGCCCCAGCCTCGGTCTGCTTGGAGTGGGAATATTCTGCCTGATCATGATCTGGTTGCCGATGGCGCTTGCGCATCAGGCGGTCGAGGACCGGGCGTTGGCGCTTTTTGAATGGCGCATGGTGCGCAATGCTGTGCGTCACACCGGCTGGGGTTATGTGTTTTTGGCGGCGACCACGGTTGTCTTCGCGCTTCCGGTGTTTGCCGGACGTGGACTAATTACTTTTGCAAGTGACATCATACCGGGATTTGACGCGTTTTCACCGGAACAAGCCGCACAAGCTGCAGGTGCAATTCTGCTGGCAAAAGCAGGATACCTTTTTATCGCATTGGTTATCTTGCGGGGTTGGGCCGCGCGGATTTATGCAGCCGCGGTCGCGCGTGCTCTTGAGGGGCCAAATGCTGCGCTTTGGGCGGATGCGGCGTTGAAAAACAGCCTGCCGGGGGGTCGCAGGGGCTGGGCACTCACGCATTGGATGCGATCGGCGCTGTTGGCTGTGATCTGGTTTGCCCTGGCGTTTCAGATTTTTCTCGGCCAGTTCCTAAACTACGACTGGTACGTCTGGTTAACGCATCCGTTTATATTCCTGCCCTGGGCTATCTGAGAATCGCAAAATTCGTGAAGCCTGCGTGAGTGAACCGTGACTCAGCGCTTGATGGTATATGCGCGCGCAAAAGGGTTAGTAATGTGAACGGCATTGATGCGGGAAATGCCGGAGTTTCAGTTGTCGGTTCATCTGATACAAAATCTGGATTTTTGGGAGTATGTCGGCGTTCTGGGCGCGGTGATCTACGCCGTCCGCTATCTTCTTGTCGCGTTTGACCGGCTTCCAAGTCAGTATCCGGCGCATTACTGGTCAAGTCTTGTGGCGGCACTGCTGGTCATGGTCAGCCTGTACCAATCATTCAATCTGGCCGCGGCTCTAACACAAGTATTCTTCGTGATCGTCTCCGTCATTGGAATCGCGCGTCATTCCGGCACCACGCGCCGCCGGCGCCAAAACAGTCGGATTGACCAAGCGCCTATCACTCCCAAACGCCTTGCAACCTGATTGTCTGCCGATCCGGTAGGAGCCCGCGTAATTACGCCTCTAATGGTTCCAGCTGACGTTCCAGACGTTCGCGCAAGTGCGCGTGTTGACTTGGCAGTTTCAATGCTTCGCCCAGGTGTGCCGTGTCTTCGTCAACATCAAAGCCGGGTTCGTTGGTCGCGACTTCGAACAAGACCCCGCCGGGTGTGCGGAAGTATATCGCCCAGAAGTAGTCTCGATCGATGACCGGGGTGACCTGATAACCGGTGTCTATCAACGCCTCGCGCACCTCTAGCTGGCGCGCTCGATTTTCGACCGCGAACGCAATGTGGTGAACCGACCCTGCGCCCTGATCTGCAGTGTCGACTGCAGGCAAGATTTCGATGTCGATTATGTTCGCTTCGTTCCCGTCCGGCACCGCAAACCGGGTCACGGCCCCGTCGCGATCAACTTCTTCATAGCCCATGAACTTCAGTAGTTCTGCACTGGCACCATCATCCCGAAGCCGCATGTCGGCTGAATGAAACCCACGAATTGCCATATCGACACTAACGTCACCGCCGGTCCAAGGCGAGCGGTCGTCATCGCTTTCGACCAGCGCAAAGGCGTCGCCGTCGGGGCCGAGAAACAGCAACCTATTGTCGCCTAGGCGCGTATCTTGCTTCAGATCTTTTACGCCATGAGCGGCCAAACGATCGGCCCAAGCGGCGATTGTGCCCTTCGGCACCGTAAACGACGTCGTACCGACCTCACCGGTGCCCGGTCGTCCCTTCGCGGCATTCGGAAACGGAAAGTATGTCATCACCGACCCCGGTGTTCCGACTTCATCACCGTAGTAAAGGTGATAGACGTCTGGAACGTCGAAATTGACGGTTTTCTTGACTCGGCGCAGGCCAAGTAATTCGGTAAAGAAGGCGTTGTTGCGAGATGCTGACGACGCCAGCGAAGTGACGTGATGCAGCCCCTTGATCTGATTCAACATGGCGCAAGACCTATGATTGGTATCTGTTGAACGCGATACTAATGTGTGAAAATAGACGATCAATTGCAAGA
This sequence comes from Boseongicola sp., assembly GCA_051009475.1. Classification (GTDB taxonomy): domain Bacteria; phylum Pseudomonadota; class Alphaproteobacteria; order Rhodobacterales; family Rhodobacteraceae; genus CAXMNX01. The sequence goes on from JBPCWO010000151.1 coordinate 26,736, forward strand.
TATGCGCATTATTCGCGCATTTTTGCACATGAGATCAGCTCGGTCGAAATTCCCGCCACAGCCAGATCGCGCTGATTGCAAACATCACTCGCTGCGGCAGGCCTGCAAATTCGGGATATTGTAGCATAAACAACGGAATTGCGACTGATGCGACAAGCCCGATCCAGCTAAGCCAATCGCCAATGTGCCCTGATCGAAGAAATAGCCGGGCCGCACATGCCAGGCCAAATGCTGTGCCAGCCACCGAGGCAAAAATCGAATGGAGATCATCAGCCAGTGCATCGAACGGCATTTCGGGCCAGATCGAGCGGGCCGGGAACAAGCTGACCAGAACCATCGACGCACCAAAGACGGCGATAGCGGATCGCGAGGCCGGTAGCCTTCGAAATTTCAAGGCAGCGGCAATTATCGAACCGGCACCAAAGGCAAAAAACCCGAATTGCATGATCCATGCATTTGGCATCCCTTGCCCGCCAAGTTCGCTCAGTCGGTTAGAAATCAGGTTGTAGTCAGCATGAGTTAACAGATTGCCGACAACCGCCGCAGTAATCAGCAGAACTATTCCGGTACGCACAAATAGAGTGCTCATATGAGCAATCTTAGCAGTATTAAGAGAGCTCTGTCTTGCGCAGGCTCAATTCACTCCGGCCAGCCGCCCACCGACTTAACTTCAAGGAACTCCTCGATTCCCCAGGCGCCGCCTTCGCGTCCATTCCCGGATTGTCGCACACCGCCGAACGGCGCGCCCTGACCGCGCCCCTTGCCGTTCATTTGAACCATGCCGGATTTCAATTTCCGTGCGAATTGTTCTAGTCGACCAGTATCCTGTGATTGCACGTAGTTTGTGAGGCCGTAGACGGTGTCATTTGCGATCTCAAGCGCCTCTTCGTCGGTATCGAAAGGCATAATGGACAGAACCGGACCAAAAATTTCTTCCTGCATCACCGTCATGTCGTTGTTAACGTCCGCAAACACGGTCGGTCGCGCAAAGTAGCCGCGATTGAGCCCATCCGGCCGACCTACTCCGCCCTCAACCAGCCGAGCACCTTCATCAATGCCTGTCTGGATTAAGTTCTGAACTTTTTCGAATTGCAGTGCACTGACCAGCGGGCCGATATGGTTTCCGTGATCGTGGGCAGTGGCGACTTTCGTTTCACGCGCGATTTGTGAGGCTTCTTTAACTGCTTGTTCGTATCTTGGTCGCTCAACGAGCATCCTTGTTGGTGCATTGCACGACTGGCCGGTGTTTTCAAAGCAGTGCCGCGCACCGCGCTGGACCGCGTCGGCGTCTGCATCTGCGAAGACGATATTTGCGCCTTTGCCACCGAGTTCCAGCGAGATTCGCTTGAGCGTATCAGCCGCGTTCTTGGAGATTGCAATCCCGGCGCGCGTTGATCCCGTGAAGGAAATCATGTCGACGTCCGGGTGGACCGAAAGCTGCGTGCCAACGCCTGCACCGTCACCGTTGACAAGATTGAATACGCCTGCAGGCACGCCCGCCGCATCAACAATCTCAGCAAACAGAAGCGATGACAAAGGCGCAATTTCGGACGGCTTCAAAACCATGGTACATCCGGCAAGCAAGGCGGGGGCGGTTTTGAGTGCGACCTGGTTCATCGGCCAGTTCCAGGGTGTGATCATACCCACAACACCGATCGGGTCTTTGAGAATCCGGGCTCCGGCCTGCTCGTTAAGACCACCCACCCAGTCGAAATTCTCAGCAGCTTCCAAAAACCCTCGGATATGCCAGTCGCCGGAATCGACCTGCTCTTCGAGCGCAAAATCAATCGGGGCGCCCATTTCTGCGCTGATCGCCTGGGCCATGTCGTGTTGGCGCGCCGAATAGGCTTCCAAAACTCGTTGCACATAATCGATGCGTTCTGCGACCGGCCTTGCCGACCAGTCCGGCAATGCTGCTCTTGCCGCAGTCACCGCGGCGTTTGTATCCGCTTGTCCGCCAAGCGCGATGACAGCAACTGGTTCCTCGGATGAAGGGTCAATAACCTCGCAATCGGTTCCCTGAATGGGGTCGACCCAGGCACCGTTGATTTAGAATTGGCGTTTCTCGAGCATAGGACACCTCACTGGAGTTTGGCAGACGGTGTCACCGCATTGTGTGAGTCGCAAGACGCCGCCGAATAATTTGATCAAATTTTGCAGCGAAGATGAAATTGCCGCGCCGCCAATGCAAAAGGCCGCCAAAGGCGGCCCCTTCAACCAAAGCTGACGTGATTTCAGCCTTGGCGTGCCTTAAAGCGACGCTGCGTCTTGTTGATAACATAGACGCGGCCCTTGCGGCGCACGACGCGGCAGTCGCGGTGCCGGTTCTTCAGCGAGCGAAGCGAGTTGCGAACCTTCATTGGCCCTTCTCCTCATGTCGCGGCGCCAGTCTTGCGCCTGATGGTTATTGCCCCCGGCATTCCAGAAGCGGTTCAGATGGTGGGCGATACTGGTTTCGAACCAGTGACCCCTTCGATGTCACCGAAGTGCTCTACCGCTGAGCTAATCGCCCTTGCTGGTCGTCGCCGACCGTATCAAACAACAAAACGCGGAAGTTACCCCGCGCCGGTCGGGCGTTCTATAATCGCAAGCATTACCCACTTCAAGGGCTTTTGGCACCGTGTGGAATCATCCTATACTGCCAGTTCAACGCAGGAGACACGCATTGAAGGCATATCAATTAACCATGCCCGACGTCCGAACAACGGGTGTCGTCTTTGCTTCTCCGCATTCCGGCCGCGAGTATTCGTGGAATTTTGCGCGTCGTTCGATTCTGGACGAACGAATTCTGAGGTCTTCCGAAGATGCGTTTGTTGACCGCCTGTTCGGGGCGGCCCCGACCCACGGTGCGCCACTTTTGGCGGCACGCTATCCCCGGGCGTGGGTTGACGTGAATCGATCCGCTGATGAAATGGATCCTGCCCTGATCGAAGGTCTGGCGACCAGCACGCACAATCCGCGAGTTGCTTCTGGTCTTGGTGTCATTCCGCGCGTTGTTGCTAACGGGCGCGCGATTTATCGAGGCAAGATAAGCCGTCGCGAGGCCGAAGGGCGGATTCGCGATGTCTGGCATCCCTGGCACGATGCAGTGACGCAACTTTTGAAGGACAACCTGACGCTTTTTGGCGAGGCGATTTTGATCGATTGCCATTCGATGCCACACGAAGCGATCGAAAGCCTGTCGCATCCCCGCGGTGCCCGCCCTGAAATTGTGCTGGGCGACAGGTTTGGCGCCGCGGCAAGTTCGGAAATTGTCGATAGAATCGAGGCGGCGTTCGCGGCCGCTGGATTGCGCGTGGCGCGTAATGCGCCGTTTGCCGGGGCATATATTACGCAGCACTATGGCCGACCGGCGCGCAATCAGCATGTCATTCAAATCGAAATCGACCGGGCGCTTTATATGAACGAGCAGTTGATCCGACCGAATGGCAATTTCAAATCGTTCATTAATATGATGAACGGTATAACAGCCGAAATCGCCGAGATTGGTCGGCGGAACATGCCGCTTGCGGCTGAATAGCTGACTCCCATAAGCAATGTGACGGGCGAGCAAATAGAATTGCCTGTTAATCGAATTTTCGACCGTTTTTGACAGAAACAGCGGCTTGTTGGCGTTGATCGAGAGGCGCAAACGGCTGTTTCCACTACGGATATTCACTGTTCTGGAATACTGAACTCTATTGTTCGGCCGATCATCAATGGTTATTAAATTGCTGTTGACCTCGCTGTTGCGCGAGGTGTTGGGATTATGAGTGGGGCTTTGTTATGAGCGACTTTCTGGTCGCCGGGCTAGTGATTCTGGCTTTGGCAGCCGTCGCAAATCTAGGCGCGGAATCTTCCTATTCACCGGCTTGCAAGCCCGGATCCAATTGGTCGATCCGGATCTGCTGACCCGAATAGTTTAGGATATCATAGGGCGTTCAAAAGCGCCTTCGTCGGCCAAGCATCTGCGGGCTGACCCAGCCGTTTTTGTTCCATTTGAACAGCATCACGCGTTTTCGCGCCAAGAATTCCGTCAATTCCACCAACGTCGTGGCCATGAGCGGTAAGTTTTTTTTGTAACGACTTCATCTGGCCCTCGCCAAGCGCCGGTGTCGGTGACCCGGCGGCGTAGGCGGGCGCGCCTTCAAGGCGCGTGGCAAAATACGCCGCGGTTGTCACGTAAACAAAGCTTTTGTTCCATTCGAAAAAAACATCAAAGTTCGGGTAGACGAGGAAAGCAGGCCCCCTCCGTCCTTGAGGCAACAATATCGACGCTGGCAGGTTTGTTGCCACTAACTTGCCTGACCGGGGACTAACGCCCAATTTTGCCCAGTCGCTGGCGCGTTTCTTTGTTCCCAAGCCTGTCTGCGACCAATCGAAATCTTTCGGCATAACCACTTCCTGAAGCCATGGCTCACCCTTTCTCCAACCAAGCGAACTAAGCATATTTGCGCCGGACAAAAGCGCATCGGGAGGAGATGTCTTCAAGTTGACGCTTCCGTCGCCATCGCCGTCAACGCCGTTGACGATAATGTCTTCGGGCAACATCTGAACCATACCGATTTCGCCCGCCCAGGCACCGGTTGTGCGTCGTGGATCAAGAGCACCGCGCTCGTATAGTTCAAGCGCCGCAAATACCTGGGGCCGAAATAGATCCGGTCTTCGACAATCGTGGGCGAGTGTGACCAGTGCATTAACGGTATTGAAGTCCCCCTGAACTGCACCGAAATCCGTTTCGAATGCCCAAAACGCCAGAAGTACACCGCGCGAGACGCCAAATTCGCCTTCGACGCGATCAAACACGCTATCCCACTTTTTGCCGTTTCGTTTCCCCGACTGGAGCCGGTTCTGGCTGATCAGACGCTGCGAGAAGTCCAGGAACGGTCGCTGAAATATCCCTTGTGAACGATCAGCTCGAATGACCTTTGGATCATGCGCAACTGCCGCAAAAAACTTGTCGACAGACGACTTGTTGTGACCTTTGTCGCGGGCCTCCGACTTCAGCTCATTTACAAACGCGCCAAAACCGCCGCCGCACGCAGTCGCCGGTAATGTGATGGCGGCGGAAATGAGGCATGTGGAAATCGCAAGATTAATGAATCGCATTGAACTGCTCGCTGTGAAAATTTGACGCGACCCTAACAGGCGCGCTGTTTCGGGCAAGACGCCTTTGGCTGAATTTCGCCAACTATTAACCTTTGGGCTACAGCCATTAACGAACTGTTAAGAGGTTTGTCTGAAAAATGAACAAAGGGGATTACATCCGGTGCGGAATCCCACCGCTGGAGGTAAAATGGTGGTTCTGATAGTTGCAAGCAATCCGGAGTTGTCCCGACTATGGGCGCGGCACCTCGAGCGAACCGGACACCAGACTGTCGTTGTACATGCACAAGAAGACGCCGTTGCTTATCTTCGTCTGAATGTTGTCGACGTAATAGTTCTGGACCTGATGCTCGAGTTTGGAAGTGCCTTTGCTGTAGCGGACTATGCCAGTTATCGGTGGCCGGAAACGCGAGTAATATTTGTCACCAACAGCACGTTTTTTTCTGATGGTTCGATCTTTAACCACATCCCCAACGCTGCGGCCCTGGTTCAAGATCAGACGTCACCCTGCGATCTGGCGGCGATCGTCGAATACCACGGGCGTGCCTGTTAGACAGGCAATTTCAAGTCTCTACCGTGCGGTTCGTCCCAGTCAATTATCGGATTGATAGGAATAATCCGGTGCGGATTTATGCTTTCGTGACTGTAATGGTAGTGCCGGACCATGTGATCAAAGTGAACGACGTCCGCTATCCGCCCGCCCGCCTGGGTGGGCCATTGATATAATTCACGGGCGTATGCCCAAAGATTGGGATAGTCGATCAGCCGCTTGCGATTGCATTTGAAATGCAGATGATACACAAGATCAAATCGGAAAAGCGTCGGCACCAAGCGCCAATCGGCTTCGGTGATATTTGTCCCCATTAAGTATCGGTTTGCTGAAAGACGGGTTTCCAACCAGTCAAAGCTGTCGAACAGCGCGGTTACGGCCTCGTTGTAGGCTGACTGCGTTGTGGCAAAGCCGGACTTATAGACTCCGTTGTTGATGGTGCTGTAGATCCGCTCGTTCACCTCCTCGATCGCAACGCGTTCGTCATCGGGCCAAAAATCAGCGGTGTTGCCTGTCAATTCATCGAACGTCGAATTGAGCATCCGTATGATTTCGGAACTCTCGTTCGATACGATCGTTTCACTTTTCTTGTCCCACAAAACAGGTACCGTCACGCGCCCTGAAACTGACGGGTCGGATTTCGTGTAGATGTCGCGCAGGAACGGTAAGCCGTAAAGTGTGTCGCCTGTTGAACCTGGGAATTCCGTTCCAAACGTCCATCCATCGACAAGCATATCTGGGTGGACGACCGATACCGAGATCACGTCTTCAAGGCCCTTAAGGCGGCGGAATATCAGGGTTCGATGCGCCCATGGGCAGGCATGCGAGACATAGAGATGATATCGGTCCGTCTCTGCCGCAAATCCTCCGTCGCCGGTAGTACCGGGAGACCCGTCAGCCGTAATCCAGTTCCGAAACTTGGCGGCCTTGCGAACGAACTTCCCGCCAGGTTCGTTGATGCCGCTCCAGGTGTCGTGCCAGACGCCTTCAACTAGTAGGCCCATATCTGCGTCTCCTTTGGCCCGAATATGGCGATGCGAGACAGAAAGACCACCATAGCGATCACAGAGTTCCTGTGCAGAAATGCGCTGATTGTGCGAAATCTGAGAGGCATTGCGCGCACTCGCAATTGACGATCTGGCGACAATAGCGAGATTTCTGCGACTTTTTGGCGGTAACTGTTTCCATATTTGAGCATGATATCAGGGCGTTCTTGACCAGAGCGCGAATCGCTTCATTGTATTGTGCGGGGGAATGCTGCGATGTCTGATTTATTGCCAAAGTACGTCCGCGAAGGCTTGGATGCGGCCCGAAAACGCGACCTTCAACGAAAAAGCCGCCTGAAAGTCAAAGTCGGCGGGCAGACCTTCACGATACTGCGATATTGGGACGAAGGCTTCGCGCTTGATATTGACGACGCTCCGCATCTTCGCGGCCTCGTTGATGTCTATGATGGCGGCCAGCATTTGTCACAATGCCTGATCGTGGCTTCCGAAGAGGAAGCTGGCGAAATGGTCTATGAGTTCAAGCGCGAAACCATGGCGACAAATGCCGCTCCGCTAGACTATGATCGCGACGAAAACGCGCCGATTGCGCTAATTACTGGAAGTTAACTGCCGCCCTTGCGCGACAAAACTTAAAACGCGTCATCGCCAGTCAAAAAACCCGTTTCCAGCTCTGGACAGCAGATCGTCTGCTAGATCGCGCCCCATCGCCGCCCCATCTGCGATCGGTCCGGTTCGGCTACCAGACAATGACTCTGATCCGTCGGTGCGCAAGATTTCACCGCGAAGCGTCAGGATGTCATCGTCAAGTTCGGCCAACCCGGCAATCGGCGTCTCACAAGACCCGTCTAGTGCTGCCAGAAACGCCCGTTCCGCTGCCAGTCTTTGTCCGGTTTTTTTATCGTGTACCGCGCTCAGCATATCCGCCGTGCGGTCGTCATCCAACCTCCGCTCGACCCCGATGGCACCCTGCGCGATAGCAGGGAGCATATCCTCAGCATCAATAGGCGACGTGGCAATGTGTGACAGGCCAAGCCGATTAAGCCCTGCCATTGCCAGAAACGTACATTGCGCGACGCCCTCGTCCAGTTTTCGCAACCGGGTTTGTACGTTGCCACGGAAATCAATCACTTCCAGGCCGGGATAGCGGTTTAGTACCTGTGCTTTCCGGCGCAGGCTCGAAGTGCCGACCTTGCTGCCGGGTGCGATATCCGCGATCGTTCCGCCTGCAGGGGAAATATACGCGTCGCGGACATCTTCGCGTGGCAAATAACAATCCAAGTTTAGCCCATCTGGCTGCTGGACCGGCATGTCTTTCATGGAATGCACAGCGATATCGATGTCGCCCGCCAAAAGGCTGTCTTCGATTTCGCGCGTGAACAGGCCCTTGCCGCCGATATCCTTCAGTGGTCGATCCTGAACTGCATCGCCTGTGGTTTTTATCACGACAATTTCGAACGCGTCCTCGGGCATATCAAAAGCGGCCATCAAACGGTCGAGGACTTCGCGTGCTTGCGCCAAGGCAAGTGGCGAGCCACGAGTTCCGATCCGAAATGTGCTTCCGCTCTGAGGCATTGTTGTCATGCGCGTCTGTCTAAGGCCGTCGCAACACGCTGACAATCGCTTGTATTGACAAGCGACCGGCGGCTTGGGACGTGTCCGCAATGAAGGGAGCGAGTGCCAATGTCTGAAAAAAAGCCAATCCTGCGGGCGCTTGCGGGCGAAACCCTGCCAACACCGCCGATCTGGATGATGAGGCAGGCCGGTCGCTATTTGCCAGAATATCGCGAAACGCGTGACAAGGCAGGGGACTTCTTGACGCTTTGTTATACGCCCGAGCTTGCCGCGGAGGTGACTCTTCAGCCGATACGCCGATACGACTTTGACGCTGCGATCTTGTTCGCGGATATCCTCTTGATACCTGATGCACTAGGAGCGGATCTTTGGTTTGTGACCGGCGAAGGTCCGCGACTTTCAACCGTGACGTCGCAAAGTGATTTCGACGGGCTAAAGTCAGCAAAATCCATTCATGATCATTTGGCGCCGGTGTACGAAACCATTCGAATACTCAGGCGCGAGCTGTCGGACGATACCGCACTAATTGGGTTTGCCGGTGCGCCGTGGACTGTTGCGACATACATGATTGCTGGCCGGGGAACGCCGGATCAGGGGCCAGCACACGCGTTGAAGGATGAAAGCCGGGTGCTATTCAAAGCGCTGATCGACCGGCTTACCGAAGCGACGATCGAATATCTCTCCGCGCAGATCAAAGCGGGTGTGGAGGTCGTGAAGCTGTTCGATTCGTGGGCCGGTTCGCTCGACGACAAGGACTTTCAAGAATTTGCCGTGGGCCCGACCAAACATATCATTCGAGTCCTAAAAGCACGACATCCGGGCATTCCAGTTATCGCATTTCCGCGTGAAGCGGGCGAGAGGTATATTGGTTTTGCCAAGGCGACTGGTGCCGATTGCGTGGCGGTAGACAACTCAGTTTCTGCGTACTGGGCTGCCCGCCATGTACAGATCGATGGATGCGTGCAAGGCAATCTGGCATCGTCGCACATGGTAACTGGGGGGCAGCCCTTGATCGACGAGACGCGCGCGATTGTCAGTGCGTTTGCAAATGGCCCGCATATTTTCAACCTGGGTCACGGGATTACGCCCGACGCGGATCCCGAGAATGTTCAGCTGATGATCGAGACAGTGCGAAACGCAAGCTGATTCCCGAAACATCTGCTTGCGACAACCGCCAGTTCTGGTCTGTGATAGGCTGAAGTCCTGATGCCTTTATCGCCATTTTCTGGGGAGGTCTGTTAATGCCCATTCGTTTGATACTTTTGGGTGGAATTGCCACCTTTTTCCTGTCTTCTGCCGGAATTTCCCAGCAGGCAGCGGATACCGTCGCGCCGGAAGCCGCATCGGTCTCCGATGCGACGGCCGCCAAGAATGCCGGTCAACCGGTATCGGCCGAGCGTTGGATGGTCGCGGCAGCCAATCCGCTGGCGGTTGAGGCCGGCGCCCAGATTTTGCGCGAAGGCGGCACAGCGGCGGATGCCATGGTGGCCGTTCAAGCAGTATTAGGGCTGGTCGAACCGCAGTCATCGGGATTGGGCGGCGGTACGTTTCTGGTCTGGTTTGACGGCGCATCGGGCCAGGTGATGACGCTAGATGGGCGCGAGACCGCGCCGCTTGAAGCGACGCCAACGCTCTTTCAATCCACCGATGGCGAGCCGCTCAAATTTTTTGATGCAGTTGTCGGCGGGCGCTCGGTCGGAGTTCCGGGCACACCTGCTTTAATGGAAGCTGCGCATGAAAAATGGGGGCGGTCAGAATGGGGCAGCCTGTTTTCAGAGGCAATTCGCCTGGCGGATGAGGGATTTATTGTGTCCCCACGCTTGGCGTCGCTGGTCGAAGGGGATGCCGAGCGGTTATCGCGGTTTGCAAGAACACGCGACTACTTTGTGCCCGACGGCACACCGATTGTCGTGGGCGATACTCTCACAAACCCAGCTTATGCTGACACGCTTCGCGCGTTAGCGGCGCGAGGCGCGACTGCGTTTTATACTGGGCAGATTGCCGAAGGTATTGTTGCCGCTGTTCGCACAGCGGATGGAAACCCGGGAGTTATGTCTATGACCGATCTCGCACTTTATGAGGTCAAAGAGCGCGAACCGGTCTGCATCGAATACCGCGCTCATGAGGTCTGCGGTATGGGACCACCATCATCCGGTGCGTTAACAGTCGGGCAAATCCTTGGAATGCTTGAAAATTTCGAACTTCCCGGGCCTGAGGACGCAAATGCCTGGCGGATGATCGGCGACGCATCGCGTTTGGCATTTGCGGATCGCGGTCGATATATGGCCGATAGTGATTTCGTGCCGATGCCAACAGAAGGGTTGGTTGATCCGGAATACTTGTCGGAGCGTGCTGGTCTTCTGGCTGGTGATGACGCGCTGCCCGAGGTCGCGCCCGGCAACCCCAAATGGGATCACGCACGAACCTGGGCAGACGATGCTTCGATCGAGTTCCCGTCTACTTCTCACATTTCGATCTACGATCGGTATGGGAATGCGTTGAGCATGACGACAACGATCGAAAACGGATTTGGGTCGCGGCTGATGGCGCCCGGTGGGTTCCTGCTGAACAACGAACTCACCGATTTCAGCTTTCGCAGTCATCGCGACGGTGTGCCTATTGCCAACCGCGTTGAGCCCGGCAAGCGGCCGCGGTCGTCGATGTCGCCGACGATCGTTCTGAGCGAAGGCGAACCGGTGCTGGTCGTTGGGTCGCCGGGAGGCAGTCGGATCATCGGTTACGTCGTGCAGACGATCATCGCGCATCTGGATTGGGGCATGGACGTGCAGGAGGCGGTGTCGATGCCGCGCTTGGTTAACAGGTTTGGCTCGTATGATCTGGAAGAGGGCACCGAAGCCGTGGCGCTTGAAACCGAATTGCAGGCGCTCGGATACGAAACCAACCTGCGCTCGCTGACGTCTGGACTGCATGCCATTTCAATCGGACCTGACGGGGTGCTTGGCGGGGCCGATCCAAGACGCGAAGGCATTGCTATCGGCGGCGAATAGTCCGGGTCTGGCCGAGCATCGCTGGTTCGCGCATAACAGGCGCGAATACGGAGGGTGATATGTCTGAGCGGATCGGTGTGATCGGCCTTGGCCGAATGGGGTGGGCGTTAGCGTCACGACTGAGCGATCAAGGGCTGGACGTGCGTGGCTGGACGCGAAGTGGTGCGGACCCGGAGAAAGCCCGTGCAGTCAGTTTTGCGGCCATTGCTAATCTTGAAGACCTTGTATCCGCCTCTGACGTTCTGATCCTTTCGCTGTTCGACGAAACGGCCGTGCGCGATGTACTAGCGAAACTGGCAACGCTGGATCTTTCTGCGAAGCTCGTGGTCGAAACAAGTACTGTGCCGCCGCAGGTGGTGCGCGACTGCGAAAGCGCGATCCTTGAGGCGGGTGGCCGTCTGATCGATGCGCCGATATCGGGCGGGCCGGAGATGGTCGCGGATGGCACAATGGGGCTTTTTATCGGAGGCGATGCCGACAATGTCGCGCGCTTTATGCCGGTTGCCACAGCCGGTTCGGACCGGATCGCCCATGTCGGTCCACTTGGCGCGGGTGCGGCGATGAAGATCGTCAACAACGTAGCCTTGGCTGGCTCGTTTCAAGCAACCGCCGAGGCACTTGAACTTGGCATTGCGCTGGGCCTCGATTTTCAAAAGACGCTCGACGTGCTTAGTAAAGGGCCCGCGGCAACGCCGATGTTTAGGTCGCGTATCCCTAAAATCATAGGCGACGATGCTGAGGTTGGGTTTTCGCTTGATGGCGCGCAGAAGGACACCGCTGTATTCCTATCGACGGCGCGTTCTTGCAACGTGGAAGTTCCCGCATTGGAAGCAGCGGCCGAGAACGTCAAAGCAGCTGTCGATGCAGGGCACGGGCAGAAAGACGTGGCAGCGCGGATACGCTACCGGCTTGGGCTTGAGTAACTATGCGCCTGTTGGCCTTGACTGTGCTGACCATGGTCGCCTTCGCGGCCAATTCGGTGCTGAACCGCTGGGCGCTTCTGGACGGTGAGACCGGACCCGCGGCATTTCAAGCGTTAAGGGTTTTTTCCGGTGCCATATGCTTGGCCGTGCTGCTCACGGCTCGAAGCGGCGTGCCAAAGCTTTTCGGCAAAGGCCGAGCGTTGGGTGTGGGCGCGCTACTGACCTATATGATCGGGTTTTCCTTTGCCTACGTCGTTCTTGATGCAGGCGTCGGTGCGCTGATCCTGTTTGGCGGCGTTCAGATCACCATGTTTGCCGGGGCACTGCTAGGCGGCGATCGCCCGCCCGCCGCGCGTTGGATTGGATCAGCAATTGCGTTCAGTGGATTGGTCTGGCTGCTGTGGCCCGGTGCAATTGGCGCACCGCCACTTTTGCCGTCGGCCTTGATGGCTGCAGCTGCATTGGGGTGGGGCATTTATTCGCTTGTCGGGCGCAAGGCTACCGATCCGCTCGCGGAATCCGGTGCCAATTTTATCTGCGCCGCGCCGCTGGCCCTTTTGGTCTGGATTATCGTGCCTGATGACATGACAGCGACGGGGGCTTTGTTGGCGATCCTTTCGGGTGCCGTGACCTCGGGTTTGGGTTATGCGCTCTGGTATTCGGTTTTGCCACGATTAGACACAGCCGTAGCGGCGTTGGCGCAACTGACGGTGCCGGTCATTGCCGTTCTGGGTGGGGTCATTCTGTTGAGCGAAACAGCGACAACGCGATTGATACTCGCCAGCATCGTTGTGCTTGGGGGCGTTGCTCTTGGTGTAATCGGCGGTCAGCGCAGAATCGGTTCAAGTGGGTCGTAGAGCGACCAACCCTGATGATCCCAAGCCACTTCGGCTAGACAGTCAGGTTTGACCCGCAGCCCCGCCAGTTCTTCGCGTGACACCCAGCGCCGCTCGGTCACAACACCTTCCGGGTCGGTCCAGTTAGCGGGCAGGTCGGCATCCAGTGGCGTGCATCGGAAGTAAATATCGACCTGGTGAAAGTCGCCGTCGGGGTCATGGAATTCGTTAACCATCACCGGGGGCCCAACAGAAACGGTTAAGCCGGTTTCTTCGTGGATTTCGCGGCGCAGGTTTTCGGGCAGCGATTGATGCGGCTCGACGCCGCCGCCTGGTGCACACAAAAGATCGCTTTTACCGCCGGGCCAGGCGTTCACAAGTAATAGTTTGTTTTCCCAAAAAACCAGGCCACGGACCGAGACGCGAACAGGCCGGGCCATCCCGAGCTACCGCCGGTCGCCGGCCGGGCCAAGAACCCGCGTGACGTGTCCCATCTTGCGGCCCGAGCGCACGTCGTCTTTGCCATATAGATGCAGCTTTGCGCCGGTTTCAGTCGATATCCGGGGCACCAGATCAACGTCATCGCCAATCAGATTTGTCATCTCGACGTCCGAGTGCCGTATCGGGTCGACAAGGGGCCAGCCCGCAATGGCACGGATGTGCTGTTCGAACTGGTCGATGACTGCGCCGGCTTCGGTCCAGTGGCCCGAATTGTGCACGCGGGGGGCGATTTCGTTTACGGTTAAATCGCCGCCAGTGTCGAACATCTCAACACCAATGACGCCGAAATAATCAAGCGCCGCTAGAATTGTGCCTGCCACTCCAAACGCCTGTTCGCGTGTTTTGCCGTCGATATCTGCTGGCACGCGAGTTGTGTGCAGAATCCCGTCTTTGTGGACGTTCTCGCCGGGTTCAAAGCAAGCGATGCGGTCGTCCAGGCCACGGGCCGCAATCACGCTGATTTCGCGATCGAAGGCAACAAATCCCTCCAGTATCGCGTCTGCACCATGCATCGCTGCCAGCGCGCTGGTCGCATCGTGATGATCATTGATGCGGGCCTGTCCCTTGCCGTCATAACCAAGCCGGCGGGTCTTTAGGATCGACGGCGTACCGATCACGCCCATCGCCTGCGCAAGATCGGCTTCATCGACCACGCGTGCGAACGGGGCGACGCGCAGGCCGATTTCGGACAGAAATGTTTTTTCGGCCAGCCGATCCTGACTGACAGCAAGCGCCTGACGATTGGGCCGGATCGGCACACGCGCCTCGATCAGGTCCAATGCTTCAGCTGGCACGTTTTCAAACTCGTAGGTGACAACGTCGACGTTATCGGCGAAGGCGATCATTGCCCTTTCGTCATCATAGGCGGCGGTTGTCAGTTTTTCTGCCGATTCGCCGGCCGGTGGAAATGCGCTGGGATCGTAGACATGAACCTTGAACCCAAGCCGCGCCGCCGCCATCGAAAGCATGCGCCCCAACTGGCCGCCGCCCAAAATTCCGATGGTCTGACCCGGACCCAGAATGTCAGCCATTTGTCGGTTCTTCCGGGATCGAAGCTGAAAGCGCCGTGCGCCAGGCATCCAGCCGCCCGGCAATTTCTGGATCCGACACGGCGAGGATTTGCGCTGCCATCAACCCGGCATTTGCACCGCCGCCAATCGCCATTGTCGCTACCGGGTATCCGCGCGGCATCTGAAGGATGGAATAAAGGCTGTCGATGCCTTTTAGCGCCTGTGTCTCGACTGGAACGCCGATCACCGGGATGCGTGTTTTCGACGCCATCATTCCAGGCAAATGCGCCGCCCCACCGGCACCAGCGATGATCGCCCGAAGGCCGCGTTCGGCAGCGGTTCTGCCATAGTCCCACAACCGGTCGGGAGTGCGGTGCGCAGAGACAATTTTGGTCTCATAGGAGACGTCAAGCTCGGACAAGATATCTGCCGCTGGCTTCATTGTCGGCCAATCAGACTGGCTACCCATGATAATGCCGACTTGAACGCGCAAAGAATCCCCCATCGATTAAGTCGCGCGGACACTAACGGCGGTGTCTGGCACCCGCAATCGCTCAGGCGATAATATCCGGCGTTAGCTGGTCTTCGATAATCGCGATACGATCTTTCAAAGACAGTTTCTGTTTTTTTAGTCGCCGTACTGTTAGCGGATCGCGTGCCGGCTTCTCCTCAAGTGCGCGAATTGCTTCGTCCAGATCGCCGTGCTCGCGCTTTAACGCTTCCAGTTTGACCTTCAAAACTTCATCCGGCTCCATTTTCTGGGGCGGGTTTTTTGTCATGATTTCAGCCTAAGACTGTGCATTTGGCTATAAAATAGCTTGATTTGGCCAATCCCGAAAGCCTGTTGCGTACCTTGCAGTAATGTGGCTCCGGCCCCATATTCAAGAAACGCAGGGCTGCCGACAGGGGTCCTAAACGCATCGTCGCTTGGATTGAGGACGTCGCATGACGAAATTGGCTTTGGGTACGCACCCTTTTCTGCTGGGATTTGATCAGCTCGAACGACTTGTTGAACGTACAGCAAAAGCGGAAAACGGCTATCCCCCTTACAATATCGAACAAGTCAGCGACAACGCTTTTCGGATTACACTGGCAGTCGCCGGATTTGCAGAAGACGATCTTTCAATAACCGTTGAGGACCGGCAACTCGTCGTGCGCGGACAACACTCGGATGGCGAAAACGAACGGGTATTTCTGCACCGCGGCATCGCCGCCCGCCAGTTTCAAAGAACGTTTTTGCTGGCCGACGGCGTCGAAGTATCGGGTGCAGCCTTAAAGAACGGGCTTCTTCACGTTGATCTGAAAAGGGCGACACCGGAATCCGTCCTTCAGACAATCAAGATCAAAAATGGGTAGGTCGGGAGAGCAGTTATGAACACGCCCTTTGATTTCAATAAACTTGACACTGAACGGCTTGTTTATGTCAGGCCGGTCGATGTCGCCGACTTGCCAGCGGATGTTCGCGTTGAGGCCACCGGCGCAAATAAAATCTATGCGGTGCACTCGGCTGACGGTGCGCGGCTGGCGTTGGTGCGCGACCGAACGATGGCATTCGCCTTGGCGCGACAGAATGATTTCGCTCCAGTCAGCGTCCACTGAAATCCGGATAAATAGGAATTCTGTTTCGATTGACGTCAATCCCGATCGAATGGGTTTTCCCACAATCTTCCTGCCGTTAACGTCCGCAAAGCGAAAGTAGGAGTTTGCGATGTCCGAGTTCACGCATCTGAGGCTGGGGGTCAATATCGACCATGTGGCGACAGTGCGAAATGCACGCGGCGGCGATTATCCCGACCCTTTACGCGCGGCGAAACTTGCGGAGGAGGCAGGTGCGGATGGCATTACCGCGCATCTGCGCGAGGATCGGCGGCACATATCTGACTCCGACATCGACGGTCTCATGGACGTACTGAGCGTGCCTTTGAATTTCGAAATGGCGGCCACTGATGAAATGCAGGCGATCGCGCTACGCCACAAACCTCACGCGGTTTGTATTGTTCCCGAAAAGCGAGAAGAGAAAACGACCGAAGGCGGTCTGGAGGTTGCGCGAGAAGAAAACAAGTTGGCGCATTTCATTGCGCCTTTGCGGGATGTAGGTTGCCGTGTTTCGATATTTATTGCCGCCGACATGCGCCAGATCGAGGCTGCTAACAGGATTGGCGCCGAAGTCATTGAACTTCACACAGGCGCCTACTGCGACGCACATGCCGAAGGCCGGCACGAAGAGCGTGATGTAGAGCTTGCGCGATTGCGCGATATGGCCGCGTTTGCCCACTCGCTAGGATTAGAGGTTCATGCCGGTCACGGGCTTACTTATGACACGGTGACCCCCGTCGCCAAATTTCCCGAAATTCGCGAACTGAATATCGGTCATTTTTTGGTCGGCGAAGCGATATTCCGGGGCCTGCAACCAGCCATTAGTGAAATGCGCGAACTTATGGACGCGGCTCGCGCCTGAGCCAGCCTAATTTGGTGCAATCAAAGCTTTCCCGAATCTGGTTCATAGCCATCCGTCGATATTGGCGGACTGTTATTGGCCGGCGCCCCAGTTTGACCCGATAAAACCCCGCAGTTGACTGGATGAACCGTGGTTGGATTGTCAAAACCCGGCCCCGGCGGGCGCGGCGGGAAAGTTGCGCGACACCCTTCAACGTCCGAGGAATACGCGTGCGTGGCGGTCCCATATTGAAACATAACGACAACGTAATCCGTGCTGTCGCCAAACTGCGGGAATTTGTAGCCCGGTGGGTTCCGCATATTTCTGTAAATCAGTCTTTTTTCTGCCCCTTCCCGCACGATCTGCGTCGGATTCCCCCACCGCAATCTCAGTTGCGTTTCCGTCGTGTGCCCGGGCTGGATGCTGGACAGTATCGCCCAGCGAACTTGCCCGTGGTCGGCCATTGTCGTATTCCAGGCGACCCCGTCGCACGCCGGAACTGCCAAGAAAACTAAGAGTAGCCGCCACATACTGCTGCGTTTAGCACCCTGAGGTTGCCAAATCCTTGCAATGACTGCGCTGCGGTTCCCATATGGGCCTGAACGAACAGGAAGAATTGATGATCCTCGGAATCGGCACCGATCTTTGTAACATCGAGCGGATCGAGCATACGCTCGAGCGCTTTGGTGATCGGTTTCGAAACCGAGTTTTTACAAAAGTCGAGCAAAGAAAAGCCGAGCGGCGGCACGACACGCCGGGAACTTACGCCAAGCGCTGGGCCGCCAAGGAGGCGTGCTCAAAAGCACTCGGAACCGGTCTCAGGATGGGCATCGCGTGGAAGGACATGGCTGTCAGCAATTTGCGCACCGGCCAACCGGTGATGCACGTGACTGGCTGGGCGGCCGAACGACTGGACGAGATGACACCGACAGGGCACGAGGCGATTATCCATGTCACACTGACGGACGATCATCCGTGGGCGCAGGCCTTTGTGGTAATCGAGGCCCGCCCGATCGGCCATGACATGCCCGTGATCCCGCCGCGTTCGACACGCCGGCTTGCTTGACTTGGGTCGCCCTTCCGCTCAGAACGCTGCAACCGTATTCGGGCAGGATTGGCAATGACCGAAAAGACCAGCACGTTGATGGATGGCGTTGTCGAAACCGTCAAAACGATCGTCTACGCGCTCTTGATCGCGGGCGTCGTGCGCACGTTGTTTTTTCAGCCGTTCTGGATTCCGTCGGGATCGATGAAAGACACTCTGCTCATTGGTGATTTTCTGTTCGTCAACAAATGGGTCTATGGGTATTCGCGGTATTCCTGTCCATTTGGAATCTGCCCGTTTGAAGGCCGGATTTGGGATGGTGACCCAGAGCGCGGTGACGTTGTTGTATTCCGTCACCCGGTTAACGGTCAGGACTTTATCAAACGCGTTGTGGGTCTGCCGGGAGATACGATCCAGATGCGTTCAGGTGTGCTGCACATTAATGGTTCACCAGCTCCTCAGGTACCTGTGGGCACCTATACCGAGACGTTCGAACGACAGGGCCCAATAGGAACTGTGCCGGTGTGCGCTGAAGGCTCGGTTCGATTTGGCGATGTTTGTACTAAGCAAAAGTCGGTTGAGACGCTGCCGAACGGCAGGCAACACTCAGTTCTGGATGCGGGTTCGTCCCGGGTTGACAACACCGGGGTATTTCGAGTGCCAGAGGGTATGTTCTTCTTCATGGGAGACAATCGCGACAATTCCACCGATAGCCGGGTTTCGCAGCCTGAGGGCGTCGGGCTTGTGCCCTATGAAAACCTTATCGGGCGCGCGGATCGCGTGATGTTCTCGTCGGCCGGTCGATCGCTTTTCTTTGTCTGGACCTGGCGAGCAGACCGGTTTTTCAAGAAGATCAACTGATGCGGCTTGGCAGTGATCTAGAGGCGTTTGCGCAGCGCCTGGGGCATCGCTTTACGACACCCGAATTGCTGGTGCGCGCGGTAACGCACGCATCGATTGCAAGCGCATCCAGGCCTGACAACCAGCGGCAGGAATTTCTGGGTGACCGGATTTTAGGGCTGGTGATCGCCGAAGCGCTTTTGTCTGCCGACGATCGCGCCAGCGAGGGCCAACTTGCGCCGCGATATAATGCACTCGTGCGAAAAGAAACTTGCGCAGAAGTTGCCCGTGCAATCGACCTGGGTGCGGTGCTAAAGCTCGGTCGTTCGGAAATGATGTCGGGTGGCCGGCGGAAAGATGCGCTGTTGGCGGATGCGATGGAAGCTGTCATTGCGGCAATTCATCAAGATGCCGGATATGAAGCCGCGCGCGATGTAGTTCTGAGGCTTTGGGGCGATCGGATCGGTGCAGTTAAGTCGGACGCCCGCGACGCAAAGACTGTGCTTCAGGAATGGGCACAGGCCCGCGGACAACGACCGCCGGTCTACGTTGAAGTTGCGCGATCTGGTCCAGACCACGCGCCTGTTTTTGATGTCGAGGCCCGTTTGGAAGACGGGAAATCTTCACGGGCCGAGGCCGCTTCCAAACGGGCGGCCGAACAGGCTGCTGCGCAATTGCTGCTGCGGCAGCTAGGGGAAGCGAATGGCTGAAAAACGCGCCGGATTCGTCGCCTTGATCGGGGAACCGAACGCCGGAAAATCGACGCTCTTGAATCGAATGGTCGGGGCAAAAGTTTCAATCGTAACTCACAAAGTTCAGACGACGCGATCACGTATTAGAGGAGTCGCAATCGAAGGCGAAAGCCAGATAATTTTTGTGGATACACCGGGTCTGTTCCAACCACGCCGACGTCTGGACCGCGCGATGGTCGCGGCGGCCTGGGGCGGGGCGGCAGACGCGGACCTTGTTGTGCTAATGGTCGAAGCTCATCGTGGCTTAACGACGGGTGTAACCGCCATTCTAGAGGGTCTTGCAGAACGAGCGGGAAAATCGCCCGTGGCTTTGGCGATCAACAAAATCGATCGGGTCGAGCGATCGGTTCTTCTGGGGCTGGCCGCCGATCTGAACGAGAGATTTGAGTTCGCCGAGACATTCATGATTTCGGCAGAGAAGGGTTACGGCGTTGATGATTTGAAGCATTGGTTGGCCAAAAAAATGCCGAAGGGGCCGTGGCTGTACCCGGAAGATCAGATCGCCGACCTCCCGCTGCGAATGATCGCGTCTGAAATGACGCGTGAAAAGCTGACGCTTAGATTGCACCAGGAACTGCCCTATCAATTGACGGTCGAAACCGAAGGTTGGGAAGAACGCGACGACGGATCGGTCCGTGTCGATCAGGTGATTTACGTGGCCCGTGATGGTCATAAGGGCATCATTCTTGGCAAGAAAGGCGAGACCATCAAGGCGGTTGGGCAATTGTCGCGCCAGGAACTGGGGCAGTTTCTGGATCGAAAAGTGCACCTTTTTTTGAAGGTAAAAGTGCGGCCAAATTGGCTAGAGGAGGCAGAACGTTATAGTGAAATGGGCCTTAAGTTTTCAGATGGCGGTTAAGCAGCGTGCCAATTTGTTCGATAGCACTCTCAGCACCTAGTCCAAGACCGCAATGAATTTGCGTCTGACGTCAGAGGTTTGGGTCGCGGCCTACCTGACGCGTTGCCGCTTGGCGGATATCCCTGTCTTTGTGGTTGCACATGGCGATCACACTGCGGGCGCAGTATTGGTAAAGTTGAACACCTTAGACGGACGGGCTTGCGCTTATCAACGTTCGTTTGACCTGATGAGTGGCGAACGGCAATGGGTGGTGCTGGTCGAAGGCGCGGAAGCAGAGGTTGATGAAAGCATCAAAAAGCAAAGGTCTTTTGATCCCGACATCTGGGTGATCGAGATTGAGGACAAATCCGGTCGCCACCTTCTTGATCAGCCGGGGCTTGAGTAGCGTTTGCCGGTCGGGATAGCAGCCTTGATCGGCATACACTCAATAAGAAGAAGATGGCTGGTGGCTGGTGCCCCGCTGCGGGATAAGATTGAATGGAGTGGCGCGAAGAAGGAATTCTGCTGGCGGTTCGACGGCACGGCGAAAGCGCCGCGATCATCGAGGTTTTCACAGAAAACCACGGTCGACACGCCGGTGTTGTGCGGGGTGGTTCCAGTCGAAAAATTGCGCCGATCCTGCAACCGGGTGCGCAGCTTGATGTGACATGGCGGGCGCGACTCGAAGATCACTTGGGTGTCTTCACTGTCGAACCCGTGCGCAGCCGCGCCGCGCAGTTGATGGAGGGCCGTGAAACCTTGGCGGCGCTGAATGCGGTGACAGCGCTCTTGTCATTTGCGTTACCTGAGCGCGAGGCCCACGGCGCGTTATACCAACGCACCCATGCGCTTTTGGATATGATGGGCGACGGACCTTACTGGACGCTTGCCTATCTGCGATGGGAACTGGCACTTCTTGAAGACTTGGGCTTTGGTCTTGATCTGTCGCGCTGCACAGTCACTGGCGCGAGTGGCGATTTGGCATATGTCTCGCCAAATACCGGCCGCGCAGTTTCCGTAAGTGGAGCAGGCGAGTGGGCGGAGCGACTATTGCCGTTGTCGCCTGCGCTGATCGGAAAAGGCGACGGCGGTAATGATGATCTGATGAAGGGCCTCGCAGTTACCGGGCATTTTCTGTCAGGCCGACTGGCGGAGTCTTTGGGCGATCGCCGATTGCCGGATGCACGCCAGAGATTTCTCGACATATTGGCGCGGCGTCAGCCGTCAGGCCAATAGCCGTCGCGCGATAACTTGCGCCTGTATCTCGGCCGCGCCTTCGAAGATACTCAGAATGCGCGCGTCGCAAAGAATACGGCTGATCTCGTATTCCAGCGCAAAACCGTTGCCGCCGTGTATCTGTAATCCGTTGTCGGCCGCCGCCCATGCCACGCGTGCGCCCAATAACTTGGCCATCCCCGCCTCAAGGTCGCATCGGCGGTCCTCGTCTTTTTCACGGGCAGAGAAATAGGTGAGTTGCCGTGCAACCATGATCTCAACTGCCATCATGGCGATCTTGGACGCCACACGGGGAAATTCGATCAACGCTTTGCCGAATTGTTTGCGGTCTTCGCCGTAGGCGATCGATGCATCCAGCGCCGATTGCGCGACACCGATTGCCCGTGCGGCGGTCTGGATGCGCGCGCTTTCAAACGTTTGCATCAATTGTTTGAAACCCTGGCCTTCGACGCCACCCAGAAGGTTTTTGCCCTTCACGTGGAAGTCATCGAAATTAACGGTGTATTCCTTCATGCCTCGATAACCGAGCACTTCGATCTCGCCACCCGACAAACCTTCGTCGACAAACGGGGCTTCGTCGCTGCCAGGCGTCTTCTCGGCCAGAAACATCGAAAGGCCGCGATAATCTTCCGTGTCGGCAACGCTGCGCGCCAGAACGGTCATCATATGAGTGCGCGCTGCATGTGTGATCCAGGTTTTGTTACCTTTGATCCGCCAGTCATCGTCAACCCGAACGGCACGGGTGCGGAGGCTGCCAAGATCGGACCCGGTGTTTGGTTCGGTGAAAACGGCAGTCGGCAGGATCTCACCTGAAGCCAATCCGGGCAACCATTTGGCCTTCTGTTCTTCGGTGCCGCCACAAAGGATCAATTCGGCGGCAATTTCGGACCGGGTGCCCAGCGAGCCAACGCCGATGTAACCACGGCTGAGTTCCTCTGACACCACGCACATTGACGCTTTCGATAGTCCGAAACCGCCAAATTCTTCAGGGATCGTCAGGCCGAAGACACCCATTTCGGACATCTCGTCGATGATCTCCATCGGGATTAGTTCGTCCTTCAGGTGCCAATCGTGGGCGTTTGGTTCGACCCGATCTTTCGCGAAACGCCGAAACTGTTCGCGGATCATTTCCAATTCATCACCGAGCCCGGTTCGACCATAGGTGTTATCGGCGGTTCGTTCGCGGATGACCTCGACCAGCCGAAGTCGTGCGGCCTGGGTGTTTCCGTCCTGGGTCAGCGTCATGACAGAGGGAACCATCAATGCCCGCTGGTCATCCTGGGTCAGGCCAAGGTCCTGCGGTCTAACGATCTCGCCCTGGCTCATCGGGATACCGCCATAAAGCTGCCAGAGGTATTCGCCGAAAGTGATCTGAAGAAGAAGCTGTTCAAGCTCGCTGAATTCTCCATCTGCGTCCAGACGCTCGGCCCAGCCGTGCATCTGCCGCAGCGCCTCGACATAAGTGGCGATCCAGGCCAGTCCGTGCGCGGCGGTCTGGTGGGTATCGACGAGTTCGCCGCTGACCTTGCCACCGTTGGTGACCTTCAGCCGCACCACTTCGATGGACCTTTCCAACAAGCCTTCTGCGGCCAGAACAGCCTCACGAGTGATCAACAAAAGATCTTTCAGTACTGGTGTTTCGCTCATTGGTGCGGCCCCGTCGTGTGGCATGAGTATGGTCCGTCTTTCTGCACCTGCGAAGGTTTAGAGATTGCGCCGCTGCGGCGCAAGAAGGCTTCAACTGGTGCACATTGATGAACGAAAGTGTCGCGACAGCCGATCGATGGCGCGGCAACTCCAATCCTCACCGTGTTCAGGTCAGATGGGTTGATCTTTGTGTTCGGCAATTTTTGGTCAGGCAGGAATGCTTTGGTCGACTTGAGGGGTCCCAATTTTCTTGAAGCGCTTGTTCGCTGAACTGGAAAATGTTTTCTCTAGTTCGCAATGCATAGAGGTCGCAGCGCGTAATGAGTTGAGCGCCGCAAATGTAGATGTTGACCCTCCACGTAATTCAGTCGCGCTCCCATCACCCATGGCTGATGTCGGACAGCGCGCGCTGGCCTATTTGTAAGGACATCAAGGATTCGCGTTCGATCCGGCAAAAAAATGAGGTCGTTCACAAAACGAGAACAGTGTCGCCTAAAATTCGGCTTTCTACACGAATGCGAAACAGGCCGCGTAGAAATGTGTTAAAAATAAGGCGAAGTTATCCACATTTTGCCTTATTTGCTTGGCCAAAGCAGCCTGGTTGACTATCGTCACGGCACACCGCGTCTAGAGCGTGGTGCTTAACTTTGGGTTTGTGAGGGGCTCATGAAATTACTATTGGCGGCCAGTGTTCTGGCCCTTTCGGCAGGCGTTGCTTCGGCGGCGACTTATACTTTTCATTTTTCAAACACGTACTTAGTTGGCGGAGGCGCGCAGAACAAGACGTTCAGATCGGTTGAAGACGCCGGCATCACAGTCGACGTCTCTGGTTACTATTATAATCTTGGTTTAGGTGGTTCTTACGTCCAGGGCGGAGGCGCGGACGTTGATCTGAATTCTTATGGGCTCATTAGCCAAAACGGCAATGAATACCACGCGATTGATAGCTGGGGTCCGAATGAATCCATGATGTTCAGTTTTGGAATGGATGTGGAGTTATTGGGCACATACATTTCTTGGGCCGCTGGCGAAAAAGACTGGGACGTCTTCATGGATGGCATTCTGCAATCCGTAGAAAACGGGTCCGGGCCAAAAGCGTTGGGTTATGGTTTGGCCGACAACTTTGCTATCGGAACTCGGACGCATTATTCGCTGTGTCCTACAGTGCAGACTTTTACTAGTGTCCCAAATTGTGACTCTGAAAATTCGGCGATCAAGATCAAGAAGATCAAGATTGACTATACGCCGGAAGTAATTCCACTTCCTGCAGCTGGCTGGCTGATGCTGGCGGGCATAGGAGGTATCGCGGCATTGCGCAGACGCAAGTCGTAAGCATCTAACTTTTGACAAACTGGGTGGGCAATTTGCCCGCCTTTTTTTTGTGCGCGCATCACTTCAAACCGCGGCGTTCCTGCAACTGTTTGGTTATTAAAACCGACCGACCGTCGAAGGCGCATTGGTTCTATTGCCCAGTTGCCGATTATGCGAGCCCACCGAGCTTTCCATTTACT
Source organism: Boseongicola sp. (assembly GCA_051009475.1). GTDB lineage: Bacteria > Pseudomonadota > Alphaproteobacteria > Rhodobacterales > Rhodobacteraceae > CAXMNX01. The sequence goes on from JBPCWO010000151.1 coordinate 51,534, forward strand.
TTCAATAAATTGGCCCGTCACGATTAGCGAATTCAATTATTTGCAAAAGAATTGTTTTGCGCGCGAAACATCTAGGTGCTGGCCCAGGAAAAAGGGCGCCCGAAGGCGCCCTCTAACTTGACGGTGTGGCTCTCGGTAATTCGCATTCGCGAAGCACCTGCCGCCACCCGGCGAACGTAAGCGTTCGCCGTTTACATCATGCCGCCCATGCCGCCCATGTCGGGCATGCCGCCAGCAGGCGCCGCGCCTTATTTAGCAGGCTTGTCGGCAACCATGGCTTCGGTCGTGATCAACAGACCAGCAATTGAAGACGCATCTTCCAGAGCCGTGCGGACAACCTTGGCCGGGTCAATGACGCCGAAGTCGAACAGGTCGCCATATTCTTCGGTCTGTGCGTTAAACCCGAACGAGCTGTCGTCGCTTTCGCGAACCTTGCCAGCCACGACGGAGCCGTCGACACCAGCATTTTCAGCGATCTGACGAAGCGGGGATTCTAGCGCACGGTGGACGATGGCGATGCCAGCTTCCTGGTCGCTGTTTTCACCCGAAACACCGTTGAGACCTTTGGCAGCCTGGATCAAGGAAACACCACCGCCGATGACGATGCCTTCCTGAACCGCAGCGCGGGTCGCGTTCAGCGCGTCGTCGACGCGGTCCTTACGCTCTTTCACTTCAACTTCGGTCATGCCACCGACGCGGATGACGGCAACGCCACCGGCCAGCTTGGCCACACGTTCCTGAAGCTTTTCACGATCGTAATCCGACGTTGTTTCCTCGATCTGCTGCCGGATTTGTGCAACCCGTGCTTCGATCTCAGCCTTTTCGCCTGAACCGTCGATGATGGTGGTCTCGTCTTTGGTGATCGAAACGCGCTTGGAAGAACCAAGCATGTCCATGGTCACACTTTCGAGCTTCATGCCCAGATCTTCCGAGATCACCTGGCCGCCTGTCAGAATCGCGATGTCCTGAAGCATGGCTTTGCGGCGATCACCGAAGCCCGGTGCTTTGACAGCGGCAATTTTCAGGCCACCGCGCAGCTTGTTGACGACCAACGTTGCCAGAGCCTCACCTTCGACGTCTTCAGCAACGATCACAAGCGGCTTTTGCGACTGGATAACCGATTCCAGCAGCGGAACCATCGGCTGCAGCGACGAGAGCTTCTTCTCGTGCAGCAGGATAACGGCGTCCTCGAGTTCGACAGTCATTTTGTCGGGGTTGGTGACAAAGTAGGGCGAAAGATAACCGCGGTCGAACTGCATGCCTTCGACAACTTCAGTCTCAGTGTCGAGACCCTTGTTTTCTTCAACAGTGATAACACCGTCGTTGCCAACTTTCTGCATCGCGTCTGCGATCTGGTTGCCGATATCGGCTTCACCGTTGGCCGAGATAGTGCCGACCTGGGCGACTTCGTCGCTGTCTTTAACTTCGCGAGATGCGGCTTTGATTTGCTCGACGACGTTCGCCGTTGCAATGTCGATACCACGCTTGAGGTCCATCGGGTTCATACCCGCTGCGACCGACTTCATGCCTTCGCGGACGATGGCTTGCGCCAATAGTGTGGCAGTGGTTGTGCCGTCGCCGGCTTCGTCGTTGGTGCGGCTGGCGACTTCTTTCACCATCTGCGCGCCCATGTTTTCAAACTTGTCTTCCAGTTCGATCTCTTTTGCGACCGTTACACCGTCTTTGGTGATGCGCGGTGCGCCAAAAGATTTATCGAGTACGACATTTCGGCCTTTCGGGCCGAGTGTAACTTTCACCGCATCAGCTAGGATGTTCACACCCTTCAGCATACGATTGCGGGCGTCGGTTTCGAACTTGACGTCCTTAGCAGCCATGTTGATTGCTC
>JBPCWO010000152.1:0-16061 GCA_051009475.1 Boseongicola sp.
CCGCTCAAGTGCTTTTTCCGCGCGACCCGCGCGCACCAAGCCGTCGGCGGCGCAGATTTCGAACTGTGACATCGTCAGCTTCGTGCCCAGCGCTCGCATTCCGGCCAAGCCAGAATCCAGTAGAGCCAGACCCTCCTCGATTTCACCCTCGGCTATTTGAGCCACGCCAAGATAGGCGTCGCACATCGGGATCCACAGCAAAAGGCTCTCGTCCTCAGCGATCTGGCGCGCCATGGTTGCTCGCTCGCGCAGTCGCGCCCACTGCCGGCTGAACATCAACGACCAGCTGGAGACATGCAGGCAATGTGTGCGGTTTGGTACGTGCTCCAGTGCTGCGCTGATTTCAAGGGCCTTGTCGCGCATCTCTTCTGATTTTGCTTCCTGTCCCAACAGCCAGTAGACATTGGCACTCATCGTGTGGAGCGCATTGCCAGAGGCCAGCTGGAAGACCGGCAGCATCTGGCGGTCGGTTTCAAGATCGAAACTGGGCAACCCCCATTCGATTGCTTCAATGGCCTCGCGAATTTCGCCCCTCGAGTAATGGGTGAACGACTGAGCATGGGCTGCGGCCACATTAGCAATTCCCGACGGCACGGCCTCTGCCATCTGACGGATGGTCTGAGCCATTTCCAGCGCTTTGTGCATTTGCCCGCCGAGGAAATAATAGGTCCATCGAATCCAAGTAGCGCCAAACAAACTTTGGCCGTCTTCCAGCACTTGCGCGAGCTCTTGGGCACGAATACTGGCCTTTTCAACAGAATCAGACCCCCAGCCAAAAGATGACATACAGGCCGCGGCCAGCGTCATTTGCAGTCCCAGTTCGGTGGCATCGCGCTGTTTGCCCTCAGGCTGTGTACTGAGAAGCCGCAAAGCCGATTGCAGGTAGTTGACTGCAGCCAAATTGGCCGCGCGCGCAACTGCCTCCTGCCCGGCAGCAGTCCAATGTTCGATGGCGTCTTCAACCAGCCCACCGACTTCACAGTGCCTGGCAATTGTCTCCGGCTCTTGCGCTCCAAATGCCGGGTGCCGGTCCAACATGGCTCGGGCGAGTGCAAGGTGAACCTCTTGTCGCTTACTGCGCAAAATCGACTCATAAGCCGTGTCTTGAACAAGCGCGTGGTTGAAGACGAAGTAGTCCGGCCCCATGAGCCCGGTTCGATTGAGAAGTTCAGCGTCTTCTAGCTGTAGCAGCGCTCCATCAACATCCGCATCCTTCGGCGCGATCGCACGTATCATTGTTGCGGTGAATTCACGCCCGATTACTGCGCCAAGCTGCGCGATTTCTTTTGAGGGCCCGGTTCGGTCAAGACGTGACATGAGTGAATCCTGCAGCGTGGCGGGAATATCCATCGCGTCAAGCGTATCCGCCGTTATCGCGCCGTCGCTAGGTGCGGAATCAATAATCGCCTTGGTTAGCTCTTCGACAAAGAGAGGCACGCCATCGGTTTTTTCGATAATACGCCGCGCCAATATTGCGTCCAATGCGCGCGTCCCACCGATACTTGTCACCAAATCGATTCCGGCATCGATAGCCAACGGTTCCAGCGTCAATATTTCTCCGGCTGATATCAGAGCCTCGGAAGGCTCAAACTCAGGGCGATAAGTGACCAGCAGTAAAATCGGCAATTCCGGGATATGCTCAATCAACAGATCAAGGAATTCCAGCGAAGTGGGATCTGCCCAATGGGCATCCTCCAGAGCGACCAGTGCAGGCCCTGTGTGCGTTTTTCCTTCGACGCGCCGCACGAGAAAATCGAGGGTCAATCTAGCACGAACCTGGGCATCAAGCTGCGCATCATCTGCCATTGGCGCACCAGCAAGACTGGCTAAACGCGGCAAATCTGACTCTGACATCCCCGAAATATCAGCGATCAGCGCAGCCGCTTTGGCCCGCCTGACATCCTCAGCATCCCCGCGTCGAATTCCGGCTTCGCGCTCCAGCGCAGCCGCCATAGGATGCAGCGCGCGGTTTGAAAGGTGCCGCGCACATTGCCACTCAAGGGCCGCTCCGTCTGCCAGGGAATAGACACTGCGCACCAGACGCGACTTGCCAATTCCAGGCGGACCTTCGATCAAACAGATGCGCCCTTTACCCGCTTGGGCTTTGTCCCAGTTCTTAGCAAGCAAGTTAAGTTCGGTTTGGCGCCCGACTATTGGCTGCACGCCATCTACTGTGCGCGCATCAAAGCGGCTTTTGCCTGTGTTTTCGCCTTTGACGGCAAAAACAGAAAGCGGTTCGTCGAAACCCTTGACCGAAAATTTTCCGCGATCATCGAAATCAAACACACCACTGGCCAGTTGCTGGGTCACCTCTGCGATGACAACTTCGCCAGGTTGCGCAAGGCTCTGCATTCGCGCGGCAAGATTTGGCGTTTCTCCAACAACAAAATCCCGGGGAGCCGCAGATTCGCCGACTATATCTCCTACAACGACTCGGCCGGTCGCAACGCCAATGCGCACGTTAAGCGGTTCGGGCGCCAGCGTTTCCATTCCCTGAATCGCCGCAACTGTGGCCAACGATGCACGGACGGCACGCGCTGGATCATCTTCATGCGCAACAGGGTAGCCGAAATAGATCATCAGCCCATCGCCCTGGGTATAGGCAAGGTAGCCGCTATGGGCTTTCATTACTCCTACTGCGGTATCGAGATAACTTGAGATAACTTTTCTCAAGTCTTCCGGGTCCAGTGCGGTTGCTAATGCGGTCGAACCGACCAGATCGCAAAAAGCGACGGTTAACTGCCTTCGCTCCGCGGGCATCCGAGATGTCGTTTGCTCCGAGTTCGTATCCGCCTTGATTGCGGCGCGAAACCTTTTGCGTTGCCCGAGGCTAAGACCAATTTCTTTAAGATCATCGTCTGTGAGTTCGCGCACCATAGACGTATCAACGTCCTCGGCCGCAAATAACTTATAGAGATCTTCTAATCCCTTTTGGGCAAACAAATCTTGCAATTCACGCGTCATCGCTGCCCCCCATTTCAAATCGAAACACTAATAGCTGCGCGTTGCGCAACTGTGCTCGACTCCCCCATCGCAGACGACTTTAACCGCAATTCAGTACCAAACAAGGGCACGGCCTTCTCGGAGCGCCCGAGTCAAGTGGTCCTGGGCCGCCTTTGGATCGCGATTTCATTGGGCATATACCTGCGTAGGAACAGACCAGCGACGAGCGACGCTCCGACTTTCGCGAGCATGGCAATCGCCAGATGACCTCCAAATCGGGCTATTGGAAAGAATACGTTGGAGGGTCCGAAGAAGAAGTCCAGACCCCAGGAACTTGCAGCTAAAGTGATCGAAATCAAATCAATTGCTCAGACAGCAAAGTCACCGCAGCATTTGACGCGCCACGCAAGAAAAACATCCCTACACCAACGAAGATATTCCAACGAAATGCGAGGCAATGTTGAAATCCAAAAACCGGTTAGTTAATGGGCAAAAACTTCATTCACCGTTATTCACGGGAATTGGTTGATGGCGGAGGAGGTGGGATTCGAACCCACGGTACGCGTTCACGTACGCCGGTTTTCAAGACCGGTGCATTCGACCACTCTGCCACTCCTCCGGCAGCGACCTCTTACGCGGGCGTATCCGATTCTGAAAGACCAATGGCAGTGCACATTTCAATTGGTCCATGCCCGGCATTTCCGTGCCGATCATACTACTGCTATGCTTTCATCTTTGCGGATATCCATGTAAGCTTGTCACCAAGCCGACCCGCGCGAGGTCGGGATGAGGCATGCTGATCGATCGGCCAACTATTTAAGTCCCGATCGAGGAGCCGAAGGAGCAGGCAGAATGGCAGTTGTCACCGCGCGGAGTTTGGTGTTTTTGACAGCAATGATCGCTGCCCTTTCGGGATGTGAAGAAGGTCAGTTCCTTGCGCCTTCATCAACCGATGGAGACGAAATAACCGACGAAACTACTGTTGTTCCCGAAGCCCGAGTTGAAATTCAGGAAATTGATCGTCCTGACATCTTTAGCACGCAAGAAATGGCGCTCTGGGACGGGCGTCCATCGCTCGGCGGAATTTGGGTCGCCCATCCGGATGCCGACAGCCCTGAGCGTGTTCGGATTGAAAACACCTCAAGCGGGCAAACAATTACCGGCGCTCTTTTTCGTCGCGAACGGGCAAATCCCGGACCCCGAATCCAGCTTTCCTCAGACGCTGCCGCGGCGCTTGATGTGCTCGCCGGCCAGCCGACTGAATTAAGTATTGTGGTGATTAGGCAGGAAGAGGTTGTCATCGAAGCGGCCCCGCTTCCGGTCGACGAGACGGCTGAAGCCGCCGTAGCCGAAACAACCGAGGATGGATCATCGAACACAACAACTGCAGTTGTTGCAGGCACAGCCGCAGCTGCCGCAGCCTCACCGCCTGAACGTCCCGGATTTTGGCAACGCTTCCGCCAAAGTCTGCGTAACGAGCCCGAAACGGCCGGGGCGAATACGCCCGAGGTAGCCCCAGCAACAGCGGCGGACGCTTCGGTGCCAGAGGTGGAAATTGAGCCACTAGACCCGCTGGCCGCAGCTGCGGCCGCGATAGATGAAGTTGAAGAGAATACAGAGAGCTCTGCGCAGCCAGCACCCGAAAGCGTTTCCACCGCCCCGGTCGTCCCAACTGGACTAAAAAACCCATTTGTACAAGTTGGATTGTTTTCTGTTGAAGCAAACGCCACAGCAGCTGCAGCAAATCTGCGTCAGGGCGGAATTGTACCCACGATCGCCGAAGGCGCGAATGATGATCGTCGATTCTGGCGGGTTATTGTTGGCCCGATGACAAGCGCAACCGATCAGGCCGAGGTCTTGGGCCAGGTGCGTGCTCTTGGATACTCAGACGCTTTTCTTACACCTAATTAAGCAACAGATCGGAGGCCTGATATGTTCCGCCCTGTCACCGCAATTGTCATAGCAATCGCTCTCTCGGCCTGTGCAACTGCTCTTCCCGAACCAGCCCGCGCGGCATTCGAGACTCGGGCGACTGCTGCCTATCTTTATGATGTGACCACTGACACCGTACTGTTTGAGAAGAATGCAGACGCGCCGCTGCCACCGGCCTCAATGTCGAAACTCATGACACTCTTTATGGCGTTCGAGGCACTTCGCGACGGTAGAGTTACGCTCGAGACAACGTTTGGTGTGTCGACCAAAGCCCGGCTCATGGGTGGTTCGACAATGTTTTTGGATGAAACCGATCGACCGACGGTCGAGCAATTGATTAAGGGAATTATCGTTCAGTCAGGTAATGACGCATGCATCGTTGTCGCCGAAGGTTTGGCCGGAAGCGAAGATGCATTTGCGCGCCAAATGAACACGCGCGGGGCTGAGATTGGGTTGACGAATTCGACATTCGTGAACGCATCCGGGTGGCCGAATCCAAATCACCGCATGAGCATGCGCGACTTGGGAGTCCTAGCAACCCGAATAATAGTCGAATTCCCTGAATACTACGGGTATTTTGCGCTGGAGGAGTACGATTTTGACGGTCGTTCACCGTCTAATCGATTTAATCGCAATCCTGTACTGGGACTCGGGCTTGGTGCGGACGGATTGAAAACCGGTCACACAGAAGAAGCAGGATATGGACTCGTCGGTTCAGCTTTGAGTGGAGAACGAAGAATTGTATTCGTATTCACCGGGATTGAAAGCCAAGGCGATCGACGCCAGGAGGCAGAATCGATCATCAATTGGGGATTTCGCCAATTCATACAGAAGCAGGTTGCAGCCGCCGGTCAAACCGTTGCTGAAGCCCCGGTTTGGCTGGGCGATCATCAACAGATTAATCTCGTTGCGCGCGACGATATCAAACTATTGGTTCCCACGATTGGGCAGGAAGCTGTAGAAACCAAAATTGAATATCGAAGTCCGCTTGAAGCGCCCATAGAAAAGGGCGCGGAAGTCGCTTCCTTAATTGTCACGGCGCCCGATATGCCCGAAAAGCGTATCCCTTTAGTTTCCGATCGAACTGTTGTTTACGGCGGCTTCCTTCCGCGAATTCGTGCCTCAGCCATGGTCTTGTTTGACAAGGCAATGGGACAGGTGCAGACCCTCATGGAATGAGCAAGGGACATTTTATTACCTTTGAAGGCATTGACGGGTCTGGAAAATCCACTCAGGCGCGCCTGCTGTTCGAGCACCTCACTAACACTGGTCGCAACGTTATTCTGACGCGCGAACCAGGTGGTTCTGCAGGCGCCGAAGTAATTCGCCGTTTGCTCGTTGAAGGTGACGCCGATCGTTGGTCGCCCGAGACGGAAATCTTGCTGTTCACCGCCGCGCGCCGCGATCATCTTGAGAAAACGATACGACCGTCGCTTGACCGCGGTGCCACGGTTGTTTCGGATCGGTTTGCGGATTCTACCCGCGTGTATCAGGGCGCAGCTCGCGGCGAATTACGTGATCTGGTCGATACGCTCCATGACGCCGTAATCGGAATTGAGCCATTTCTTACATTTGTGATTGATATGGACCCTGAGATTGCCCTGGCGCGTGGCTTAGCACGACGGTCCGGCGAGGATCGGTTTGAAGAAATGGGACCGGTATTTCAACAAAGACTTCAATACGGCTTTCGCACTTTGGTTGAAGATTGGCCGGATCGCTGCCACCTTATTGATGGCGCGCAAAGCGAAGAAGCGGTAGCGGCAGATGTTGCGGCCATCGCAGACGCACTTTTATGATCGACTCCGAGATTCCTGAGGCTGACCGTATCGACGGTGCGCCACACCCGCGCAATACAGTTGAGCTATTTGGGCAGGAAACATCGGAGCGTGCATTGATTGCTGCACATGTTGCGGGGCGACTGCACCACGCTTTACTGATTACCGGTCCCCGGGGCACCGGTAAAGCGACCTTAGCCTGGCGGGCGGCGCGATTTTTGTTGTCACAGGACAGTGCCAAGCGAGAGGCCGGTCTTTTCGAAGATGCGCCGCCCGTGCCTAACTCTCTAGACGTTGCAATTGACGCGCCTGTATGCCGACGGATTGCCGCACTTTCGGAACCACGATTGCTGTTGATAAGGCGCGCCTGGGATGCAGATCGCAAACGGTTGAAAACGCAAATCACCGTTGAAGAAGTTCGAAAGCTTGGTGGTTTTTTTGGTCTTTCCTCTGCTGACGGCGGGCATCGGGCTGTGATCATTGACAGCGCAGACGAATTGAACGTTTCCGCAGGCAATGCGCTACTAAAGGTACTAGAGGAGCCTCCTCGTAACACCACGTTCTTTTTGATTTCTCATGCCCCTGCCCGGCTTCTTCCGACAATTCGATCGCGGTGCCGCGAGTTGCGTCTTTCCGCTCTCTCTCAAACACATTTTGAACGCGCACTTTCACAAGTTGACCTCGAGGGCGAAGTGTCACCAGCGCTTTGTTCCATCGCGGGCGGATCAGTCGGAGAAGCAATACGACTGCACTCCAATGACGGGGCCGAATACTATCGCCGGATTGTCGAACTCCTGAGTAAATGCCCGCAAATGGATCGCTCGCGCGCATTAAGTTTCGCGGGAACCGTTGCGCAACGCGGAAAGGACCAGCATTTAGATATCGCAATTTATCTGTTGGAACTGGTGCTTTCTCGTCTGGCACGAATGGGTGTGGGCCACTCCCCTGCGACCGAGTGTGCCTCAGGCGAAACTGAGATTCTTGTAAAACTATCGCCGACACCGCGTGTCGCCCGAAAATGGGCGGAACTGCAGCGCGAAATCTCAGAACGATTTCGTCGCGGGCGCGATGTGAACGTTGATCCCCAAAGCCTTGTTTTGGACGCTCTTCTAAAGATCAATGAAACCTCTGGGAATTCTTGACGCCCAAGATCAAAGAGATGATACGGGTGCCATGCTCGAAGGTGCCCCAATTGCCCCTCTGCTGACCGACAGCCACTGTCACCTCGATTTTCCTCAATTTGACGGCGAAATCGACGCGATTTTGACACGCGCGCGCAAGCGCGGAGTCCACCGGATTGTAACGATTTGCACTAAGCTGAGCAGACTTGAGCCTGTGCGCAAGTTAGCAGAAGCCCATGACGTGGTCTTTTTTGCCATCGGCACACATCCAATGTCTGTCGCCGATGAACCGATGATCTCTCCAGAGGAATTGGAACGCGTTGCTGCGCATCCAAAATGCGTTGGCATTGGCGAAACCGGGCTCGACTATCACTACACCTCCGAAAGCAAGGACGCACAGCAAGAAAGCCTAAGAATTCATATCGAAGCCGCCCGTCGCGCTGACTTGCCGTTGATTATCCACGCGCGTGATGCTGACAAGGACATGGAACGTATTCTGACTGAGGAGCACCGTGCGGGCGAGTATGATTGTGTCATGCATTGCTTTTCAAGTGGTCCCGAACTCGCAAAGGCCGCACTGGATCTTGGGTTTTATCTGTCGATGTCAGGAATTGCCGCATTTCCCAAAAGTCTGGGTCTCAGAGATATATTCGCAGCAGCGCCTCTCGAGCGCATTCTGGTGGAGACGGACGCGCCTTACCTGGCTCCGCCGCCTAACCGCGGCAAACTAAATGAGCCATCATTTGTTGCCGACACAGCCCGAGTCGGTGCCAGTATTTTTGACGTCAGTTCTAAAGAGTTTGCGGCGGCCACCGAAGCTAATTTCGAACGTCTGTTCCGAAAGGCCGCAGCGTGGCAGAGCTGATTTTTACCATACTTGGTTGCGGTTCATCGGGCGGAGTTCCGCGCCTTGGGGACCTATGGGGCGCGTGCGATCCGAAGAACCCCAAGAACCGCCGCCGCCGCTGTTCGCTTTTGGTTGAAAGGGTTAATTCTGAGGGTACTACCCGAGTTTTGATCGATACGTCGCCCGATATGCGCCAACAACTCCTAGACGCCGGAGTGGGAGCCCTTGACGCCGTCATATTCACGCACGGCCACGCTGACCATGTTCACGGTATCGACGATCTGAGGATGATCGTATTCAACCGAAAATCGCGACTTCCCGTTTGGGCGGACGGACCGACGCAAGAACGACTGTTAGCAGGATTTGGATACGCATTTACTCAACCCAAGGGGTCGCCCTATCCACCAATATTGGACCTTCACACAATCGATGGCACCGTTTCCATTCGTGGCGCAGGCGGCCAAATCGAATTTGAGCCTTTTAGCGTGGACCATGGCGCGATAGACTCGCTGGGATTTAGGGTGAAGAACACCGCATATCTACCTGATGTTGCAGAAATTCCAGATGAATCATGGACTAGAATAGCTCACCTCGATGTGTGGATACTTGATGCGCTTCGTCGTACACCGCATCCAACCCACGTACATCTTGAGAAGGCGTTGGAATGGATCGTGCGTGCCCGGCCTAAACGCGCCATCCTGACAAATATGCATAACGATATGGACTTCGAAGAAGTCACGCGCAACACGCCAGACAATGTAGAGCCTGCTTACGATGGAATGCGCTTTTCGGTGAAAGACTGATAGCAAATGAAGGCGCTTCTCGAAGTTATTCTCCCGGTTTTCTTACTGATTGCGTTTGGTTACGTAGCCGTTTGGCAGCGCTGGTCCAGCGATGCCGGCAGCGCTTTTTGATCTGGGAGGCGTGCTTTTTTGATATCGCCTAGAAGAAGATTATCGAATTATTTTAATGGCTTGCTGAATTTACTAAATCACCCACCAAGTTATCACATACGGGCTGGCATCGGCGATTGGGCTGGAATACGATGCGTTCCGTCCCGCCGCGCTAACCGCAAAAATTGCGCCGGACATTAATACGTCCCTATTCGCGACATGTATGGCTCTGCTCATCGGATTGCAGCCTCGTCAGTATTGCTCGGATCGTTCCATTCTGTCGGCATGATCTGGCTCTGGCTAATTGTTTTACCGTAGCGCGATACCATCGTATGCGCCACATTAACCGAAGTATTACCATTTTTGTGCCCATACTTCGTCACAAATGGAAGATTAATTGATAGCCATTGGAACTGGAGACGTGCGTATGAGTAATGTAGTTGCCTTTCCTCGGCCTGAGCCTCGTCAGTTTTTGCCAATGGCATTAGACGGCGCCACACTATTTATGCACATCCGCACAACGACGCTGATTGTCCATTTGGCAAACGTTCAGTCGCAGCCCCAAATCACTGCAAATAACACCGGTAATGCCTAACGCGGCTGCCCTCGGCTCTTAAATCTTGTCGAGGTATTTTGAATAGCGAGGCGCGTGGACACTCGAATTCTCACAAATTGAGATTCCAAATTTTGCTAAGCAGACTTTTCGTGCGCCCAAGCCTAGGCAGTGATTTCCTGCAACCATTCCAGCAAGCTAGCCGTTTTTGCTCAAAACGCACAAGGTATTGGGCCGGCCAGTGTTAATCCATCATTTGGATTCGAGTGCCCGGGTCGCAATCTGGGACACAAGCGTCAGCGCAAAATCAGATATTCGACCAGATAATGTGAAGAAACATAGCCTGTGAACTGTCAAAAATTGCCTGCTAGAATTACTTCGAAGTTGAGAATCCACAAAAATGATCACGTGGTTGGTGAATGTCAAAAACTCGTTTATCACGACCACGGAAAATGACCCATCAAGCGGATAGGCGGCTTATTGTCTTGCTAAGTGCAAAAATTCTCTGCGAAACACTGATTTGATGTGGGAGATGCAGGGCCGCGTGACATCTGATGGTTTAGCGGCAATCCGAGTCGGAACTGGAAACCGGGTGCTGATGCTTCACGGCGTCGGCTTGCGTGCCGAAGCCTGGTCCGCGCAATTTGAAGCCTTATCGCGTGAGTATGCTCTGTTTGCCCCCGATCTGCCTGGGCACGGCGAAACCGCAATGCCAATAAACGGGGCAAATCTTGCAGATTTTGCCGATCAGATTGCTGCGGCTATCGACGCGCCGTGTTTCGTTGTCGGACACTCTCTGGGTGCAATGATCGCGCTCGACCTTGCCGTTCGCTATGCCGACAAAATCCGCGCTGTGGTCGCGCTGAACGCAGTGTTTCGTCGGGACGCAGCCGCCAAATCCGCCGTTCAGGACCGCGCTGTCGCGTTGGGAACAGAAAGCGCGCCCAATCCGGCTCCCACACTTCGGCGCTGGTTTGGCCCTAACATTTCTCCCGAAAGGACTGCCTGCCGCGAGTGGCTTACATCAGTGCGGCAGCCTGGCTATCGAGCCGCTTATTCAATTTTTGCCAACAATGATGGTCCGTCTGATGCCGCTCTTTCTGATCTAGCTTGCCCAGCACTGTTCCTGACCGGCGAGGCCGATCCCAATTCTACGCCGGCAATGTCCCATGCGATGGCCGGCCTGGCCCCTAATGGTCGCGCGCAGATCGTCGAAGGCGCAGCGCACATGCTGCCAATGACCCACGCGGATCAAGTGAACACTGCCCTCTTGTCCTTTTTCCGGGACGTGTCACGATGAGTGACTCTCATTGTGTCGCGCATACACGCGGGACAACAACCTCGACGCATAATGACTAGGGGATGAATTATGGACTTTTCGCTTTTCGCTCATATGGAAAGGGTGACGTCCGGCCAGTCACACGAAGCGCTCCATGAGGAGTTCATCTCGCTTTGTGAGATGGCGGATCAGGGTGGAATGCGAGCCATCTGGACCGGCGAGCATCACGGGATGGAGTTCACGATCGCTCCAAATCCCTTTCTCTCGATAGTAGATCTCGCGCATCACACAAAGAATGTTCGACTGGGAACTGGCACAATCGTCGCACCCTTTTGGCATCCTATCAAACTCGCTGGTGAAGCTGCCGCCACCGATCTGATGACAGGCGGTCGCTTGGAATTGGGGATTGCGCGTGGAGCATACAGTTTCGAGTATGAACGGCTTCTACCCGGCCTCGATGCCATGACTGCTGGTTTGTGAATGCGGGAGACCGTTCCGCTGCTGCGGAAGATCTGGCAAGGGGATTGCGCTCACGAAGGCGAATATTTTCAATTTCCGTCAACGACTTCGGCCCCAAAACCGACGCAAGAAAATGGCCCTCCAATCTGGATCGCGGCGCGCGACCCAAACAGCCACGAGTTCGCGGTCATCAACGACTTTAACGTTCAAGTCACGCCGCTTTGGCAAGGGCTGGAGGAAATTGAAACGTTGATCGGGCGCTTTAACGATGCAGTCGCGACAACAGGTAAGAATCGACCAAAGATCATGCTGCTGCATCACACGTATGTCTCTGCGGACGATGCCGATACGGAACTTGCGGCAAAAGAACTCAGCCGGTTTTATTGCTATTTCGGCGCGTGGTTCCAAAATAAACGGCCCGTGACTCAAGGCATGATTGCACCGCTTTCCGAAGAAGAGATTGCAGGAAATGCTATGATGAGTCCGGAGAACTTGCACCGAGATTTGACAATCGGTACGGCACAAGAAGTCATTGACCAAATTCGCCGCTATGAAGATTTGGGGTATGACGAATTTTCGATTTGGATGGACAGCGGCATGAGCGCCGACCGCAAGCGCGGATCCCTTGCCCGCTTTATCAATGACGTAATGCCGGCGTTCTCATGAGGTCGAAATGACGGAATTACCGCATTACCAGCTTTTCATCGACGGCGCGTGGTCCGAGGGCGCTGATAGTCAAACGATGGCCACGACGAACCCCGCCGACGGCGTGCCTTGGGCCACATTTGCATGTACGTCGGCCGCTGACGTGAACCGTGCTGTCGCGGCGGCGGCGCGTGCACTCGCGGACCCTGTATGGCGTGACCTTTCACAAACCGCACGCGGAAAGCTGCTTTATCGTCTGGCCGAACTCATCGAAGAAAACGCCAGTGATATTGGCCGGATCGAGACGACCGATAGCGGTAAGTTGCTGGCTGAAACTCAAAGTCAGACGGCATATGTCGCTGATTACTACCGATACTATGCGGGTCTTGCGGACAAGATCGAAGGCGCCGTGCTTCCTATCGACAAGCCAGACATGCACGTATTCACAACGCGTGTCCCCATTGGCGTCGTGGCCGCCATAGTGCCGTGGAACGCTCAAATGTTTCTTACGGCGACAAAGCTTGGCCCCGCATTGGCCGCTGGCTGCACCGTGGTTTTGAAAGCCTCGGAGATTGCGCCGGTTCCGATGTTGGAGTTTGCGCGTTTGATCGAAATGGCCGGATTTCCGCCGGGCGTCGTCTCGGTCATCACCGGCGATTCCGAAAACTGCGCAATTCCACTCACGCGACATCCGCGGGTTGACCGGATTGCCTTTACCGGCGGCCCTGAAACCGCGCGGCACGTGATCAGGAACTCGGCAGATAACTTTGCAGTGACGACGCTTGAGCTGGGTGGCAAATCACCGATCATCGTCTTCGACGACGCCGATCTTGAAAGTGCGGCGAACGGTTTGATCGCCGGAAACTTCGGGGCGTCGGGTCAATCTTGTGTCGCCGGGTCACGCGCGCTCGTGCACCGGCCGATATTTTCGGAACTCGCCGCTCTTATCGAAGAAAAGGCAAAAGGAATTGTTGCCGGCGATCCTCTGGAATCAAACACACATGTCGGACCGCTTTGCACAAACGCTCAGATCGAAAAGATTGAGGCAACATTGGAAGTCGCCGTTTCTCAAGGCGCACGCTTGCGATTTGGTGGTGAGCCGTTGGATCGGCCTGGAAATTATATGGCCCCAACTCTTGTTGAATGCCCCAGCCCCAAAATCGAAACACTCATCGTTGAAATGTTCGGTCCGGTTATGTCGCTTTTGCCATTCGATACCGAGGATGAAGCGATCGATCTCGCGAACGACACAACGTTTGGATTGGGTTCGGGCATTTTCACCCGCGATCTTTCCCGCGCTCACCGCGTCTCAAATCGTTTGAGGGCGGGTATTTGTTGGATCAACACCTACCGGGCAATTTCCCCAATCGCGCCATTCGGCGGATTTAATCAATCTGGCTATGGACGCGAAGCGGGGATGGACGCAATCCTCGACTATACCAGAACGCGAACGACCTGGATCAACACTTCCGCTGAACCAATGGCGAACCCGTTTGTGATGCGCTAGCCACGAAAAGAGAAAGGGAGGTCCGAAGACCCCCCAGTTTCGCTTGTCAGGCTCACTTTGTTTATACCGCCCGGTTTCTGCCTGCGGCCTGACCCGCGTCCAGGGCGAGCGCACCCGCCCCCGATTTGAGTGGGGAGGCGTTTGACCGCCCCACCCTATTCCTTCAGCTACACCCGCTTGTCGCCCCGCAGGTGTTGCATTTCATGCAGGTGCCGTTGCGCACCAGCGTGTAGTTGCCGCAGTCGCCGCAGGGATCGCCTTCGTAACCCTGCATTTTGGCCTGCGAGCGCGGATCCAATTCTGGCACACCACTTGCCACTGCCGTTTCGGCCACCGCTGCATTCACTTCAGGCACTAAAGTGGCGAGCGCTGCAGCCGGGTCGGTGGCGTCAGCCAGCGCAACGGCGCCTGCGCCACCTTCCAGCACCACAAGTTCTTGCGGTACTCGATTGCGTAGATAGCCTGTCGACGCGACCTGCTTCAGCACCTCCAGTGGAGACGATCCACGGCTTTTCGGCACTTCATTGAAGTTGCGCTGACCTTCTTCTTCGCCGCGACCGAGCTCATCGAAAGACGTGCCATCTGGTTTGACATGAGCCAGATCAGTGCGGTCCAGATAGCTCACCGCCAGCTCGCGGAAAATATAATCAAGGATGGACGTTGCGTTCTTGATCGAATCGTTGCCCTGCACCATGCCTGCCGGTTCGAACCGAGTGAATGTGAACGCGTCAACGAACTCCTCAAGCGGCACGCCATATTGCAGGCCAACAGATACTGCGATGGCAAAATTGTTCATCATCGCACGGAAGCCTGCACCCTCCTTGTGCATATCGATAAAGATCTCACCCAAAGAACCGTCAGTGTACTCACCAGTCCGAAGGTAAACCTTGTGTCCACCCACAATCGCCTTTTGTGTGTAGCCACGACGACGCTCGGGCATTCGCTCGCGACCCCTCGTCAGCTCCTTTACGATAACTTTCTCAACGACCTTTTCAGCTAAGACGGCAGCCTTTTCCTGCGGCGATCCGCTTTCCAGTATTTCTGCAGCTTCATCATCGTCTTCGACCAGCGCGGCCGCCAATGGCTGCGATAACTTTGAGCCATCACGATAAAGCGCGTTGGCTTTGATGCCCAATGACCAGGACAATTCGTAAGCGTCCTTGCAATCCTCTATCGTTGCATCGTTTGGCATATTGATAGTTTTTGAGATTGCGCCGGAGATGAAAGACTGAGCCGCGGCCATCATCGAAATATGGCTATTTACATCGAGGAATCTTTTGCCTTTTTTTCCACATGGATTGGCACAGTCGAACACGCCAAGGTGCTCTTCCTTCAAATGCGGCGCACCCTCCAAGGTCATTGTGCCGCAAACATAATCATTTGCCGCCTCAATGTCCCTTTTCGAAAATCCAAGGTGCCGCAGCAGATTGAATGTCGGGTCGCGCAGTTTCTCGGCAGGTATTCCAAGTGCCCCGGTGCAGAATTCCTCACCCAAGGTCCACTGATTAAACACAAATCTGATGTCAAAGGCTGAAGGCAACGATGCTTCGATCTTGTCGATCTCAGTTTGACCAAAACCATGTCCGAGCAGCGCTGTATGATTTATCCCTGGTGCATTATCCATCGTACCACGACCGACAGCATACGAGATGATCTCTTCGACCTCAGCCGACCCGTAACCGAGGACCTCCAGAGCCGATGGGACGGAACGGTTTATGATCTTGAAGTATCCGCCGCCGGCGAGCTTCTTGAATTTGACCAGCGCAAAGTCGGGTTCGATGCCTGTCGTATCGCAATCCATCACAAGGCCAATTGTGCCGGTTGGCGCGATTACCGTCGCTTGTGCGTTCCGAAACCCGTTTGCTTCGCCAAGAGTCAATGCTTCGTCCCATGCCGATTTTGCCAGCTCAGCAAGGCGACGATCAGGGCAATTCTCCCGGTCTAGCGGCACCGGCGAGACATTCATCGCCTTATAGCCCCCTGTCTTTCCATGTGCCGCACGGCGATGATTCCGGATCACACGCAACATGTGCTTGGAATTTCGATCATAGCTTGGGAACGACCCGAGTTCGCCGGCAATCTCGGCCGATGTCGCATACGAAACACC
>JBPCWO010000153.1:0-14595 GCA_051009475.1 Boseongicola sp.
CAGGTTTCCGCTGGTTTCTTGGGTGTGTCGCCGGGCCCGACGGCTGATGCGCTCTGGAACGACGAAAGGTGCTTAATAGCATGGCGACGACCTACCTTGGCCAGAAACGTCTTCGTAAATATTTCGGTAAAATCCGCGAAGTCCTGGAAATGCCGAACCTTATTGAGGTACAAAAATCTTCTTATGACCTGTTTCTAAATTCCGGCGATCACCCGGAACCGATGGACGGCGAAGGCATCATGGGTGTCTTCCAATCGGTTTTCCCGATTAAGGATTTTAACGAAACGGCGGTTCTTGAGTTCGTAAAATACGAACTGGAGAAACCGAAATATGACGTTGAGGAATGTCAGCAACGCGACATGACCTACTCGGCGCCGTTGAAGGTTACACTTCGTCTGATTGTCTTTGACGTCGACGAGGATACCGGCGCGAAGTCGGTGAAAGACATCAAGGAGCAGGACGTATTCATGGGCGACATGCCCTTGATGACGCCAAACGGCACTTTTATCGTGAACGGCACCGAGCGCGTGATCGTATCCCAGATGCACCGCTCTCCCGGTGTGTTTTTCGATCACGACAAAGGCAAAACCCACGCGTCGGGCAAACTGCTTTTCGCCTGCCGCATTATCCCCTATCGCGGCTCGTGGCTGGATTTCGAGTTTGACGCCAAGGATATCGTATTCTCGCGCATCGACCGTCGCCGGAAATTGCCGGTCACAACACTGCTTTACGCGCTTGGTCTTGATCAGGAAGGCATCATGGATGCCTACTACGACACGGTTGAGTTCAAGCTGAAGAAAAACAAGGGCTGGATAACCAAGTTCTTCCCAGAGCGCGTCCGCGGCACGCGTCCTGCATTCGATCTCGTGGACGCAAAAACCGGGAAAGTAATTGCCGAAGCTGGAAAGAAGGTCACACCGCGCGCAGTCAAGAAGCTCATCGATGACGGAAAATCCGTTAATCTCTTGGTACCATTTGATAATATTGTCGGTAGATTTGCGGCGAAGGACATCATTAACGAAGAAACCGGAGCGATTTACGTCGAGGCCGGAGACGAGCTGACGTGGGAAGTCGACAAGGACGGAGAAGTCACCGGCGGCACGTTGAAAGATCTGATGGATGCCGGGATCACAGCGATCCCTGTTCTCGACATCGACAATATTAACGTCGGTCCGTACATGCGAAACACCATGGCGCTGGACAAGAACCTGGGTCGGGAAACCGCGCTCATGGACATCTATCGCGTCATGCGCCCAGGCGAACCGCCAACAGTTGATGCGGCATCGGCTCTGTTCGACACTTTGTTCTTTGACGGCGAGCGCTATGATCTCTCGGCTGTTGGTCGGGTGAAGATGAACATGCGTCTTGCACTGGATGCAGAAGATACAGTTCGGACGCTCAGAAAAGACGATATCGTTGCCTGTATCAAGGCACTGGTCGAACTGCGCGACGGCAAGGGCGATGTCGATGACATCGATCATCTTGGCAACCGCCGGGTTCGCTCGGTCGGCGAATTGATGGAAAACCAGTACCGTGTTGGTCTTTTGCGGATGGAGCGCGCGATCAAAGAGCGGATGTCTTCGGTCGAGATTGACACCGTAATGCCGCAGGATTTGATCAACGCGAAACCAGCGGCAGCTGCGGTGCGCGAATTCTTCGGCTCTTCACAGCTTAGTCAGTTTATGGACCAGACGAATCCGCTTTCGGAAGTCACTCACAAGCGGCGCTTGTCGGCGCTTGGGCCGGGCGGTCTGACACGTGAACGTGCGGGTTTTGAAGTTCGCGACGTGCACCCGACGCATTATGGCCGGATGTGCCCGATCGAGACGCCGGAAGGGCCCAACATTGGCCTGATCAACTCTTTGGCGACCTTCGCACGGGTTAACAAATATGGCTTTATCGAGACGCCATATCGTCAGGTTGAGAAGAACAAGGTCACCGACAAAGTGGTTTACATGTCGGCAACCGAGGAAATGCGCCATACGGTGGCACAAGCCAACGCGACGTTGGACGAAAAAGGTCATTTTATCAATGACTTGGTGAATACCCGTAAGTCCGGTGATTATACCATGTCTCCGCGTGAAAACGTCGATCTGATCGACGTGTCGCCAAAGCAGCTGGTTTCGGTCGCGGCCTCGCTAATTCCGTTTTTGGAAAACGACGATGCAAACCGCGCGTTGATGGGATCGAACATGCAGCGACAGGCAGTGCCACTGTTGCAGGCGGAAGCCCCGCTTGTCGGCACCGGCATTGAAGAAGTCGTCGCACGAGATTCCGGTGCAGCCATTATGGCCAAGCGTGCCGGCGTGATCGACCAGGTAGATGCGCAGCGGATCGTTGTTCGTGCAACCGAAGATATGGAACCTGGTGATCCGGGTGTGGACATTTATCGATTGCGCAAATTCCAGCGGTCGAACCAGAACACCTGCATCAACCAGCGTCCGCTGGTGAAAGTCGGAGATACCGTTGGCAAAGGCGAAGTTGTCGCTGATGGTCCGTCCACCGACTTGGGTGAACTGGCGCTCGGCAAGAATGTGGTCGTCGCATTCATGCCCTGGAACGGCTACAACTACGAGGACTCGATCCTGATTTCCGAGCGCATCGTGCGCGACGACGTCTTCACCTCGATCCATATCGAGGAGTTCGAAGTCGCCGCACGTGACACTAAACTTGGGCCGGAAGAGATCACCCGCGACATCCCAAATGTCGGCGAGGAAGCTTTGCGCAACCTCGATGAGGCGGGCATCGTCTATATCGGTGCCGAAGTCGGGCCTGCTGACATTCTTGTCGGCAAAATTACGCCCAAAGGCGAAAGCCCGATGACGCCGGAAGAAAAACTTCTGCGTGCCATCTTTGGTGAAAAGGCTTCTGACGTGCGGGACACGTCGCTTAGGCTGCCACCAGGTGATTTCGGAACGATCGTCGAAGTTCGCGTTTTCAATCGGCATGGCGTCGAAAAAGACGAACGTGCGCTTCAGATCGAGCGTGAAGAGGTCGAACGTCTGGCGCGTGACCGGGACGACGAGTTGGCAATCCTTGAGCGCAATATCTATTCGCGTCTGCGGGACATGCTGATGGGCAAAGTTGCCGTGAAGGGTCCTAAGGGCGTGAAGCCGAAGTCGAAAATTGACGACGAGCTGCTTGAAACTCTTTCGCGCGGTCAATGGTGGCAACTGGCCGTCGGTGAAGAGAAAATTGCGCAGTCGATCGAGGCGCTAAATGCGCAATACGAGACGCAGAAGCGCGCGTTGGACCATCGCTTTGAAGACAAGGTCGAAAAGGTTCGTCGCGGCGACGATCTGCCTCCGGGTGTGATGAAGATGGTCAAAGTCTTTGTCGCGGTGAAACGCAAGCTTCAGCCGGGCGACAAAATGGCAGGACGTCACGGCAACAAAGGTGTGATCTCGAAGGTTGTTCCGATGGAGGATATGCCGTTCCTTGGGGATGGAACACCGGTTGACTTTGTTCTGAACCCACTGGGTGTTCCCAGCCGAATGAACGTCGGACAGATCCTTGAAACCCACATGGGATGGGCAAGCCGCGGTCTGGGCATCCAGATCGACGACGCCTTGGGTGAATACCGCCGTTCCGGCGATATGACCCCGGTCAAGGATGCACTGAAACTGGCCTATGGCGATGACGTTTACAAAGACGGCATCAAGGGTTTGAACGATGAGCGACTGGAAGAAGTGGCCGAAAACGCAACGCGCGGTGTTCCGATTGCAACGCCCGTCTTTGACGGAGCGAAGGAAGCGGACGTCAACGACGCACTCGTGCGCGCAGGCTTTAGTGAAAGCGGTCAGTCCGACCTCTTTGACGGTCGAACTGGCGAGCAATTCGCGCGTCAAGTGACCGTCGGCATCAAGTACCTGCTGAAGCTGCATCACCTGGTCGACGATAAGATCCACGCGCGTTCAACCGGGCCTTACAGCCTTGTCACGCAGCAGCCATTGGGCGGTAAAGCCCAGTTCGGTGGCCAGCGTTTCGGGGAAATGGAAGTCTGGGCGCTGGAAGCTTATGGCGCCGCCTACACCCTGCAAGAAATGCTCACTGTCAAATCGGATGATGTTGCAGGCCGCACCAAGGTCTACGAGTCGATCGTCAAGGGCGAAGACAACTTCGAAGCCGGTGTGCCCGAGAGCTTTAACGTTCTGGTGAAGGAAGTTCGCGGTCTCGGCCTCAATATGGAACTCCTGGATACGGTGGAGGACGAAACGTGACGCTTTTCCGCGTCGCTCGTCCCTTCAACGCCAGCCTTTAAGGATTAAAGATGAACCAGGAACTGACAACCAACCCGTTCAACCCGCTTCAGGCGCCTAAAACCTTTGACGAGATCAAAATCTCGCTGGCCAGCCCGGAGCGGATCCTGTCGTGGTCATATGGCGAGATAAAGAAGCCAGAGACCATTAACTATCGCACGTTCAAGCCGGAGCGTGACGGTCTGTTCTGTGCCCGTATTTTCGGGCCGATCAAGGACTACGAGTGCCTCTGCGGCAAATACAAACGCATGAAATATCGCGGCGTTGTCTGCGAAAAGTGCGGTGTCGAAGTGACACTTCAGAAAGTGCGCCGCGAGCGGATGGGCCACATCGAATTGGCCGCACCTGTCGCGCACATCTGGTTCCTGAAGTCGTTGCCGTCCCGCATCGGCCTGATGCTGGACATGACTTTGCGTGATCTGGAGCGCATCCTCTATTTCGAAAATTACGTGGTTATCGAACCCGGCCTGACGGACCTGCAATATGGTCAGCTGATGTCCGAGGAAGAGTTCATGGACGCGCAGGACGCCTATGGCATGGACGCGTTCACGGCGAACATTGGCGCCGAAGCGATCCGCGAGATGCTGCAGAACATCGACCTTGAAGCCGAGGCCGAACAACTGCGGTTGGACCTGGCTGAGGCAACAGGTGAACTGAAGCCAAAGAAGATCATCAAGCGTCTGAAAATAATCGAAAATTTCATCGAATCCGGCAACCGTCCGGAGTGGATGGTGCTGACCGTGATCCCGGTAATCCCGCCAGAGCTGCGCCCGTTGGTGCCGCTTGACGGCGGCCGCTTCGCGACCAGCGATCTGAACGATCTTTACCGCCGGGTGATCAACCGCAACAACCGCTTGAAGCGACTGATTGAACTGCGCGCGCCGGACATCATTGTCCGGAACGAAAAGCGGATGCTGCAGGAATCGGTTGACGCGCTGTTTGACAACGGTCGTCGCGGCCGCGTTATCACAGGTGCGAACAAGCGGCCGCTGAAATCGCTGTCCGATATGCTGAAAGGCAAGCAGGGTCGCTTCCGGCAGAACTTGCTGGGCAAGCGGGTCGACTTTTCGGGCCGTTCGGTCATCGTGACCGGACCGGAACTGAAGTTGCACCAATGTGGTTTGCCTAAAAAGATGGCGCTCGAGCTCTTCAAGCCGTTCATCTATTCGCGCCTTGAGGCCAAAGGTCTGTCGTCGACGGTTAAGCAAGCCAAGAAGCTGGTCGAAAAAGAGCGTCCAGAGGTGTGGGATATCCTTGACGAGGTGATCCGCGAACACCCGGTTCTTTTGAACCGTGCGCCGACATTGCACCGTCTGGGCATTCAAGCTTTCGAGCCGGTTTTGATTGAAGGCAAGGCGATTCAGCTTCATCCGCTGGTTTGCGCCGCGTTCAACGCTGACTTTGACGGCGACCAGATGGCTGTGCATGTGCCGCTGTCGCTTGAAGCGCAGTTGGAAGCACGCGTTCTGATGATGTCGACGAACAACGTTCTGTCGCCAGCCAACGGCGCGCCGATCATCGTGCCGTCACAGGATATGATCTTGGGGCTTTACTACATCTCGATGGAGCGCGAAGGCATGCCTGGTGAAGGTATGGTTTTTGCCGATCCCGATGAGGTTCAGCACGCTTTGGATGCCGGCGAAGTGCAATTGCACTCCAAAATCATCGCGCGCATGAAGCAGATCGATGAGGAAGGCAACGAAGTTTACCAACGGTTCGAGACAACGCCAGGTCGCGTCAAGCTTGGTGCGCTTTTGCCACTGAATGCGAAAGCTCCTTTCGAGTTGGTGAATTGCTTACTTCGGAAGAAAGAAGTGCAGCAAGTGATCGACACGGTGTACCGTTTCTGCGGTCAGAAAGAGTCGGTTATTTTCTGCGACCAGATCATGACAATGGGTTTCCGCGAAGCCTTCAAGGCAGGTATTTCGTTCGGTAAGGACGACATGGTCATCCCTGACGCGAAGTGGAAAATCGTCGATGACGTGCGTGGCCAAGTCAAGGAATTCGAACAGCAATATATGGATGGCCTGATCACCCAGGGCGAGAAGTATAACAAAGTTGTCGATGCCTGGTCGAAGTGTTCGGATGACGTCGCCACTGCCATGATGGACGACATCTCGTCGTTGAAGAAGGACGATACCGGCGCCGAAGAGGAGCCGAACAGCGTTTATATGATGTCGCACTCTGGTGCGCGTGGTTCTCCGGCGCAGATGAAGCAGCTGGGCGGGATGCGCGGCCTGATGGCCAAACCTTCGGGCGAGATCATCGAAACGCCGATTATCTCGAACTTTAAGGAAGGTCTGACCGTTCTCGAGTACTTCAACTCGACCCACGGTGCCCGAAAGGGACTGGCTGACACGGCCCTGAAGACCGCAAACTCCGGCTATCTGACCCGGCGACTGGTTGATGTGGCACAGGATTGCATTGTGCGCATGCACGATTGCGGCACTGAGACTGCCATCAATGCGGAGCCGGCAATCAACGACGGCGAGGTTGTTGCATCGCTTTCAGAACGCATTCTTGGTCGAGTCGCGGCAGAAGATGTGGTCGTTCCAGGCGACGGCGAAGTTATCGCCGCCAAGGGCGAGTTGATTGATGAACGCAAAGCTGATGCGATTGAGGCAGCGGAGCTTCCGACCGTTCGAATCCGTTCGCCGCTGACGTGTGAGGCTGAAGAAGGCGTCTGCGCAATGTGCTATGGCCGCGACCTTGCTCGGGGCACATTGGTCAACATTGGTGAGGCTGTCGGCATCATCGCCGCGCAGTCCATCGGCGAACCTGGCACGCAGCTGACGATGCGGACGTTCCACATCGGCGGCATTGCACAAGGTGGTCAGCAGTCGTTCATGGAATCCTCGGCCGACGGTAAGATCGTGTTCAAGAACCCGAATCTGATCAAAAACGCGCTTGGCGAGACGATTGTTATTGGCCGAAACATGCAAATGGCGATTGTCGACGAAAACGACGTCGAACGCGCCAGCCACAAACTGGGTTACGGCACCAAGGTTTTCCCAAAAAAGGGCGCCAAGGTTGCGCGTGGAGACAAGCTTTTTGAGTGGGATCCCTACACGCTTCCGATCATTGCCGAAAAAGCGGGGACCGCGAAGTTCGTCGATCTGGTCAGCGGCATATCAGTTCGCGACGAAACCGACGATGCAACAGGCATGACGCAGAAGATCGTGACCGATTGGCGCTCGGCACCTAAAGGAAGCGATCTGAAGCCAGAGGTTATTCTGGCGGGCAAAGACGGCGAACCGGTGCGGAACGATCAGGGCAACCCGGTGACCTATCCGATGTCTGTGGATGCCATTTTGTCGGTCGAAGAAGGATCTGAAGTTCTGGCAGGCGACGTTGTTGCGCGTATTCCGCGTGAAGGTGCGAAAACCAAGGACATCACAGGTGGTCTGCCACGTGTGGCAGAACTGTTTGAGGCACGTCGTCCGAAAGACCACGCGATCATCGCTGAGATTGATGGCTATGTGAAGTTTGGCCGGGACTACAAGAACAAACGGCGGATTGCGATTGAGGCCGCCGAAGAGGGCCAGGACGCTGTCGAATACATGGTACCCAAGGGCAAGCACATTCCTGTGGCTGAGGGCGACTTCGTCCAAAAGGGCGACTACATCATGGACGGCAATCCTGCGCCGCATGACATCCTTTCAATCATGGGTGTCGAGGCGCTGGCGGACTATATGATCGACGAGGTGCAAGAGGTCTATCGTCTTCAAGGCGTGAAGATCAACGACAAGCATATCGAAGTGATTGTGCGCCAGATGCTGCAGAAGTGGGAGATCCTCGACAGTGGGGAAACCACTCTTCTGAAGGGCGAACACGTTGATAAGGCCGAATTTGACGCGGCGAATGAAAAAGCGCTGGGCGAAAATCGTCGTCCTGCAGCCGGTGAGCCAATCCTGTTGGGCATCACCAAAGCATCGTTGCAGACGCGGTCGTTCATCTCGGCAGCTTCGTTCCAGGAAACGACGCGGGTTCTGACCGAAGCTTCGGTTCAGGGCAAACGTGACACGCTGGTCGGTTTGAAAGAGAACGTCATCGTTGGTCGTCTGATCCCGGCAGGCACCGGTGGCGCCACGCAGCGCGTACGCCGCATCGCGGCCGAACGTGACCTGAAAGTAATTCAGGAAGCACGCGCCGAGGCTGAAGCAGCCGCTGCGCTGGCCGCGCCGACAGAAGACGATGAAGTGACCGAGATCGACGCGGATCTGGTGGATGCACCGGAAAGCCGCGACTAAGCGGTCCTGACAAATGCAATGAAAGGGCCCCGCAAGCTGCGGGGCCTTTTTCTGTTGGACCCCGGCTTTGAGCTTGGCGTGGACAGCTAACGATGGCGGGTTTTATCTGGGCGCACCTAAGTCGGTTGCTGCGTTCAAACCAAAATAAATGTTCTTGTTTTTAAAAACGAATCGGGCTGCCCGAATATTAGGCAGCCCGCTCCAGTGGTGGTATCTGATTAAAGCGTTTCGTCGAGGCTGGCTTCTTCAATCTCTTCTTCAAACCCTTCCTCTTCAAACCCTTCCTCTTCAAACTCTTCCTCCTCAAGGATCGGGTCTTCATAGATCCCTAGAAGCATCTGTACGGCGGCCTCAACGTCGTCGGTCACCTCTTTGTTTGCTGCCGCCTCAAGTGCCGCGCGTTGGTCTGCTGACTGCGTGGCCAAATCGTCTTCAAGTTGCACCACATCAGCAGTTGCATCTGCATAGGCTTGGCCGTCATCAAGTTCCGTGTTCAGTGTCTCTAGTTCGCTATCTAGTTCACCGATTGCAGTTTCGACCTCGACGATCTGAGCGTTAATGCCATCGATCTCAGTTTCGTCGGCTTCACCAAGCGCGGTATTCAAATCTGAAAGCTGGGTCTCGAGGTCCATCTTCATACTTTCCGCATTCATGATATCGCTTTCAATTGCATCTTGCCCGCGGGTCGGCTCGACGAGCGTCCCAAGCAGCGCCTCGGCTTCCGCAAGCTCTGCTGCTATCCCCCGAGTTTCCATGACAGCGTCTGCATAGGTCTTGATCCTCCCAACACGCGAATTCGGTGATGCATTTTCAAGCGCCGTCCACGACGCATTTGCGGCGTTGAGCGCGCCCAACTCACTTGGATGCACACCCAGTTCCCGAGCAATCCGATTCCCTTTGGCCTTGCCCGAGGCAGTCAATGGTGTCGTTTCCGGCGCGCTGACCGCAGGCGACTTTGATTTCTTTGACGCCACTTTGCGTTTAGTCTTTTGCTTTCCAGTTGAGCCGCCAAATTTGGCTTTCGCTGCGCGCGAAGCACTGGAACCTTTGTTGCCGTTTTCGTCGCTGCCGCTCGCGTTGTTGCCGCCGTTTCCATTTCCACCGCCGTTGCCATTACCGCCGCCATTGCCATTGCCGTTGCCATTGCCGGCCCAGGCTACATCAGATGCGGCAATTGTTGCGACGATCGCTACTCCGCCCAGCAGTGCGATAGAAAGGGTGGACAACTTCAAAAACCGAATAACATGATTTCTCATTCTTTTTTCCTTGTTCGCTCTAAATCCGATCCCACAGGTTCACTTCCCGAAGCGCAAAAGACCGTGGGTGCGATTCGAGTTAGCGTAAATAAACAGACGCAGCGTGAACCGGGCGGTAACCAGTTGTTCATCCTGCGTTCAACTTGGCCATGCTAGAAACTATTATGATTTATCGTTGTTTGATAATATCTGTCGGCCAAATGGCTTTTGCCGCAATATTCGCCGAGTTAAGTGTGCGCAAGCTAGTGTGAGGGGAAACACAAAGTGTCAAATGCAAGCTGCTTAGACCAGATCATCGAAGGAGATGGCCGCGCTTTGAAAAGAACGCTTTTGCTGCTTGAGACAGCGAAAAAGCGCGCACATTTCGAGACCATTTCAGCAATCTTGGATCATTGTGACGCTGCCACGCGCATTGCTGAGAAGCGATTAGCTGCCTAAAAACCGCGTAACCGGATAGATAGGGATACCGCTCCGGCTGCAATTCCGGCTCAACAAAATCAGGTGCGTAATTCCAACTTTCGCTTGGACCGCATAGCTGACGTTCGCTCTGGCGCAGCCAATCAATTCGTGACATCGCCTCGGCATGTCACTTTCACCTAATTTGCGCGGTGCGCTTCTTATGACCGGGTCGATGACGGCATTCACCGTCAACGACGCGTTCATGAAAGTGTTGAGCGATGGCTTTCCGTTTTTCCAGCTGTTGCTGCTGAGAAGCGTTTTGACCACGGCATTCATTGCGCTGCTGGCATGGCAGGCGGGTGCACTTGGTGTTCGCGTGTCCGGCGAAAACCGAAATCTGGTGTTGATCCGAACAATTGCCGAGGTCGGAGCCGCATATTTCTTTCTAAATGCGCTTTTCAATATGCCAATCGCCAACGTCACTGCTATTATTCAAGCGTTGCCGCTGACGGTAACGCTGGGCGCTGCGATGTTGCTGAACGAGCCGGTGGGCTGGCGACGGTTCGTCGCCATTGGAATCGGATTTCTGGGCGTGATGTTGATCGTTCGGCCCGGTGGTGAAGGCTTTTCTTTGTATTCAGTCTACGCCCTGATCGCGGTTCTGTGTGTCACGATCCGGGATCTTGCCGCGCGGCGTCTTTCGCAAGAGGTTCCATCGCTCTTTGTGGCTTTTACTGCAGCGATTGGAGTGACGGTCTTCAGTTTTTTAGGAGCGATGTTCGTTGACTGGACACCGATGGAAGGCCTCGATGTTGCTCTGTTGGTGTGTGCGGCACTGGCGATTATTGGTGGGTACTTGTTTTCAGTTATGGCGATGCGGGTGGGTGAGATCGGGTTCGTCGCGCCATTCAGATATTCGAGCCTATTGGCCGCATTGTTAATTGGGCTTTTGGTCTTTGGCGAGTGGCCGGACAGATGGACGCAATTGGGAGCGGCGATCGTCGTGGCGACAGGGCTTTTTACGCTTTGGCGCGAGCGCAAGCAGGCGCATGTGCCGTCTCCTGCATTTAGGCAACGATAAGAGGCTTTGGCGCTGTTGACAGCCCACAAGACTCTGACTATACGGCGCGCACTTGGCCGCATGGGTTGATCACTCGGCGGTATTAACAGGATGAAGTGGTCATGATCCGGGCCTAAGCCCCGATCCTCTGGAAACTCACCGCGTGTTCCCGAAAATGTGGGAGCGCAGCGGTGTCATGTGTTTTCGTGGACGCGCGAAGATGCGAAGAGCCGAACAGGGGTGTACGTGCCCCAAGAACATAGTGTTGCAACACGGGGAAAACTAACCCAATGCCCACGATCCAGCAGCTGATCCGCAAACCGCGGCAGCCAAAAATAAAACGCTCGAAGTCGCTGCACCTCGAGAGCTGCCCGCAAAAACGCGGCGTCTGTACTCGCGTTTATACAACGACGCCGAAGAAGCCGAACTCGGCCATGCGGAAGGTCGCCAAAGTGCGCCTGACCAATGGCTTTGAAGTGATCAGCTATATCCCCGGCGAAAGCCACAACCTTCAGGAACACTCTGTGGTTCTGATCCGTGGTGGCAGGGTGAAGGACCTTCCAGGTGTCCGCTACCACATTCTGCGCGGGGTCCTGGATACCCAGGGCGTAAAAGACCGCAAGCAGCGTCGTTCGAAATACGGCGCCAAGCGTCCGAAGTAAGAGGATTAATCTAGATGTCCCGTCGCCACGCCGCCGAAAAGCGCGATATTCTGCCCGACGCCAAATATGGCGACCGGGTTCTGACGAAATTCATGAACAACCTGATGGTCGATGGCAAAAAATCACTTGCCGAGCGCATCGTCTATAACGCTTTCGATCGCGTAGAAGAGCGCCTGAAGAAAGCGCCCGTCGAGGTGTTCCACGAGGCGCTCGAAAATATCAAACCTTCGGTCGAGGTTCGCTCGCGCCGGGTTGGTGGTGCGACGTATCAGGTTCCCGTTGAAGTGCGCCCCGAGCGCCGCGAAGCATTGGCAATTCGTTGGCTGATCTCTGCTGCGAAGTCGCGCAATGAAAACACGATGGAAGAACGACTCGCTGGCGAACTTGCGGATGCCGTCAATGGCCGCGGATCAGCCGTGAAGAAGCGCGAAGACACCCACAAGATGGCAGACGCTAACAAAGCGTTCAGCCACTATCGCTGGTAAGATTTCAGGAGCAGCCCGATGGCACGCGACTATCCTCTCGCGCGTTACCGAAATTTCGGTATCATGGCGCATATTTATGCGGGCAAGACAACTTG
Source organism: Boseongicola sp. (assembly GCA_051009475.1). Lineage (GTDB taxonomy): Bacteria > Pseudomonadota > Alphaproteobacteria > Rhodobacterales > Rhodobacteraceae > CAXMNX01. The sequence continues at coordinate 12,467 of JBPCWO010000153.1, forward strand.
CACGGAACGCATTCTATTTTACACCGGAAAATCCCACAAAATCGGCGAAGTCCACGACGGCGCCGCGACGATGGACTGGATGGAACAGGAACAAGAGCGCGGCATCACCATCACTTCGGCCGCCACGACAACGTTCTGGGAACGTACCGAGGACGGTGACACGGCGCAGACTGACAAGCATCGTTTCAATATCATTGATACTCCGGGCCACGTTGACTTCACAATCGAAGTCGAGCGTTCGTTGGCCGTTCTTGACGGTGCGGTTGCAGTGTTGGACGCCAATGCGGGCGTTGAGCCACAAACCGAAACAGTCTGGCGGCAGGCGGATCGCTATAGCGTGCCGCGCATCGTTTTTGTCAATAAAATGGACAAGATCGGCGCTGACTTCTTCAACTGCGTTCACATGATCAAGGACCGGACTGGCGCAGAGCCAATGCCGATCCAGATCCCGATTGGTGCGGAAGACAAGCTGGAAGGCATTGTCGATCTGATCACAATGGAAGAGTGGACTTGGAAGGGCGAAGATCTGGGTGCGACCTGGACCCGCCAGCCGGTGCGCGACGAACTCAAGGCAACTGCTGAAGATTGGCGATCGAAGATGATCGAGCTCGCGGTCGAGCAAGATGATGACGTCATGATGATGTATCTTGAAGGCGAAGAGCCGGACGGCGACACGCTTCGCCGTCTGATCCGGAAGGGCACGTTAGCAATGGCGTTCGTTCCGGTGCTTGCCGGTTCAGCATTCAAAAATAAGGGTGTGCAGCCGCTTTTGAACGCAGTAATCGATTTCTTGCCGGGTCCGCTGGACGTTCCGGCTTACGTCGGCTTCACCCCTGGTGACGAGACGGAAGAGCGTAACATCGAGCGAACCGCCGATGATGCGCAGCCGTTTTCCGGACTGGCCTTCAAGATTATGAACGACCCATTCGTGGGAACCCTGACCTTCACGCGCATTTACTCGGGCACGATGAGGAAGGGCGACAGCATCCTGAATACGACCAAAGGCAAGAAAGAGCGCATTGGTCGGATGATGATGATGCATTCGAACAATCGTGAAGAAATCGAAGAAGCGTTTGCCGGCGACATCATCGCTCTTGCAGGTCTAAAAGACACAACGACCGGTGACACGTTGTCGGATGCGCAAAAGCAGGTCGTTCTGGAAACCATGACTTTCCCGGATCCGGTGATCGAAATTGCGGTTGAGCCTAAAACCAAAGCAGACCAGGAAAAGATGTCCTTGGGGCTGCAGCGTCTTGCGGCTGAGGATCCTTCGTTCCGGGTCGAAACCGATATCGAATCCGGCCAGACAATCATGAAGGGCATGGGCGAACTTCACCTCGACATTCTGATTGACCGCCTGAAGCGGGAATTCAAAGTCGAAGCGAACATCGGTGCGCCACAAGTGGCCTATCGCGAGACAATCTCTCGCGAAACCGAGCATACCTACACCCAAAAGAAGCAGTCTGGCGGTTCGGGTCAGTTTGCCGAAGTGAAAATGATCATCACCCCAACCGAGCCGGGCGAAGGCTATACCTTTGAAAGCCGGATTGTCGGTGGTGCGGTGCCGAAAGAGTACATTCCTGGCGTCGAAAAGGGTGTGAAATCGGTTATGGACTCAGGCCCATTGGCTGGTTTCCCGGTCATCGATTTCAAAGTGGCACTGATCGACGGCAAGTTCCACGACGTGGACAGTAGTGTTCTGGCCTTTGAGATTGCCGCGCGCAGTTGGATGCGCGAAGCGATGCGGAAGGCCGGCGCAAAGATGCTCGAGCCGATCATGAAGGTCGAGGTCGTGACCCCGGAAGAATACACCGGTAACGTCATTGGCGACCTGACCAGCCGCCGCGGTCAGGTTACCGGCCAGGATCCACGTGGCAACGCGATTGCAATCAACGCGTTTGTGCCGCTTGCAAACATGTTCGGTTACATTAACAACCTGCGTTCGATGTCGTCGGGACGTGCTCAGTTTACGATGCAGTTCGATCATTACGACGGTGTTCCACAAAACATCAGCGAAGAAATTCAGGCGAAATTCGCGTAAGCGCGCCGCGAACGAGAATAAGAGGAGGCCACCATGGCGAAAGAGAAGTTTGACCGGAGCAAGCCGCATGTGAACGTCGGCACGATTG
>JBPCWO010000154.1:0-7848 GCA_051009475.1 Boseongicola sp.
GGCGCAGATAGTCGAGCGAAGCAGGAACTTTGGTGTTTGGATAGTTGTGGATCATTGTCTCGGTCCTCTGGTGTGTGTTCGTGTTGTCAGCGTGATGTCTGATTGTCGGACCTTAGAGCGACCAACCTCACCTTGCTTGACGGGTATCTGAGGATTTCATGGGGAATTCTTGGAGATCGCCGAGCAACGGCCCAATACCGGAGGATTTCTGCTGCTCGCGAATAGCTTTCAATAAATTCAAGATTGATGAAGAGCGCTGTGACCTGCATCATCCCGCACGCCGATGTCTATCAATTTGAAGGTACTCGATATGATCGGTTCCGCCACAGTTGGCTGAGCACTGCGGGGAAACCGATCACCCAAATCGTTATGTAGCGGCCACTGCGCGTTTTGCCATGACGCGGACCAGATTGGCACGATAGTCGGCGCTGCCGTGAATATCGGACAACAATCCTTCGCTGGACACATTAACGCCATCTATCGCGCCAGTGGACCAGTCTGAGTTGAGGGCGTCCTCCAGATCACCGTGGCAAAAAACGCCCTCTTCGCCGGCCCCCGTCACTGCGACGCTGGCACCGCCCTCGCCAAGAGCGACAAATACGCCGACCAGCGCAAAAAGTGACGCCGGCTGGGCAAACTTTTCATAAGCTGCCTTTTCCGCCGCCGGGAACCGAACCGACGTGATGATTTCGCCTTGATCCAACGCAGTCGCAAACAGATCCTGAAAGTAGTCACCGGCCGGTATTTCCCTGCTGTTCGTCACAATTGTCGCGCCAAGCGCGAGGAGCGCCGCCGGGTAGTCAGCGGCGGGGTCGTTGTTGGCGATCGATCCGCCAATGGTGCCCATATTGCGCACCGCCGGGTCGCCAATCCCGCTGGCCAAATCCGCCAGCGCAGAGCAGAGGCGATTGACGTCAGAACTGGTAGCAACCTCGGCGTGGGTCGTTGCCGCGCCGATGACAAGGGTGCTGCCATCGATTGAAATGCCCGACAAACCATCGATAGCGCGAATATCCACAAGATCGCTGGGGGCAGCCAGGTGCTGTTTCATCGTTGCCAACAAAGTCTGCCCGCCCGCCAGGACCATGGCATCGTTGCTGCCGGATAGCAGCGCCACTGCATCGTCGATGCTGGCGGCTTTATGGTATGTTGTCGAATACATCTGAAGCTCCTCCCTTATTTTGCCGCCTGAATAGCGTTCCAGACCGCTTGTGGGGTTGCAGGCATAGCCAAGTCGTTGTTTCCGATCGCATCTGTGATCGCATTTATCACGGCTGGCGGAGAGCCAATGGCCCCCGCTTCACCGCATCCTTTGACCCCCAGCGGGTTGTTGGGACAGGTCGTCGATGCATGGTGGACATCATAAAAAGGTAGATCGGAAGCACGCGGCATTGCGTAATCCATGTAGGAGGCGTTGATCGGCTGGCCGCCGTCATCGTAGACGACCTGCTCGAGCATTGCCTGTCCAACTCCTTGGGCGACACCACCGTGCACCTGGCCCTCGACAATCATCGGGTTGATGATCGTGCCAAAATCATCCGAAGCAGTGAACTGTGTTATCTCGGATTTGCCGGTGTCGGGATCAACTTCGACTTCGCAGATATAAGTGCCAGATGGGAACGTGAAGTTCGCCGGATCATAAAAAGCACCTTCTTTCAGCCCGGGCTCCATATCTGCCGGAAGGTTGTGCGCGGTGTAGGCCGAAAGCCCAACTTCGTGCCATCCCATGGACTTGTCAGTGCCGGCGACTTTCACCTCGCCGCCCTCGATGACAATGTCATCCTCGCTGGCTTCTAGGACGTGGGCCGCAATCTTTTTGACTTTGGCCTCGACCTTGTCCATCGCTTTGACGATGGCCGACATGCCAACAGCGGCAGACCGCGACCCGTAGGTTCCCATTCCGAATTGCACCTTGTCGGTGTCACCGTGCACGATCGCGACGTTTTCGATCGGCAAATCGAAGCGGTCGGCAACAATTTGGGCAAAGGTGGTTTCGTGCCCCTGTCCGTGGCTATGGCTCCCCGTCAAAATTTCGATCGTACCGACCGGGTTCACCCGCACTTCGGCTGATTCCCAAAGGCCGACACCGGCGCCCAGCGACCCAACGGCCGCAGACGGCGCTATGCCACAGGCTTCGATATAACTGGAATACCCAAGCCCCCTCAGCATACCGCGCGATTCTGAATCGGCCTTGCGGGCCGGATAACCCGCCACATCCGCGGCCGCCAGCGCCTGATCCAGATTGGCCCCGTAGTCGCCTGCGTCATAGGCCATGATCACAGGCGTCTGGTGCGGGAACTCCTGGACGAAATTCGCGCGCCTAAGATCGGCTGGATTAACTCCAAGCTCGCGCGCCGCGGTCTCCATAATCCGTTCAACCAGGAAGCAAGCTTCGGGTCGGCCCGCGCCTCGGTATGCGTCAACGGGTACGGTGTTGGTGTAGACCGTCCGAACGTTGCAGTGAATGTTCGAGATATTGTATTGCCCCGACATCAACGTGGCATAAAGATAAGTTGGCACAGCACTGGAAAAGAGCGACATATACGCCCCCAAGTTGGCAATCGTATCGACTTTGAAACCGACGATCTTGTTGTTTTCGTCAAATCCCATCTTGGCGGTTGTGATATGATCGCGGCCATGCGCATCTGATATGAACGCCTCCGAGCGGTCCGCAGTCCATTTGATTGATCGTTTGGTTTTCATAGACGCCCAGAGACAGACAATTTCTTCTGGGTAGATATAGATTTTTGAGCCGAAACCGCCCCCAACGTCAGGGGCGATCACACGCAGCTTGTGTTCGGGGGCCACCTGATAAAACGCCGAAAGCACAAGACGCGCCAAATGCGGGTTCTGGCTGGTCGTATAGAGCGTATAGTGATCTTCGGCCTCGTCGAAAGTTGCCACAGCCGAACGCGGTTCCATCGCGTTTGGTGCCAGGCGGTTATTGGTTACGCTGAGTTCGGTGACATGTGACGCTTCGGCAATCGCTGCGTCTGTCGCTGCAGCGTCGCCGATCTCCCAGTCGTAGATCAGGTTGCCGGGCGCGTTCTCGTGAATTTGCGGCGCATCCGGTTCGAGCGCCTTATCCGCCGCGGCCACGGCGGGAAGTTGAACGTAGTCGACTTCGACAGCTTCAGCCGCCCGCCGCGCCTTGGCCGCGCTATCAGCAATTACGACCGCAACCGCATCGCCCACATAGCGCACTTTTTCGGTCGCCAGCGCCGACCAAGCACCCATGTTCATCGGGCTTCCGTCCTTCGAGGGGACTGCCCAGCCGCAGATCAAATTACCGATCCCGTCGGCCGTCAATCGCGCTCCGGTTAGCACAGCAACCACTCCGTCCATCGCTTCAGCCGCGCCTGTTTCGATCGATTTAACAGTGGCGTGGGCGTGGGGGCTGCGGACAAACGCAGCGTATGCTTGGTTCTGCATCCTCAGATCGTCGGTGTAGCGCCCCTTGCCGGTTGTAAATCGTTTGTCTTCCTTGCGCTTTACACGCGCTCCAATTCCCGTGTCGCTCATCTCAAATCCTCCCTAACCCGCTTACATTTTCGCGGCGGCATCCTGAATAGATTTCACAATGTTGTGGTAGCCGGTGCAGCGGCAGATGTTGCCGTCCAGCTCGCTTCGGATCGCGGCTTCGGTTAGCTCGCGCCCTTCGGCTTTGTAACGCTGGACCATGTCGACGCCGGACATGATCATCCCGGGTGTACAAAACCCGCATTGCAAACCGTGATTGTCGTTGAATGCCACTTGCATCGGGTGCAATTCGCCGTTTGCCAGCCCCTCGATCGTGGTTACCTGGGCCCCGTCTAACGAAACCGCCAGGGTCGAGCAGGATTTCACTGCCTTCCCGTCCACATGCACCACGCAGGCACCGCACTGGCTGGTGTCACAGCCAATATGCGTGCCGGTCAAGCGCAGGTGCTCGCGCAGGAAATCTGACAACAATGTCTCATCAGGAATAACCCCGCTGACGGCATTGCCGTTCACAGTCATGGCTACATCAGTCATTTTATCCTCCATGTCTGGCGGGTCTTCGCGCCCGCGTGTTCTTGACAACAAATTCAGTCGGCTTGTTGTTTTCTTTAAGGAATGCACTCCTTCAACACGTCAACACCGTTCAGCGGCGCCCAGACTTTGGTCCGCGGTGCTGAGATACAATATTCACCGGTCATATCCATCGGAGATCAATTATTTCGGCAGAAGGAATAAACACAGATTGTAGGTGCCGCACGATACAAAGCAAGCCTCATGACCGAATAGGCTCTCGAAGGGTGGTCGAGCCAGAGAATTTGTCCTTATTGGCCGCCGTTTGGAGCGTTGCGCTCAGATCCGACAGGCTATTGAGCGAGTGGCAGGCATGAAAACTGTCCACAACCGGAAGCAACGCTCGCACGCCTGCGGCCAGGGGTGAAAATTGCTCCCATCGCAAGAGTGGATTAAGCCAGATCAGGCGTCGGCACGACCGCGAAAGCCTCTCAGCTTCGGCACGTAAAAGAGAAATGTCCCCACGTTCCAACCCGTCGGTGAACAGTAGCACGACGGCCCCTTGGCCAAAAACGCGCCGGGACCAGTGGCGATTGAAACTCTTTAAAGCATCGCCAATTCTGGTGCCGCCCTGCCAATCAGGCGCCTCATTACTCACTGCCTCAAGCGCAAGATCAACGTCCGCGCGATGCAGCGCCCGCGTTATGTTTGTAAGCTCCGTGCCAAAGGTAAAACTGCGAACCTTACCCCAACCAGAGTTTGGCGCCCAAGTCAGGGCATGCAGAAAGTGCATCATCATCCGCGAGTAAACCGACATCGAGCCCGAAATGTCGCAAATAGCGACGAGGTCGGGTGGGCGTCGACGGGGCGCTCGAAACGAAAGCTGATCAAACTCGCCTCCTTTTCGCAGTGAACGGCGGAGAATCGCGCGTATGTCTGGACTGCGGCCAGCCACTGAAGGTCTGAACCTGCGGGTCCGCACTGGATCGACCGGCAGTTTCAAACTGCGGATCGCGATCGCGGCATCTGCCAATTCGGCTGCGCTCATTTGTTCGAAATCCATTTCCCGTAGCACTACATTGTCGGACCAACTGAATTGGGCGTCTATTTCCAGTTCATTGCGCTCTCTCGGCTCGCGGAGTTCTTGTTCCTGATCCCACAGTGCCTCAGCGGCTCTGCGTTGCGCCGCCTTTGCTGGCGGTTTTTCCGGCTCCATGACCTGCAAGAGTGGCAGCATTGAGCGCACCATCCGTTCCAGGAATTCCGGATCGCGCCAAAACATTTGAAAGACCTGTTGGAATGTTTGGATATGTTCCGGGCGACATATAAGCGTTGCGCGAAGCGCATAGTAAAAGTCTTCTCGCCTGGTGAAGCCCGCGACTTGAATGGCGCTTATCGCGTTGCTCACCTGCGAGGTACCAACTTTGACGCCAGCTTTTCTGAGCGCGCGCGCGAAATGGACAATGTTGTCCGCCAACTTTCCGTCGTTGCTCTGAAGAGCGACCACCATACTAGGAAACTTGCGCCAGGCTGGCCTTGGCTTCGTTCAAAATCCGCGTGGCTTCGGTTCCGGCAATTTTTGCAATATCATCCTGATACTTCAAAAGTGCTCCGAGTGTATCGGAAACAACGTCGGGAGACAGTGCAACCGCATCGAGGGCAATAAGGCAGCGTGCCCAATCTATGGTTTCGGCAACTCCCGGGTTTTTGAAAAGATCTTCGCCACGCAATGATTGCACAAAGCTTACGACTTCTCGCGAAAGCGTTTCGGCGCAGCCAGCGACGCGGGTATTGAGGATTTCGACTTCTCTTTCGAATGTAGGGTAGTCAACCCAATGATACAGGCACCGCCGTTTCAGGGCATCGTGGACTTCCCGCGTCCTATTTGATGTCAGCACTACAATTGGTGGCTCTTCGGCCCGAACTGTACCAAGCTCGGGTATCGTCACCTGGAAATCAGAGAGCGCTTCGAGGAGGAACGCCTCGAAAGGTTCGTCGGTGCGATCGACCTCATCGATCAGAAGTACGGGCGGACCTTCCGAATGAGTTTCCATTGCCTCCAGTAGCGGTCTGCGGATTAGGAACTCGGTCGAGAAAAGCTCGCGCTGCAATTCCTCTCGGTTGGCACCGCCAGCGGCCTCTGCTGTGCGGATCGCAATCATCTGGGCGGAGAAGTTCCACTCGTAGATTGCCGACGCTGCATCAAGGCCTTCGTAACACTGCAGCCGGATCAGCCGACGCCCCAACGCTGTCGCCAGAGATTTGGCAATCTCGGTTTTACCTACGCCTGCCTCGCCCTCCAGGAACAGCGGCTTGCCGAGACTGAGGGAAAGGTAGACAACTGTGCCGAGGTCACGACCGCAGATGTAATCCTGAGCGGCCAGCGCACTCAGCGTGTCGTCTATGGACTCAGGTATTCCGGTCATTCTGCCGTGTATTTGTGGAAATATGCGCTGGAGGCGATTAAAGCACCAACAGTGCCGCAGTGTCCATGTGTAGGATTTCGTTGAAGTCGGTTCGACCTTCAAAGTAGTAATCAGACCCTAGTGACACAAAGGCGCGAGAAATGATTGTTCCGACACTGGATGCGAGCGCGGCAATTGAACCAATTCGACAATTGATAGATTCTGATCAGCCCGGGGTACTTTCAGTAATTACCGGGATCGAGGGCCCGTCCTATCGCCCCCTAGGCGCCACTATGGCGGTGTTCGCGGACACGCGCCGGGTTGGTTCGCTTTCCTCCGGATGCGTGGAGTTGGACATTGCTCTTCACGCAGCTTCTGCGCTTGACGACGGCAAATCCAAGAAGATCCTTTACGGTCGGGGCTCGCCATTTGTCGACATTCAACTTCCGTGCGGCGGCGGGCTGGAGGTCACGTTGGTGCCAAACCCAGATTTGGACGTCCTGAAGGAGTTGAACCGCCGCCACACTGCGCGTCAGGCCTGTGCGATGGTGATCGAACCTGACACTTGCGGGCTCGAAGTCTGGGACGACGGTGAAACTGGATTCAAGGACGGAAAGTTCGTTGTAAAAATCGAGCCGGAGTTGTTCTTCTACGTTTTTGGCAAAGGACCCGAAACCACTACATTTGCGGGTTTGGTCCAATCGGCGGGTTATCCAAACCTTATTCTCTCACCTGATAAAGAAACTCTCGAGGTGGCCCGATCGGCCGGTTGCGAAATCCGGCACTTAACTTCGGCGAATTTTCCGACCGAGCTACGTCCCGACAGCCGCTCCGCCGTTGTGATGTTTTTTCACGACCACGAATGGGAACCGCCGATACTTGAGGCGGCCCTGAAGACCGACGCTTTTTATATTGGCGCGCAAGGAAGCCACCGGGCAAGCCAGACACGCCGGCAGGAACTCAAGGAGCTTGGCGTGGCAGATGACATGTTAGATAGGGTAAAGGGTCCTATTGGGCTGATCCCGTCAGTGCGGGATGCCCGCAAGTTGGCCGTAAGCGTTCTGGCCGAGGTATTGAGCGAGGCGTACGACCGCTTTTGATCGCTCCATTTTGCTAGCTCTCATCAGAGAGTTGGTTCTATGTTCAAAAATGGAGTGTTCAATTCAAGCGTCGGCTATGGACCAAGTCCTGCCGTGTTCCAACGGCAGCTTAGTCCGCATAGCTGACCATGACTGTTTAAAACGATCAGGGAATTTAGACCCTTGATCGGGGCATCCCTTCAAGCACAGCGACGCAAGAAACCACCATGTGAGTTGACGCGCACCAACTTGCTTGCGACAGAGAGGAAAACCCGGAGCAGTCATGGCAACGCCCGCCCCCTTTTCCCGATACGAATTTCTGATCGCTTGGCGCTATTTGCGAGCCAAGCGCGCCGAAGGCGGCGTCAGCGTGA
>JBPCWO010000155.1:0-5787 GCA_051009475.1 Boseongicola sp.
CCGATAAATCTTTCCCCCGAAGGGCGTATACGGTATTACTCTCAGTTTCCCGAGGCTATTCCGTAGTGAAGGGCATATTCCCACGCGTTACTAACCCGTTCGCCGCTCACCCGAAGGTGCGCTCGACTTGCATGTGTTAGGCCTGCCGCCAGCGTTCGTTCTGAGCCAGGATCAAACTCTCAAGTTGAAAAGCTGTTACCAGCTTATCCTTGACGTTCGAACCTCTGCACATCGCCCCGGTCGGAAAACCGAGGCAGTCATCTGTTTGTTGTGCTTCAGGTTTTCATAAGAAAACAAGAAACCGTCCAAACAGTGAAGCTGACCTTCCATCATCGAACCCGAAGGTCCTAGGAAGTCGATATGCAGTAGTTGATCCATCGATTGGACCAAACCGCCCACATATCTCTTCAGTAACCAGCAATTTCAAAGAGCAGCAGAGACAAAATCGACTGAGTGCGCCCTAACTTAGTTCGGCGCGCCCCGCCTCATCTATCTCTGTTATTTATTGCGTCTCGATAACCAATTGGTCCGTCTGGCGCCCCGGTGCCGCAAAAGCGCCGCCGGTGAGGGGCTATCTACGTAGACCGCCCCGAGTCCGCAAGGGGTTTTTTCCAGAAAGATGACTTTTTTTTGCGGAGCCCTCCTGAGAAGAAAAAATTAGAGCGTTTCCAAGAGCATTTTGGCCTAAATATTTCGCTCCGTTTATCTGGCTCAAGTTCGGTCAACCGACTGTGACATTCCCCTGCCCTAAAAGCATGGTATTCTAGTGGGCAAACGAAACGACCCGGGAGCATATAGATGACATTCAAAGTAATTCGGCCCGCAGTCGCACTGCTTAGCGCCGCTGCCATGTTAGCTGTTTTGGCTGGTGCGAACCCTGCTGTCGCGGCAGGCTCTGATGGATCGTCCGGCGACTCCTCAGCGTCAGCGCTGCAAATTCAAGATGAAATTCGCGCCGCACAAAAATTTATCAACTCGCGCCGGTATTCTTCGGCAATACAGACATTGCGGGCTGTCGTGAAGCAAGACACGCAAAACGCAGACGCTTACAATCTTTTGGGATTTGCCAGCCGGAAACTGGAAAAGACCGAGGACGCCGCGAAATACTACGAAGCCGCCTTGGAGATTAAGCCAGATCATCTGGGCGCCTTGGAGTATCAGGGCGAGTTGTTTCTGATGATTGACGAACCGGCAAAGGCCAATGCGAATCTGGAAAAGCTGCTAGAGCTTTGTGGAATGGACTGCCACGAGTATCTGGACCTTAAAGCCGATATCGCTGATTTTCAGGGCAGTAGCTAAAGCAAATTCTCGGATCTTGCAGTGCGTACAATTTGATTTATGCCAGCGGCTGGCTTTGGCGGCGTGTTGTGCTGCCAGGCGCCGCAACATTCCGCAGCCAGCCCGCGAGGTACAAGCACAATAGTAGCGCCGGGATCAATGCTGCGAAACCTATCCGCAGGCTAAACGCTTCCGCCAGAAATCCGATCACCGGCGGCCCAATCAGAAAGCCGGTTAAAGCAAATGTCGACATCAATGCGACGTTTGCCGCTTCGTGGGTATCATCCAGCGCCGCCACCGCCGAAACACCCAACGGGTATCCTGAAGCTACTCCTAGCCCAACGAAAGCGAACCCCACATAGGCCACCGCAATCGGCAATGGCAGGATGAGTAGCAAAAGACCGGCAATCGCAAGCGCCACGGATCCACGGGCTAAATTAACGGCTCCAAATTGACGCTTCAGAATATCACCCGAAAACCGTGCTACCGCCATGAACCCGGAAAATACCGTGACAGCTATTCCGGCCTCAGTCAGACCCGATGACATCCGCTCAGATAAATAGACTGCTGACCAATCAGCCATCGCGCCTTCAGCCAAGGTAACAGTCAGCATGAAAGACCCGATCGCCAGCAAAGCCAAAGGCAGGTCTCTTAGTTGGCGCCGCGGCGGAGCTTGGCCAACCGCTATCTCTCCGAACTTTGGTAGTTGCAGGGCCATCGCCACACCGACAAGCGCCGAAGCAAACGCTATAAACATCATTGCCATCAGCGGCGTCGATAGCGGGGCAATGCCGGTTGCCAGCGCAGATCCGAACATCAGCCCCAGCGCCCAAAACCCATGACAGCGATTCATAATCAGTCGGCCCGCGGCTTTTTCCATCCGTCCGGCGTACACATTTAACGCAACTTCCATGAAGGCGACAGCGGACCCAAATACGGCCAAACCCACAAATAGCCATATCTGGCTAGGCGCCAGAATAGGAAACAAGGACGCGATGGCCTGCAAAGGAAACGCATAAAGAAAAAGCCGGCGTACGCCGAACCGCGCAACTGTTCGCCCCGCGATTTGCAACGCGACTAACAGGGCAGATGGCATCCCAAGCAGCGCGACTGCCAATTCAGACTTTGACAGTCCGATCGTTTCCTTGACGTGCGGTATCAATGCCAGCCAGCTGCCGATAACCATCGGCTGCAGGCAGAATAATGACATGATCAAAAACGTCGCCGCGCGAACACTAACCTTTTCCATTCGGAGGACACTATCAGTGCCGCTTGCAGACGAAAGCGAATTCGTCAGGCTGCGGCGCGCCGTGGCAACTGCAATCGCAAGGCCAGCAGCGAAACAACAATCCCAAGGTATACTAGCGGCTCGATTTGAAATCCTTTGGCGAGCATCACGAAGTGAATAGCCCCAAGCATCGCTGCGGCATATGTCAATTGATGCAACCGTCGCCAACCTTTCGGTCCCATTTTGCGGATCGACAGATTGTTCGATGTCACGGCAAGCGGGATCATGAGTGTAAACGCAAGCATCCCGATGGTGATGTAGGGACGTTTAACAATATCTGCCCAGATTTGGCTCAGGATTTGAACATCGAGGACAAGCCAAACCAGCAGGTGGCAAGCGACATAGTAAAAAGTCAGAAGCCCGACGGCGCGCCGAAACTTGACCAGATTTACGCCAGTCCAGTTGCGAAGCGGAGTTACGGCAAGCACAACTATGAACACCTGAAGGGCGAGTTCACCAAGTTTGTGCTCCAGCGCCTTTATGGGCTCTGCTCCTAGTCCACCTGTGAGTCCAAGGTAAAGAAACCAAAGCGGTGGCAATGCGCCTAATGCGTAAATTGGCCATGTTGGCACTTTCGAAAGGACCAGATTTACTCTTTGCGCAAGCGTCAATCGCAACACCCATTTCCACTTTGCACGGGTGGACATGGTATAGTCCCAAACGAACACCACACACAGCAATCTCCGGCCTTGGGACGCAGAACAGTATGGCAAGCCGGGCAATCAAAGAAAAACTGACACGCATTCGTAGGCATCTCGCCTTCCGTAACCGCGCCGCATTCGGGGCACGTCAATTCAGACGCCAAAATCATTCCGGTTGCCACATCCATAATTCAATGAAACTCGATCAGGTCCATACCGTCGTAAAGCGAGGCGACCTCTTCTTCATACCCATTGAACAACTGGGTCGGCATTTGCTTGGCGAACAGCCCGCCACCGATCCGACGCTCATATTGCTGGCTCCAGCGAGGATGATCGCGGTCAGGATTTACATTAGAGTAGAATCCATACTCATGCTCACTGTAGGTATTCCAAGCCGTCGCAGGTTGTTTATCTACAAGCGATATCCGGACAATGGATTTGATAGATTTGTAGCCATACTTCCAAGGCACGACCAATCGAACTGGCGCACCATTCTGCTTCGGCATTGGTTCGTCGTAGACACCCGTAGCAAGGATTGTCAGCGGATGCATTGCCTCATCCAGTCGCAATCCTTCAACATAGGGCCATTCGATCACCGGATAGCGAATGCCCGGCATCTCATCGGGTCGAAGCGCTGTCTCGAAGGCCACGTATTTCGCGCCGGGCTGCACACCAACGCGGTTCAAAAAGTCAGCCAGTTCAAATCCGACCCACGGCACAACCATTGACCACCGCTCGACGCAACGAAGACGATAAATCCGCTCTTCCAGTGTTACGCCTTGCAGAAGATCATCAAAACTGTAGTCGCCGGGTTTGTCGACCAAACCATCTACGGTGACGGTCCAGGGGTCGGTGGTCAATTTATGGGCGTTTTGTTTAGGGTCTTCTTTGCCGGTGCCGAATTCATAGAAGTTATTGTAAGTCGTGATGTGCTCCAGGCTATTGAGCTCGAGACCCTGACCATAGTCGGTCTTTTTTGCGCCAAGTTTCGCCATTGCGGGACCCGCGATTGATCCGGCGGCCAACGCACCCGCACCCACCATGATTTGGCGACGGTTTAGCCATGCTTCTTTCGGGGTTACGTCCGACCAGTTCAGATCGCTTTTATACCGTCCCGCCATTAAATTCTCCGTTCGCCCGACTGCGCCTAAGATGCGTTCCAGAGCGCAGTCTGGCAATTGGCATCACGACACTGTGCTTGAATGCCAACTCCTTGAAACAGAGTTACAATTTCGGCACTCCTGCTCACGCGCCTTCACGTATCTTCACGCATTCGTGAGGTTGTTCCGGTAATGCCGGCTCCTTTGTGTTTCGGAGTGTTCTTTCAGCAGAAATTACCGTGACAGAACCAGCCCTGCGACATCGTTCCCCCGTGCGCAAAGTAAAGCCAGAGCCGCTCGCCCGAGCGTGTCGTCACCCGCCAGTAATCCCGCACCCCGGTACGCCAGTCCGGCTCGTCAAGCCACCATTCCGGCGAGATGCGCTCGGGGCCAATCCCTGCCCGGGTCTCGAAATCGCGACCACGCCATCGAAAGCGCGCTGGCAGATGCGGAGTTTCATCGGCCGATACGATCTCGGGCCGCCAAATCTCGACCGGGCGTGGGCCGCGCGGTCGTGGCCAGGCCTTTGCTGGTTCCGCCCAGGCTGCGGCAACCACACTCGAGGTCTTTTCCGGGATATGGCTGTCCGCCGGGTGTAGTCGGGTAACTGTCTCAAGCCCGATCCGCGCACCGATCCGACCAATCAAATCGTCCATCGCGACGTTACCGGTCAACCGCGCAGCGCCGTCAGCGGCGGCTTCCGCATGACCGCGATGTTGGTGCGCATAAGTTGGTTCCGTCACCACCGCAATCAGCCGAACACGGTCGATCCCGAAGCCCGCGTCGATATCGCCGGTTTTCATCATAAGAAGCGGCCGGATCCGGTCAGGTGCGGCCGAGGGACGCGCCAGACCCACCTCGACCGCCTGCATTGTGTGATCGCTTCGGTGACATTCCATCCGTACCCGGCGCACGCCCCGATTGGCCTTGGCCAGCTTCTCCGAAAGCGTCGGCAACAATCGATCAAGCGCTGCGACGATGTCGCTTTCAAGACCGATGGGTTCGGGCAGCGTCAGTCGCACTGCAAAATGTGCTGGCGGTCGAGCGGGGCTGACCGGCTCGGGTTCGATCCCAAGTGCCTGGTCCAGCCGCTGCACCAAATGACGCCCGAAACGGCGCGCAAGCGCCGCGCGCGGCTGGCCGGCCAAATCACCGACCTGCCTGAGCCCCAGCCGCGCCAGCGTCGCAACCGTATCGCTATCCAACCTGAGTGCGGCAACCGGCAGCGGTGCCAGAACCGTCCGCATCTGACCGGACGCGGCGATCCGTGCCGCGTGGTTCATCGGCATGGCCCCGACAGGTGCTGGCCCGCCGCGTTCCCAATGCCGCCGTTTTGCCGCGCGTGTTCGGGTTGCATAAGCTTCTTGGTTGATGTCGTCGCCAGAGCGCCCACTCGTGTCGCCCCCCTGTCCCGCGAACCGCGCCAGGGCCCAGGCCGCGCCCACGGTGTCGGCGACCCCGGCGCGAACGGTCAGCCCCA
>JBPCWO010000156.1:0-4357 GCA_051009475.1 Boseongicola sp.
GCCATCTTGTCGAAACCGGCCACGGCAAGCGTCATCGCGTTAACGATGGCAAGGTACAAGATCAGCACGAATGTAAAATCGAGCGGAACCATAATTCCTATTGTTCACGCCGCTAGCGGCAAAAATAAGGCAGAATGGCCCCATTTGCACCGGATTTATCTCAGAGATGACTTAACATTCTTACCAAATATTAAGTAAATCTACGGCTACTTTACCCATATTTTGTGACGTGTCGCCGCGCCTTGCCGCGCCTAATGTTAAGCTGGTGCTCTCGCAATATGATCAACAGCCCAGCAAGAATCACTATCGCTGCCCCAAATAACATCATCTGTGTCGGCACTTCATCGAAAACGACAAATCCGATTCCGGCGGCAAACAACATTGACGCATATTCAAAAGGCGCCACAACCGATGCGTCGGCGTATCGATACGCGCTGGTCAGGAATATCTGACCGGTGCCGCCAACTAGCCCCGCTCCGACAAGCCAAATCAACGCTTCTACAGATGGCATACGCCAGCCAAACGGCACTGTTAGTAGCGACAGCAAACTCGCCGTGACTGAAAACCAGAAAACAATTGCCGCGGTCTCTTCGGTATCAACGAGTTTTCGAACAAAAACTTGCGCCATCGCCGCGCAAAACGACCCTGTGAGAACGATCAGAGCCCCAATGGCCAAGCTGAGATCAACGTCGCCACTCGAAAAAGCCGACAGCCTTGGCCAAAGAATTATCAATACCCCGACCATCCCCAAACCGACGGCCGTTAAACGTACTTTTCGGACGGTTTCGCCCAAAATTATCGCGGCGAGAACGACCACAAATAGCGGCATTGCGTACTGAATCGCCTTAACTTCATAAAGCGGTAGGATAGCAAGGCCCGCAAAGCTCAAGCCCATCGCGGTTGACCCGATCAGACCACGCCAAAGATGCCCTATCGGGTTCACTGGACGCAATTTGGCAATAGACTCGCCCCTTCCCAACAGCCAAATCAAGATCACGGGGAGTGCGAAGAAGGATCGAAAGAAAACTGCCTCGCCTGGCGGAACATCCTTCGAAGCCGCTTTGATCATTGTCGCCATGAAAACAAAAAGCAGGACCGAAATCACTTTCAGCGCAATTGCGCGATATACGTTTGCAGTTGCTCGGCCCATGCGTCTCCCTATCAACCCGGCGTTTGGGTGCAAGGTCAGCGTGAGTTTAGCCGGCGAACGGCCCAATCGGCCGCGTCACGAACAGTGGGGTCAGGGTCATTCAACAAAGCGACTGCCGAATGCGCAAGCGCGGAATCATCGGAGTTTCCGATTGCATAAAGCACGTTGCGAACAAAGCTATTCCGACCAATTCGCTTGATCGGCGAACCCGAAAATTTCTGTCTGAATGCCGCGTCGTCCAACCCCGCAAGTTCCGATAGCCGAGGTTCGTTCAGATCGGAACGGGCCGCATAGCGTGCATCGCGCCCGGCTTTGGCAAATTTGTTCCAGGGGCAAACTGCCAAACAATCATCACAGCCAAAAATTCGGTTTCCCATTTTCGGCCTGAGCTCGGGATCAACTGGACCTTTGTGCTCGATCGTCAGGTACGAGATACAAAGCCGCGCATCCAACTGGTACGGAGCGGGAAATGCGTCGGTCGGGCAGATGTCCAGACACTTGCGGCAGGTTCCGCAATGGTCGGTTTCCGGGGTGTCGGGCGCCAGCTCGGTGGTCGTAAAAATCGCGCCTAGAAAAAACCAGTTCCCTAACTCGCGACTCAGAAGGTTTGTGTGTTTGCCCTGCCATCCTAGTCCCGCTGCCTGACCCAGCGGTTTTTCCGGAACAGGTGCCGTGTCCACAAATACTTTAACTTCGCAACCTTCCTCAGCCACCAGCCAACGCGCCACCTGTTTCAGGCGTTTTTTCAAGACATCGTGGTAATCCTTGTTCCGCGCATAGACTGAAATGGTGCCGCAATTTTTGCGGTCCAGGTCCTGCATCGGATCGTGATCGGGAGTGTAAGGCTCGGCAAGCATGATAATCGATCGGGCTTCAGGCCAAAGCTTAGAAGGATCGCCGCGCCAATTTGCTCGGTTTGCAAGCCACTTCATTTGTCCGTGCCGCCCTGTACCTAAGTACTCAGCCAGACGTTCCGGAACTTCGGACACTGCGTTGGGCGCACAGATCCGGGTGTCTGCGAATCCTTCATTTCGGGCGGTTTCGATCAGACGCGTTTTTAGGGTTCCCGACATGATCAAGTAATCTGAGGTGTGCAGCAAAAGTCCGCATGAGGTCGAGAAGCGCCAAGCGCCATTTTAGAAATCGAGATCGGCATAATGTTCAGGCGGCGGAAATCCTGGCACCGCATCCGCAAGCAGGCTTCGAAAGGCTGGACGTGATTTTATGCGCGCGTACCACTCGCGCACTGCCGAGAACTCGTTCCAGTCGACATCCGAAATGTAATCCAGCGCCGACAGATGCGCAGCAGCGGCGAAATCGGCAAGGCTCAAGTTGTTTCCCGCCAACCATCGCCGTTGGTCCAACAGCCAACCCATATAGTCGAGATGCATTTTAATCGCGCGCGCGCCTGCTTTGACGTTCTTGCTGTCGGGATAACCTTCGTTGGTGATCTTCTTGTTCACCCTCTCGTAAAGTAGTTTCGAGGTCACTTCGGTATGAAACTTATCGTCAAACCATCCGACAAGGCGTCTGACTTCGTGTCGCTCGGCGGGCTCTTTGGGCATTAAAGGCGGATCCGGGTAACGCTCCTCAATAAATTCACAAATCGCCGCACTCTCAGAAAGCGTCAGCTCATCGATTTTAAGCACCGGAACTTTTCCGGCCGGATTACGGCGCAGAAAGTCAGCGTCACGCTCCCAGTAACGTTCTTCGACTAATTCAACTTCGAGTCGCTTCTCGGCCAAGCTTAGTCGGACCTTACGGCAAAATGGCGAAAGCGGAACGTGGAATAGGCGGACCATGCCAGAACCTCTGATTTGCGCCTGAATGCACTGAATACCTGTGGCGAATCAATCCTCGAAACAAGATGCGCGGCCATCGGCGCGAATCGTTGCAGCGCCGTCGGCAATCGCCCGCGCACGCCGATCAACAAAACTAGAAGGATTAATTGCCTGTCGTTCTTTCGGATTCGGCAGCACAGCGGCCAGCAATCCGGCTTGTCGAGCCGTCAGCGCACTCGCAGGAATCCCAAAGTGATGTTGCGCTGCCGCTTCAATTCCGAACACGCCCTCATCAAATTCGACGACATTCAGATAAACCTCGGCAATCCGGCGCTTCGTCCACAGCGCCTCGACCACTGGGGTCATCACCGCTTCCAGTGCCTTTCGCGGCCAGCTCCGCCCTTGCCACAGCCAGACATTCTTGACCATTTGTTGTGTCAATGTTGATGCACCACGGTCCGCACCTTCAGAAATTGCGACCCGAAGCTGCGCCATATCAAAGCCCCAGTGCAGGCAAAAATTTGCGTCTTCGGCGGCGATGACAGAACGGACCGCCACGGGACTAATAGCGTTGATTGGAACCCAGACACGGCGAAGGCCACCCAAACGAAGCCCCTCGCTTAAGACATACGGCGTTGTCGGCGGCGGAATGACCGAATACAGGCCGACACTAATAACAATCGCACCGGCAAACGAAATTAGTGCGCGCGCCAAGATTCGCTTTGGCCGCACTTTCCCCACTGCTTTCTTTGGCGATTTCTTACTGCTAGCTGCTTTTTTTGCCATACGCTTCACGTCGCACGGCAATACGATCAGGGCAAGCGCGTCAATCTACTCTGCGGCCGTCTGATCGCTGCTGATCGTGCTGGCGCTAAGTTGTGACGCCCGCAATTTTTCCACCTTTTCGCGCTTTTTCGCAAAACGTCTTTTTAGCCGCATGACGCGCGCCTTCTGATACGCATTCAAAACGGGGTTCGAAAGAATGTAAAAAGCGATGGCGGTCGCGAAACCCGGCAAAATGCCACCCACCAGGTAGGTCAGGAAAAAGGTGTCAAAGAAACCGGCGAGATTGCCCCAGTTTGTCGGCGCGGCAGTAAACATCGCCATGAGGTTCTGCCAAAACTCCAGCGCGCCGTCCGAGAATGCGGCTACAACTTCGGGCAGCGGTACCGGTTGGCGACCACGGACCCAAGTCCCCAGCTCCATTGATATGGCAGCAATGAACGGAAACGTTATCGGGTTGCCCACAAAAGTTGCCAGTAGCGCGGCCATCATGTTTCCGCGAATAACCCAGGCGATCCCTGCCGCGACCAGAAAATGCAGACCGAAAAACGGCGTAAAGCAAGTAAAGACGCCAGCACCAATTCCTCGTGCGATCTTGTGCGCGGGATCGGGAAGCCGTCTGACACGATGCACGACATATTGC
>JBPCWO010000157.1:0-5780 GCA_051009475.1 Boseongicola sp.
GTCCGCGAGATGATCGACAGGATGGGGATCGAGTATCTCTATCTGCAATTCGTTTCTGTGACCGGCAAGATTATGGGCAAGGGCATCCCGGCCGACCATTGGGAAACCGTGGCCAAAAAGGGCTTTCAGCTCGTTTACGGCGCGACCATGAACCTTTTCACCGATCGCGCTGGCAACTATCTGGGATATGGCCCGGAAGCCGCCGAACTGGTTGGCATTCCTGAGCCTGAAACATTCATGCAACTGCCTTGGGCGCCGCAGATTGGTCGGATGTATTCGACGCTGTTCAGAAATCGCGAAGAAAAAGAAAACCCGGGCGGCTATCTGACGTCTGACGGGCGCGGTAATTTGCGCCGGATGCACGAAGACTTTGAGAAGAAGCACGGAACCCGCCTGCGGATTGGGACCGAGCCAGAGATGATGTGGCTGAAGTTTGATGAGAACGGTAAGCCGAAGGACGGCTATTCCAAGCCCTATTGCTATCACATCGACCAATTTGAATCGCTGCGTCCGGTGTCGATGCAGGTGATCCGCTATGCCCGCAAAATGGGCCTGGATATGATCCAAGGCGACCACGAGGATGCGCCAGGGCAGTTGGAGTTGAACTGGATGTTCGACGACGTGCTGCGCAATGCGGACCGTCTGACCACGTATCGTCAGATTTGTGCGCAGGTCGCGCGCGAAAACGGTATCTTCGCCTGCTTCATGACCAAACCGTTTGAGGGCGTGTCGGCTTCGGGCTGTCATCACAACATGAGCCTTTGGCGCGGCGGCGATGATGAGCTTGTCAAGTGTGGCAATGACCCCGACGACCTGCCGGGCATGCCCGACAACTATATGTACGTCAAAGGCGGTGAGAACACCTTCATGCCTGACGACGACGATCCGCAGATGCCGGGCAAGGAAGGGCTCGTTGCGATCGGCGGCGTGGTGCACCACCTGCAGGCATTAACTGCGATCGGGTCGTCCACCGTGAATTCGTATCGCCGACTTTGGGACACAGGGTTCTGGGCGCCAGTCTTTGCCGACTGGGGCTTTCAAAACCGCACCACCGGCCTTCGGGTTTCGGCACCGGGTCGGTTTGAATATCGCTCGGTCGATTCAATGGTGAACCCGTATCTGATGGGTTCGACCCTGCTGGCCGCTATGGACGATGGCATCGACAACAAACTAGACCCTGGCGAGCCGGAAGAGCGCAACATCTACGAGGCGATCAAGGCCGGAAAACAAGTCAAGAAGCTGCCGATGTCACTGGGCGAAGCTCTGGAACATCTTGAAGGCAGCGAAGTTGTTCGCCGTGGTCTGCCAGGCGAAATGTATCGTCTGTATCACGAATACAAGCACGACGAATACGCCCGCTTCATGGCGACCGTCACCGAGTGGGACAACGATACGTATATGGAGTGCCTGCCCTAAAGGCGCGCCCAAATATCAAGAATAATACAGGGCGGCAAAAGCGCCTTGTCACTGAATGTCAGGAGGAGGCGCTTCGTAAATGTGCGGAATTGCTGGAATAATTCATAAGGGCAAGAATTCGAACGTTGGCGGCGAGATGACCGCAATGCTTCAGGCCCTGAAACACCGCGGTCCGGATTCGACCGGCTACGCGGTTTATGGCGATGCAAGCGACGGTGATTACATCATGCGTCTGAAAATTGCTGAGGCCGAAGATATGGCCCGCGGTCGCGGCATCCACGCGGTGCTGGACGAGCGGATCGAAAAGGTTGACGAGATCTTGGCCGAGCATGGCGCGACCGTGAAATCCAAGGATCGCGTTCGGCCCTATGCGCTGCGCTATCTCGTGAGTCATGACGGAGATACCGGCGATATGGCGGCGCACATCGAGGAAATCGAAGACGTCGAGATCCTGTCCATGGGCAACGGCCTTGAGTTGATCAAAGACTTGGGCGACGCCGCCGAGGTGGCCGAAGCTTATGGTCTGGGCGATTTTGAGGGCACGCATGGCATCGGCCACACCCGCATGGCGACGGAATCGGACGTCGATATCAAATCGGCGCACCCATACTGGGCGTTCCCTTATAACGACGTCAGCGTCGTTCATAACGGCCAGATCACGAACTATTGGATGATGCGCCGCGAGATGGAGCGCAAAGGTCATCGGTTCATGTCGAATTGCGACAGCGAGCTCTTGGCCGTCTACACGGCCCACAATCTAGCTAACGGTGTCACCCTTGAAGAAAGCCTGACTCGGTCGATCCAAGAAATTGACGGCGTGTTCACCTATCTGGTCTGCACCAAAGACCAGCTGGGCATGGCCAAAGACACGATGGCGGCAAAACCGCTGGTGCTTTATGAAAGCGACGACCTGATTGCCATGGCCTCGGAAGAGGTCGCAATCCGCGCGATCCTTCCCGAGGAAATTGACACTACCGATCCCTACGATGAGGAGGTCCGCGTATGGCAAGCGTGAGTGATGCCGAACTAAAGGCAATGACGCAGGAAGAGCGTGTAACAGCACTTGGAATGCGGACCGAACAACTGACGGGCAAATCGCTTTATCTTGAGTTTGACCCAGACGCGGGCGAGCGGTTCACCTATCCTTGGGCGCCGGATGTTGATTTCAACAAACGGACCGAAGTGGATTGTGATGGTCTGACGACAACGGAAGTCAATCGCAAAATCCGGGACTTGATGGCCGAAGGCTATGGCACGATCGTGTTACAAAACCCACGCGGCATGCATTCTCTGGGTGTTGGCATTCTAAGCCGTCTGAACCTGATCATCGAAGGCTCCACCGGCTATTTTGCAATCGGACTGATCGATGGACCGAACGTGCGTGTCACAGGTCGGGTCGGCTGGTCTTGCGGCGAAAACATGATGTCAGGAACGGTGGTCATCGAAAAGAACGCCGGGTCGACCTTCGGCGCGGCGATCCGTGGCGGCGACCTGGTCTGCCGCGGCTCGGTCGGCTCGCGCACCGGCATTGACCAAAAGGGCGGCACGATCCTTGTTGGTGGCGACACTGGTGCGCTTTCGGGGTTCATGATGCAGAGAGGTCGGATGGTTGTGTGCGGCAATGCCGGCAAGAATCTCGGCGACTCGATGTATGACGGCACGATCTATGTTGGCGGCGAGATTCAGTCGCTCGGCGTCGATGCCGTTCCGGAAGAACTGAGCGATCTCGATAAGGCCTGGCTCACTCGGAAACTGACGCAATACGGTCTGATGCCGGACAAAGGCGTTGATCATTTCACCAAGATTGTCGCGGGCCGGATGCTCTGGAATTATGACAATCTGGAACCAAACGAGAAGAAACTTATTCTCTAACGCGCTGAAAGGAAAAGAAAATGGCTGACGGAGACATGCCAAAAAAACCCGCTTTGGCGCGGGACGTAAACCGGATTGGGGACAGCTTTATCTTTCCGCCCCATGTCATGGATGACATTCACATCAAGTCCGAGCTTGGCCGCTATCGGATGCGCGGCTTCTCGCTTTTCAAGAAAATCCCGCACTGGGACGATCTGACGTTTCTGCCCGGCACACTGACGCGTTTCGTGATCGAAGGCTATCGCGAGAAATGTGAAACCAAGACGATCATTGGTCCGCGCGCCAAGGTGCCGCTAGAGTTGGATATCCCGGTATACGTCACTGGCATGAGTTTTGGTGCCCTGTCTTACGAGGCAAAAACCGCATTGGCTCGCGGGGCGACCATGGCCGGAACAGCGAC
The DNA here is from genome assembly GCA_051009475.1 of Boseongicola sp. Lineage (GTDB taxonomy): Bacteria > Pseudomonadota > Alphaproteobacteria > Rhodobacterales > Rhodobacteraceae > CAXMNX01. The sequence continues at coordinate 3,689 of JBPCWO010000157.1, forward strand.
GTGTTCGGGCGAGGGCGGGATGCTCCCTGACGAGCGCCGCTATAGCTCAAAATGGTTCTACCAGTGCATTCAGTCGCGTTATGGCTTCAACCCGAACCATCTTGTTCTGGCTGACGGCTGCGAGTTCTTCATAGGGCAGGGCTGCAAAGTCGGCCTTGGCGGTCACCTAATGGGTCAAAAAGTCACTGACCAGGTTGCAGAGATGCGCTCGCTACCAGCCGGTATCGACCAGCGGTCGCCGGCACGGCACCCTGACTGGCTCGGCCCGGACGACCTGGCGTTGAAAATCCTTGAGATCCGCGAGGCGACCGATGGGCAAATCCCGATCCAGCTGAAGTTGGGCGCATCTCGCGTCTACGACGACGTCCGGATGGCGGTGAAGTGCGATCCGGACTCGATATATATCGACGGCATGGAAGGCGGCACTGGGGCTGGTCCTCACCTTGCCACCGAAGACACCGGTGTTCCGGGCATGGCGGCGATCCGTCAGGCGCGAAAAGCGATCGACGATCTTGGTAAGCGTGGCGAAATCAGTCTCGTTTACGCAGGAGGAATCCGGAACGGCGCTGACGTTGCCAAGGCAATTGCCTTGGGTGCAGACGCCATCGCGCTTGGTCATTCGGTCATGATGGCGCTGAATTGCAACAAGGACATCCCGGAAGCAAACTTCCCGGAAGAGATCGGCGCCGAGCCGGGCTATTGCTATCACTGCCACACGGGCCGGTGCCCGGTCGGCGTTGCGACGCAGGACCCAGTTCTGCGCCAGCGTCTAGATCCGGATGCGGCCGCCGAGCGGGTCTATAATTTCCTGCACACACTCACGATCGAAGCACAGCTTTTTGCCCGTGCCTGCGGCAAGACGAATCTGCATTCGCTCGAGCCGGAAGATCTGGCCGCACTCACAATGGAAGCGAGCGCCATGGCCGGTGTTCCGCTTGCCGGCACCAGCCACACGGTTGGTGTCGAAGACTACCACCACCTGTAAGAGAGGACTTGAGATATGGCTGGAACACAGTATCGCGGGTCCGAAATTACGGACGTCGATCAATTTGTGAAAGATGCGGACGGTCTTGGATCGGAACGCGAAAAAGAGATCGGTCAGCACATTGGCTATCGCTACGATGTGAATCTGGTCCCCGACTATGACCGTATTACGCCATTTTTGACGAAATACATGGAGGTCATGGGTTGGGACGATCTGAATTGGCTCGAAGACATCCACATGGGGTACGAAGAAGGCAAGCCAGCCGTCTTTGACCGCAATAACAACGGCTGGGTAAGGATACCCGACAGTATCGAATTGCCGGACAACCAACAGGACCGCGACATGATTGCGCGCGAGCTGTTGTTGAAGTTTCAGATGTCCGACCGCCATCCCCTGGTGACGCTCAGAAAGGCCTACATGAAATTCTGATGTCGCGACTGCTCCATATCGCCTGCCTGCAAACCCGGCCAATGCCAGACATGATTTCGGCAATTGCCGAGGCCATGCCGCTAGCCGACGCTGCGGCAGGCGCAGGTGCGGACATAATCTTTTTGCCGGAGTATTGCGGTGGTCTTGCTTCGGACGGGCAACGCATTCGCCCGCCGTCGGCACCTGAAACATCGCACCCCGTTCTGGCGGCCTTTCAGACTTTTGCCGCGGAGCGAAGTGTTTGGGTTAACCTTGGCTCCATCGCAGTCGATGGGCCTGAAGGACGGTTCATCAATCGCGGGTTCATGATCGACGACCGCGGCCATATCGTGGGCCGCTACGATAAGATCCACTTGTTTGACGTCGATCTGGCGGACGGAGCTGTCTATCGGGAAAGCGATACTGTTGAGCCAGGGACGCGCGCAGTTGTCCACGATACGAAGTTCGGCAAGATAGGCCATACGATCTGCTATGACCTGCGGTTTCCGGGTCTTTTCCGAGATCTTGCGCAGGCCGGTGCGGAACTGATCTGTTGCCCATCTGCGTTCACCAAAATTACGGGCGAGGCGCATTGGCACGTATTAAATCGCGCCCGGGCAATTGAAAACACATGCTTTATCGTTTCCGCCTGCGCGATCGGACCGATCCCCGGCGGCGGCGAAAGCTATGGTCATTCAC
>JBPCWO010000158.1:0-9466 GCA_051009475.1 Boseongicola sp.
TGCGCGATGCGCACAAACTTTGCAAAACAGGGAGATGCGTCATGTCCGACACCGTATCGTTCACTCAAATGAAGGACGGAACCAGGGAAGACTACGAGCTTTTGGCAAAGCACGAAGAAGCTTACCAGGCCATGACTGCCGATCGTATTCTTGACGAGCTTAGACGTCAGGGTGAGGCGACTATCGAAGGCTACAAAATTACACGGCTCGAACACGGTTTGCAGACTGCGACACGAGCCGAGGCTGAAGGCGCAGATATCGATTGGATTGTCGGGGCTCTTTTGCATGACATCGGCGACGGTCTTGCTCCGCAAAATCACGACCGCTTTTCTGCGGAAGTCATCCGCCCATTTGTTCGATGGGAAGTAGCCTGGGTTGTCGAACACCACGGAATATTTCAGATGATCTACTTTGCGCACCACTATGGCTGGGACGAGAACGCACGCGACAGGTTCAAAGAGCATCCCTGCTTTGACGTCTGCTCTGAATTTTGTGAACGCTGGGATCAGTCATCTTTTGATCCCGACTATTCCACGAAGTCGCTTGATCACTTCGAGCCGATGATCCGCGAAGTGTTTGCCCGCAAAGCCTACGATCCCGCGGTGGTGCGCGATGGTGAGGTGACCGGCTTGCCCCCAATCGCCGCCTAGTTGTTGTTAACCCATTGTTAATAAAATGTTTCGCGCGCGAAACATTTCGCCGCTAAGTGATTGAATTTTCGTTCCGTGCGCCAGTAGGAGTTCAAGATTGGCCGATCTCATTCCAGCTTGGATCGACGGCGAGCTTAAGCCCGCTGAGAAGATGGACGTTCACCTTCAAGGGCTTCGTCACAAGGCAGTCAGCGTCTTTCTTCTGGATGGGAACCGGGTGCTGCTGCAAAAACGGGCGGCATCGAAATATCATACGCCCGGTTTGTGGTCGAACACGTGCTGCACTCATCCAAATTGGGACGAGCCGCCGGACGATTGTGCGCTACGCCGGCTCGACGAAGAATTAGGCATCACGGGCGTTCCGCTGAACTTCCGCCATCAGGCCGAATATCGCGCCGACGTAGGTGGCGGCATGACTGAACACGAACTTGTGGATATTTTTGTTGGCTCGGTTACGTCGGCCATCAGAATTACCCCAAACCCAGCGGAAGTATCAGAGGTTGAATGGTCCGACCTAAATGATCTGACAAAAGAAACAGAAAACGATCCAGGCAAATTTACACCCTGGCTCGGAATCTATCTTCGACAACACAGCAAAAAGATATTCGCGGGAAACTAAGCAAGTTCACCGCAACAAACATCAATAGGGAAAGTAAAGCGATGAAGGCTGGTGCTGCTGGGGAGGATTGAACTCCCGACCTCACCCTTACCAAGGGTGCGCTCTACCACTGAGCTACAGCAGCCTGGAACGACGCGCGAAATATCGGCAATCGGCAAATCACGCAAGCGCAATCTAGACGGTATTTCTTGCCTGCGATAGAGATGCCCTATGCGCAGAAAACCGACAGAAGCTTCAATGTCACCCGCAAAGGAAGCGCGGGAACAGCGGTTGAAATCCGCGCTAAAGGCAAATCTCCAGCGGCGAAAAGCGCAGGCACGGGCACGGGCACGAGATCAGTCTGAAGAAGGAAGTACAAGCACTGGTCCGGCGGGTAGCGAAAGTAAGGCAGGCAAATAAATGGATTCAATAGTTGTAACAGGCGGAGCAGAGCTTCGCGGAGAGATTCCGATTGCCGGGGCGAAAAATGCGTGTCTTACGCTGATGCCTGCGACGATCCTGACAGACGAGCCGCTAACGCTGACAAACGCTCCAAGGCTCAGCGATATTCAAACGATGACGCTTTTGCTGCAGTCGTTAGGAGCCGAGGTTCAGTCCCTGCAAGACGGCAAAGTGCTGACGCTTTCGTCCCATGAGATAGACAGCCTTCGAGCCGACTATGACATCGTTCGAAAGATGCGGGCGTCGATCCTGGTCCTTGGGCCCATGCTCGCGAGGTTCGGCAAAGCAGAAGTTTCACTGCCCGGCGGTTGTGCCATTGGTGCGCGTCCAGTCGATCTTCATCTGAAAGGGCTGGAGGCTTTGGGCGCAGAAATGGACCTGCGCGATGGCTACGTATTTGCCTCTGCCGCCAATGGCCTGAAGGGAGCGGTTGTTGAATTTCCGTTTGTCTCGGTCGGCGCAACGGAAAATGTCCTGATGGCAGCTACTTTGGCCAAAGGCACATCCGAAATTCGCAATGCTGCGCGCGAACCCGAGATCGTTGATCTGGCCGACTGCCTGACCGCGATGGGTGCGAAAATCGAAGGTGCAGGAACCTCAACGATTACAGTCGAAGGAACTGACCGACTTGGCGGTGCGACTCATCCCGTCGTCACTGATAGAATTGAACTAGGTACATATATGCTTGCCCCCGCTATTTGCGGTGGTGAAGTCGAGTGCCTCGGCGGTCGTATCGAACTCGTCAAAGCGTTCGCAGAGAAACTGGATCAGGCTGGTCTGTCGGTCGAAGAAACACCAAAGGGCCTAAAGGTTTCTCGTAAAAATGGCCGAGTCGGTGCAGTAGACGTGCAAACAGAGCCATTCCCCGGATTCCCAACCGACTTGCAGGCGCAAATGATGGCGCTGATGTGTACTGCAGACGGGGTTAGCCATCTTGAAGAAACGATCTTTGAAAACAGGTTCATGCACGCACCCGAACTCTTGCGCATGGGAGCTGATATCGACGTCCAGGGCGGCACCGCTACTGTTACCGGAGTTGACCAGTTGAAAGGTGCGCCGGTGATGGCAACCGATTTGCGCGCCAGTGTTTCGCTGATCCTGGCCGGTCTTGCTGCAGAGGGCGAAACCGTCGTCAGCCGCGTTTATCATTTGGATCGGGGCTATGAACACGTCGAAGATAAGCTGGGTGCCGTTGGCGCGAAGATAGAGAGAGTGAGCGGCTGATGGCTGATGATGCCCGCTTTGAAGACGGCGGTGAGCACCCACTAAGACTGAAGGCCCTAGATGCAGATGACTTGAATGTCATTGCAACTTTGGTGCAGGACTCTGTGTTCCCGGCCAGCGAAATGCAGTGGGACTGGCGCAGCCGGCGTTTCGCGCTGTTGGTGAACCGCTTCCGGTGGGAAGACAAAGCCGCTGCCGAGAAACGCAGCGGCGATTTTGAGCGAGTGCAGTCGGTCCTGGCGTTTGAAGATGTGCAATCCGTGGCCAGTCAAGGCATAGAGCCTGGCGATTCTGACACCGTGCTTTCGCTTTTGACCCTTGAGTTCGCGCCCGGTGAAGACGGAACAGGATCGCTTCTTCTGACCCTCGCGGGCGATGGAGCGATCCGGGTTGCTGTAGAAGCACTGGAGGTCACATTGAAGGACGTGACCCGGCCATACGTGGCGCCGTCGGGTATGGCCCCCGGCCACCCGGAATGATTGTCCGACGGCTTGGATCGGAAGATCTGGAGATATTTCGTGATCTCCGACTCACATCACTAAAGACGGATCCGGACAGTTTTGCCTCGGACCATGATGTCTGGGCGGCCTATTCTGATCCAAAATGGTTATCGTATCTTGAAGGTGAGCAAGTATTTGGTGCGTTTGTAGATGGCGTACCGGCTGGTCTTATTGGGTTGATTCCAAATACAAAATCACGGCTAAGGCATCGCAATGAAATTGCGATGGTATACGTTGCGGCTGAGTTTCGCGGAACCGGCGTCGCTAATTCTATGTTGGAACACGTTATCCAGTTTTCGCGTGCCGTCGGGATTCTTCAAATTGAACTTTCGGTAAACGCTACGAACGCTCGGGCCGTAGATCTCTACGCGCGTCACGGGTTCAGGACATACGGGCGATTACCGCAGGCATTTCGGACGGGCGACGGGTTTTGCGACGATCTATTAATGGTCTTGCAGCTGAATTAACCCGCAATAGGCGATGCAAGAAAACGAGTGTGCCTTCCACGCTTGAGCCTGACCATGCACCCGACTATGTCGTTTGCGTCAAAGGACTATTGCAATGCCGCAGTTTTTCGCCACGACGGACGATGATTTTGAGGATCGCTTTGCTGCACTTCTGAGTGCAAAGCGAGAGGATGCGTCAGATGTTGATGATGCAGTGGTAGGTATCATCGCCGATGTGCGCGCGCGCGGCGACGTGGCACTGATCGAATTGACGACCAAGTTCGACGGACTAGACCTGACGCCTGAAACGATGGCGTTCACGCCAGACGAAATTCAGGCAGCTATATCAAACGTGGATCAAGACGAGCGAAACGCTTTGGAGCTCGCCGCAATTCGCATCCGCGACTACCACGCCCGACAGATGCCCGAGGACACCAGCTGGACCGATTCCAGCGGCGCAACGCTGGGCTGGCGTTGGGGGCCTGTAAGCTCTGCCGGACTATATGTTCCGGGTGGGCTGGCATCCTATCCTTCATCAGTTTTGATGAATGCGATCCCGGCCAAGGTCGCCGGTGTTCAGAGCCTGGTAATGACCACGCCGACGCCGGAAGGTGCTGTTAATCCACTGGTATTGTTGGCTGCAGATTTATCCGGAATTACAACGGTTTATCGCCTTGGTGGTGCACAAGCTATAGCGGCGCTGGCCTACGGCACAGAAACGATCCGCGCGGTTGACAAGATCACCGGGCCTGGCAACGCCTATGTTGCCGCGGCCAAGCGGAGGGTTTTCGGCAAGGTCGGGGTCGATATGATCGCTGGCCCGTCAGAGATCCTCGTGATTGCAGATGTGGACAACGATCCTGACTGGATCGCGCTGGACTTGCTTAGTCAGGCGGAACACGACGAAGCCGCACAAGCAATCCTGATCACAACCGATGCGGTTTTTGGGCAAGCGGTTGCTGCGGCGGTCGAGATGCGACTTGAAACACTGCAACGGCGCAGCATAGCGGGAGCGAGCTGGCGAGACCACGGCGCAGTGATCACAGTGCAAAATTTGGGCGAGGCCGCAGGTCTTGCCGACGATATTGCGCCAGAGCATCTGGAACTTTGCGTAGGCAATCCTGAACCGCTTGCGGCAAGTATCAGTCACGCTGGCGCGATGTTCCTGGGCAAGTGGACGCCGGAAGCGATAGGCGACTATGTCGGTGGGCCGAACCACGTTCTGCCAACAGCACGATCGGCCCGGTTTTCGTCCGGATTGTCGGTGATGGACTTCCTCAAACGTACGACCATCGCCAGCATGCCGCCCGGAGCTTTAAGGACGATTGGTCCTGCAGCCGAGACTTTGGCGAAATCAGAAGGTCTCGAGGCGCATGGACTTAGTGTGCGGGCGCGGCTTGACCAGCTGAACGAAGATGCCGAATGAGCAGACTCGTCCATATCGAGATAGACGATAGTGCGCTACCGCCGCCCACGCCCGAGATTGAGCAGGAGCGTCGCGTCGCGGTTTTTGACCTTCTGGAAGACAACAGTTTTGCTATTCCGGATCGCGACGGGCGCGATGTGGCTGCTGGCCCGTATCGATTATTGTTAGCGATCCGAGACCGTCGGCTGGTATTTGATGTTCAAACCGAAAAAGAGGATCCTGCTGCAGAGTTTCACCTTTCGCTCGGGCCGTTTCGGCAAGTGGTGAAGGACTATTTCCAGATATGCGAAAGCTATTTCGATGCTGTCAAGAAGCTGCCGCCAAGCCAGATAGAGGCCATCGACATGGCGCGGCGGGGTATACACAACGAAGGCGCGCGAGTGCTGCAGGTAAGGCTGGACGGTAAGGCCGACCTCGATATTGATACTGCACGACGGCTTTTCACGCTGATTTGCGTTCTACATTTCGGGGGCTGAGAATTGGTTGATCTGCCACAATCCGTTCTCTTCTGCTGTGACCACAACGCAGTGCGATCGCCCATGGCCGAGGCCATGATGAAAAAATACTATGGCCAAACGGCCTATGTGCAGTCGGCTGGTGTCTTCAACGATTTGGAAATCGATGGTTTCTCGATCGCTGTATGTGACGAACTGGGAATTGAATTGTCGCGCCATCGTTCCCGGTCGTTCGATGAAATGCAGGATTGGGGCGACGACCTGTCGGGGTTCGACCTGGTCGTTGCATTGTCGCCCGCCTCGCAACGCCGCGCGCTTGAATTGACGCGATACTACCATCTGGATGTCGAATACTGGCCGATCCTTGACCCCACGGGGCTTGGAGAAACCCGAGAAGACAAGTTGGCAAGTTATCGGCAGTCTAGGGATCAGATTCGCGCACGCCTGCTTGCGCGGTTCGGTGAACCGACGGAAACGGATGCCTAATTGCGTTCACGGGCATCACAACGTTATGCATCCTTGAAGTTATGGCCAAACGATTGGAATCACGGGATTTCAAGTTCGTGTCCAAGTGATCGCGATTCCGTCAATACTCAGATGATCTTTGATATACTGCTTGAATCTTCGTGCTATCCACCGCATGTAAACCACGCTCGGCACAAGGCTGAGCCCAATATAGGAGAGACCATGGCCAAGGAAGAATTGCTCGAATTTCCTGGTGTCGTGAAGGAACTCCTGCCGAACGCGACATTTCGGGTCGAGCTTGAAAACGGCCATGAGATCATCGCACATACGGCAGGCAAGATGCGCAAGAACCGCATCCGTGTTCTGGCCGGCGACAAAGTCCAGGTTGAGATGACACCTTACGACCTGACGAAAGGTCGGATCAACTATCGCTTCAAATGATGCGAGCGCCGTGACGAGCGCTCGCCCGCGACTTATCCTCGGCTCGTCCAGTCCGCGCCGACTTGAACTGCTTGCGCAAATTGGCGTCACCCCGGACGAGGTACTGCCGGCGGACATCGACGAGACACCGAAGAAGTCCGAGCTGCCCCGCGACTATTGCCGACGCGTGACACGAAGCAAAGCCGAGGCGACGCCCAGGTCACCAGGCGAGATCGTGCTGGCAGCCGACACCACAGTTGCAATGGGGCGGCGCATCCTTGGCAAACCCGCAGACGAGAAAGAGGCCGCAGAATTCCTTCTTGCGCTTGCGGGCAGACGACACCGTGTGATCACCGCGATTGCTGTTGTATCTGACAGCGGTGCAAAGTTCAGCGATGTGGTCAGTGTTGTGAAGATGAAACGGCTCTCGGACATAGAACTTAACGCCTATCTTGCCAGTGGAGATTGGAAGGGGAAAGCGGGCGCTTATGCCATTCAAGGCCCGGCAGGAACATTCATCCCTTGGATTCAAGGCTCGTTCTCTTCCATTATGGGCTTGCCGGTGGCGGAAACCGCAACGCTACTTGCCGATGCCGGGTATCCTTTGCACGAGGGATGGTCGTGAAAGGAACGCTGGCGGTTTTTGACCAAATTAACGGCAAAGGTGCCGCCGCGTTTCTGCGCGACGGGCAGCTCGATGATCTGCTGATTGACCCACCCGATGACCGCATTCGCCCAGGGGCGATCTTCCGCGCTAAAGCGGGTCGGCCGATGAAGGGTCAGGGCGGCATGATGTTGGATACACCGCAGGGCCGGGTTTATTTGCGACAAGCAAAAGGCATTGCGCAGGGGCAAGGCATGTTTGTGCAGGCCACAACTTTCGCCGAACATGGCAAGGCGACGCCAGTCAGTAGTCGCATCGTATTCAAAAGCCGCTTCGCGCTGGCCACTCCTGGCGCGCCCGGGCACAATATATCCCGTGAAATCAAAGATGAAGAGCGCCGGATCGCCCTGCGCGGTCTGACTGATGGTCTAACCAAAAACGATATCGGTGTGGTCATTCGGTCTGCTGCGTCTGACGCCGATGATGATGCTGTCAAAGCCGATGCTGTTGCGGTTTTGGATCTGGCGCGAAAAGTGATGCGCGAAGCGTTGACAGGAGCGCCGGAGCTTTTGCTTGATGGACCCGACGCCGCCGAAGTCGCCCAGCGTGAATGGTCGACGCCGGATACGAGTGACGACGCAGCCGGTGCCTTTGAGCGGCACGGCGTGTCCGAGATGATCGCGGCGCAAACTCACCCGCGCGCAGACCTGCCGGGGTCGGGCTTTGTTTTTGTCGAACCGACCCGCGCGCTAGTGGCAGTTGACGTGAACACCGGCCGCGATACATCGCCTGCGGCCTGTCTGAAGGCGAACATCGCCGCGATGCGCACGTTGCCAAAACTGCTGCGCGTGCGCGGCCTTGGCGGGCAGATTGTGCTTGACCTTGCCCCCTTTCCCAAGAAAGAGCGCCGCCAGGTTGAACAAGCATTCCGCACAGCATTTCGCCGCGATCCGATCGAAACAAGCCTTGTGGGTTGGACACCGCTTGGGCATCTTGAGCTGAGCCGGAAACGCGAGCGTCTGCCTTTGAGTGAGGCTATTTCATGAGCTGCCCAATTTGCGCAAAAACGGCGGATCGGAAGTATCGCCCATTTTGCTCGCGCCGCTGCGCAGACGTTGATTTGGGTCGCTGGCTAAAGGGCAATTATGCCATCCCCGCCGAACCTGCCGACGAGCAGGATCTCATTGCCCACGAACAGCCGAAGTCGCCGCCTACACAGCATTGATCTGAGGCCTGTTTTTTTGTCTGGAAGCTCTGGACAGGGGTCGGGTGCACCTTTAGAACGCAGCGACCTGAGACGAAGCCAGCCTTCGATCCCGTGCCCGGGTAGCTCAGGGGTAGAGCAGTGGACTGAAAATCCTCGTGTCGGTGGTTCGATTCCGCCCCCGGGCACCACGCATCGAATTTTGAAAGGCTGTCTTTTCCGGGCTGTGGACAGCGGAACAACGCCGTTGCAAGCCGAACAATCCTGAGCGCTGAGAGCAGTTGTGGACGATCGATCTGGTTCTGCTACGAATACGGCAGTCATTCCGATTAACACATGAAGAGTGGATCAATACTCGATGTACAAATTTTCAAATACTTTGATGGCGATCGCACTGCTGGCCAATCCGGCTTACGCCCAGTTCGTCCCAACCGAAGAATCGCTGTCGGGGCTTTATCCCGGCAAAGCCTATTCGCCCTACGCGAACCGCGGATTTCCGTCGAATGTCTATTGGGGTGACACGCACCTGCACACCGGGCTGTCGCCCGATGCTGGGCTGTTTGGCAATACCACCGGGCCCGATGAAGCCTATCAATTCGCCCGCGGTGAACAGGTGATGGCGTCCTCCGGCCAGCCTGCGCGTCTCGCCCGGCCACTGGATTGGCTGGTGCTGACCGAACACTCGGACGCCATGGGGATGATTTCAGATATTTTCGCGGGCGCACCGGCCGTGGTCGCAACCGAACAAGGAGCGCGCTGGAACAAAGCGCTGAGTAAAGGCGGCGAAGAGGCGGCGGCCGCAGCGCTCGATCTAATCGCGAACTTCTCGCAAGGCACTGTCGAACCCGCTCTGGTCCAAAACTACATGCCAGGCGCGCCCATCTACAATTCGATCTGGCAAACGATCGTCGATGCCGCCGAACGCTATAACGAACCGGGCCGGTTCACGGCATTCATCGGATTTGAATGGACCTCGGTACCGCTGGGCAACAACATGCACCGCAATGTCATT